>NZ_LT630450.1:1235000-1415000 GCF_900116045.1 Desulfovibrio piger
ACCCGCATCCAGCCCGCTGCGGCAGCCGCCCTGCGCGGCGCGCCCCAGCCTTGCATAGCACCGCAGCGCATCCACTATAAAGGCTCCCGCGGCTTCGAGCTGGCGGCGAGCGGCAACAAGGTCCTCATCGTTCCTGAAAGGGCAAAGCATGTCTGCAAGGGCACCTGCCCCAACTGCCGCTGCAAGGACAAAAAGGCCCGCGCCAGGGCGCGGAATACGGCCCGGGCGGCGGCCACGGCGTCGGGGGGCGCCGCTGTCGCCTGATGGATGTGAACCTCAAACAGTAAGGAAGAAGGTCATGAAAAAAATTCTTACCCTCATGCTGGCCGCCGGCATGCTCCTGGGGGCCGCAAGCGGCGCCCGGGCCATCGATTTCAAGGCTTCCGGCGAATGGCTGGTGGGCTTCGGTCTGGGTGACGGCAGCCTCATCAAGGATGTGGACAACAAAAAGCGCCACCATGAGGATACGTTCAATGCCGGTCAGCGCGTCCGCCTGCAGCTGGATGCCGTGGCCTCCGAGACCCTGTCCGGCACGGTGTTCTTCGAGATCGGCGACCAGATGTGGGGCCAGTCCGAAAGCGGCGGCGCCCTGGGGGCCGACTCCACCAGCGTGGTGAAGCTCAAGAACGCCTACATCGACTGGATGGTCCCCAACACCGACCTCAAGCTCCGCATGGGCCTGCAGGCCGTGGCCCTGCCCAACGTGGCCGGCGGCTCGGCCATCATGGACGGTGACGCCGCCGCCGTGGTCGCCAGCTACCAGTTCAACGAGAACGTGGGCCTCACCGCCCTCTGGATGCGCCCGCTCAACGATAACTACACCGGCACCAATGCCGATGGCGAAGCCTACGGCAACGGCTACAAGAATTATCTGGACAACATGGATCTCTTCGCCCTCATGCTGCCCCTGAAGTTCGACGGCGTGGAGCTGACCCCCTGGGCCATGTACGGCCTGCAGGGCAAGAACACCCGCTTCAACGAAGGCGGCGTGGAGACCGCCGACGGCGCCCTGAACGTGACCCTGCCCGGCTACTACCCCGGCATGAACTTCGGCCCCGGCGGCCTCGGCCACACCGGCAAGTCCTACGGTTCCATGTTCTGGGCCGGCCTGCCCGTGGCCATCACGGCCTTCGATCCCCTGAACATCGAATTCGACATCAACTACGGCTATGTGGAAGCCATGGGCCGCTACGACGTGCTCAAGCGCGGTGTGGAATCGGTACTGGGCAACAGCAAGCGTGAAGGCTGGCTGGTCAAGGCCCTGGTGGAATACAAGATGGACTGGGGCACCCCCGGCATCTTCGGCTGGTATGCCTCCGGTGACGACGGCAACGTCAAGAACGGGTCCGAACGCCTGCCCTCCATCGCCGGATCGGGCAACTTCACGTCCTTCATGGGTGACGGCAACCTGGCCTGGGGCACCGGCTACAACTTCTACGACAACAACCTGACCTACGCCGGTACCTGGGGCATCGGCCTGCAGATCGCGGACGTGAGCTTTGTGGAAGACCTCAAGCACACCTTCCGCGTGGCCTACTGGGGCGGCACCAACAGCCCCTCCATGGTCAAGTACATGGGTTCCGCCGTGGCCTGGGACGACACCACGGCCGTCCAGGACGGCCCGTACCTGACCACCAACGACGGCCTGCTGGAATTCAACCTGGTCAACTCCTGGCAGATCTACGAGAACCTGGAGGCCAACCTCGAGCTCGGCTACATCATCAACATGATGGACAGGGACACCTGGGACAAGAGCTACGTCAGCGACCGTAACTGGTCCAAGCAGGACGCCTGGAAAGCCCAGCTGATCTTCGCCTACTCCTTCTAGTCCTCCCGGGGCGGGTCCCCGCCCCCCTCCCGCGCGTGCTTCTCCTTCCCGCGCGCCCCGCCGCCGCTGTTTTTTGCAGGAACAGCGGCGGCCCCTTTTTTCCCTGCCCCGGGGCGGCACGGCGGGCTCACGCGGCGCCGCGGGCACCGGACGCAAGGCGCCCCTGCCTAGGGCAGACGGGCATACTCCTCTTCACTGACAGGCTCCAGCCACCGGGAGCGGCAGTCCTCACCGGGGACTTCCACGGCCAGATGCACGAACCAGCTGTCCCGGGCCGCGCCGTGCCAGTGCCTGACCCCGGCGGGGATGTGGACCACGTCGCCCGCATGCAGTTCGCGTGCGGGCCTGCCCCACTCCTGGTACCAGCCGCGCCCGGCTGTGCAGAGCAGTATCTGCCCGCCGCCGCTGGCGGCCTCATGGATGTGCCAGTTGTTGCGGCATCCCGGTTCGAAGGTCACGTTACCGATGATGACCCCTTCGGTGGAAAGCATGTTCAAGTAACTGTTGCCGACAAAATAGCGGGCATAGGCCGTGTTGGCACCGCCCCGGGCGAAAGGCCCCCTGTTCTCCTGCATGATCGTTTCCTTGTGTTGCGTGTTACGGACATGTCCGGCCGCATCGGCCTTGCGGACATCCCGCCATACCGGCGATGTCCGGGCCGCCGTGCCGGTGTTCCTGCCGCATGTCCAGCCTCACCAGGGCCGGGACAGCGCGCGGCCCCGGGGCACGGAGCCTCCTCAGGGAAGACAGACGGCCTCCTCCGGCCATTTGCCCGTTTGTGCCATCTGCCTGCGGGCACCATCCGCGGCATCTTCTCTCCATGCCGTCTTTTGGTTACACTGGACACACAGAACCGGGAGGATCCCATGCCGTCTCCAGCCCTGCCCACCACCGAAACGCTCCTTGCCGCACTGAAAGACATCCTCTTGCGGCACCTTCCCGCCCCGGAGATCCGCCCCAGCCCCATCGACGGCCTGGTGCTCGTCCGGCGCGAGGACCCGCCCGCGCCTGACCGCTGTTTCGAAAAGCCCCTGGCGTCCGTCATCGTCCAGGGGAGCAAGCGCTCGCTCATCGGCTCGCAGGAATTCATCTTCCGGCGGGGGCAGTTCCTGGTCTCCGGCATCGACATGCCCAGCTCGTCTTCCTTTTTCGATACGGCCCCCGGGCAGCCCTTCCTCTCGCTCTTCTTCCATCTGGACAGGCAGATCCTGACGGACCTCATGCTCAGGATGCGGCCTGCCGGCAAAGCGCCGCAGGAAGGCGGCCCCGGCGTCGCCGTGGCGGATGCCGAACCGGAATTCCTGGAAGCGGTGCTGCGCCTGGCCGAACTGCTGGACAAGCCGGAGCAGATCGCCATCCGCGCGCCCATGATCATGCAGGAACTGCACTACCTTCTGCTGATCGGGCCCCTGGGCCATGTGCTGCGCGGGCTCTATGCCCAGGGATCGCAGAACAGCCAGGTGCTGCAGGCCGTCTCCATCCTGCGCCGGGACCTGGGCGCCCCGGTACGCATGGAGACGCTGGCACGGCAGGTGGGCATGTCCCTGTCCACGCTCCACCGCCATTTCAAGACCGTCACCGGCCTGAGCCCCCTGCAATACCTCAAGCAGCTCAGGCTCCACGAGGCCCAGCGCCTGATGCTCATGGAGGACATGCGGGCGGCCTCGGCGGCCCTTTCCGTGGGCTACGAGAGCGTGACCCAGTTCAGCAGGGAGTACAAGCGCCTGTTCGGCGAGCCGCCCCACAGGGACATCCGCCGGAAACGCACGCTTCTGCCCCTGGGCGAAACCGGGGCAGGCGGTCTTTAGGGCGCAGGCCGCGCCATGTGCCTGCGGGCCTCTCCATGTCCGGGAAAGGCGTGGGGATGCACCCGGCCCTTCGCCCGGCAGGGAAGGCGGGCCACCGCAGCAGGCGCCCTTTTTCCCGGGGACGGCGCCGTCCCCGCCGCTCCGCCCCGGTGACCGTTCCCCGGTGTCCCCGGAGACCGCCACGGGAAAGCGTCCGGCACGCCCGGGCCCGCCTGCCAGGGCGCTCTAGGCCTCGGGCAGCACGCTGTTGACGCAGGCAAGGGCATTGAGCGTGCGGGGGAAGCCGATGCAGGGCAGCATCTGCAGCAGGGCGTCCACCAGCAGCTGCTTGCCGTTGCCCACGGCGGCATTGCCCTGTACATGGGCCCTGACCTGGGCCTCGCAGCCCCCCAGCGCGCTGATGATGCAAAAGGTCAGCAGCTCCCGCAGCGGCAGGTCCAGCCCCGTGCGCGTATAGATGTCGCCGAAGCAGAAGGCGGAAAGATGGCGGACGAGGATCTCCCGCTGCCCTTCGGGGGCCGACGCGTGCATCTTGCTGATGGCGTCCCCGAAAATCCCGGTCTGGACGGCGAGCCCCTTCTCAAAGCGGTCTTCTTCACTCACCGTGCCGCCTTCAGGCAGGGGCAGGGCCATCCCCGCCGCCTCCAGGGCCGCATCGGCGTGACGCAGGGCCGCCTCCGTCCTCGGGAAGCCGATATAGGGAGCGCACTGGTACAGGGCCTCGCGGATCTCTTCGGGACGCACCCCCTGATGCAGGGCGGCCCGTGTCTCCTCCCCTATGCCCTCCGGCGTCTGGATGGCGGCCAGGACCACCAGCGTGATGAGGCGGCGCTGGCGTGCATCCAGGCAGCCCTGCCCGGCGATCTCGCCATATTCCAGGCGGTCCCGGATGGCCGCCAGTTCGGGGTCGGTGCCGGCCAGTGCCGACGCCCCCGTCCTTCCCTGTTCCTTCCTGTACGCCTCTGCTTTCCGTATCCTGTCCATACTCTTCCCACCCTGTGGTGCCACGGTTGTGCCGGATACCCGGCATGGAAGGCCCGCTGCCGCCATGCCCGGGAAGGGAGCCCAGCGATGCGCTCCGCTTCCCGTCGGCGCAGCCCGGCAGTGCCCGCCCGCTCCGGCAGATCACGGCCGGGGGACGGACCGTTGTCCTGTGCATCCCGGGATACGCCGCCACGGCTGCCGGGTACAGACCCGTTCCTGGCAAATTGTTGCCCAAAACTGTCGCGGTATGCCCCACGAAAAAGGGGACACCGTGCGGTGTCCCCTGCGTCTTTCCCCGGCGGAAAAAGGCCGTGCCACGGCAGCCCGGCATTCCGGGCTAGGCCTCTTCGGTATCGCGCACCACTTCCAGGATGCCGGACTGGCCCCGGATGGCCTCGATGACATCGTAGAGCTGGGTGGCGTTGCACACTTCCACGGTCAGGCGCAGCTCGGCACGCCCGTCCACCAGCGCCCGCGACGAGAGCGCCGTGATGTTGATGCCCTGCAGGGCCAGCAGCTGGGCGATGCCCGCCAGCACGCCGCTGCGGTTCTGGGCCAGGATGAAGATGCCGGCCTCGTAGGGCTTTTTCTCCTCGCCGTCCCAATGGACGGAGATGAGGCGCTCCGGCTCCATATTGCTCACATTGGGACAGTCCGCGCGGTGGACGGTGACCCCCATGCCGCGGCTGATGTAGCCGATGATGGGATCCCCGGGCACCGGGTTGCAGCACTTGGCGAAGCGCATGAGCACGCCGTCGCAGCCGGAGATGCCCACCCCGTCGCTCTTGCGCTTGGCGGCTTCCTTGCTTTCCTTGATGGTGGGCGTGGCCGGTTCCGCGGCCGCGGCATTGTCGGGGTGCAGGACGGCATAGAGCTTGTTGAGCACGCGGCGCGGCGTGATGTGCGCGTACCCCACCGAGGCCACCAGCTCGTCCACGTTCTCGAAGTTCATCTCCTGTGCCACGATGGCCAGCTGTCCGTCCTTCAGGGCGCGCGCCACGTTGAGGCTGACCTTGCGGCCTTCCTTTTCCAGCATGTCCCGGCCCAGGGCCAGGGCGTGGGCGCGCTCCTCGGTGCGCAGGTAGCGCTGGATGCGGCTGCGGGCGCGGGCCGTCTTGACGATCTTGAGCCAGTCGCGGTTGGGGTTGCGCGAAGGATCGGTGATGATCTCCACGATGTCGCCGTTCTTGAGCGGCGTGCCCAGCGGCATGAGCCGGCCGTTGATCTTGGCCCCGGCGCAGTGGTGCCCCACCTTGCTGTGGATGTGGAAGGCGAAGTCCAGCGGCGTGGCGCCTTCGGGCAGCTCCTTCACGTCACCGGCAGGGGTGTAGACGTAGACCTCGTCCTTGAACAGGTCCAGCTTGAGCGAATGCATGAACTCGCGCGAATCCGCCTCGTCGCTCTGGCGCTCGAAGATCTCGCGCAGCCAGGAGAACTGCTCCAGGTCCTTGGAGTTGACCCGTCCCTTCTCCTTGTACAGCCAGTGCGCGGCCACGCCGTGCTCGGCCTGCCGGTGCATCTCTTCGGTACGGATCTGGATCTCGATGCGCTCGCCCTCGGGCCCGATGACCGTGGTGTGCAGGCTCTGGTAGCCGTTGGCCTTGGGCATGGAGATGTAGTCCTTGAAGCGCCCGTGCACCGGTTTCCACTGCGAGTGCACCAGACCGAGCACCGCGTAACAGTCGCGGATGTCCTTGACCAGCACACGGAAGGCCATGATGTCGTGCATCTCGTCCAGGGTCAGGGACTGGGACTGCATCTTCTTGTAGATGCTGTACTTGTGCTTGATGCGCCCGTAGACCTGCCCCTCCAGGCCGTTGGAGGCCAGCAGGTCCTGGATGAGGGAGACCACCTTTTCGATGATCTGCTTTTCCACCACCTGATGCGCGTCCAGCCAGTGGTCGATCTGGTTGTAGATGTCCGGCCGCAGGTATTTGAAGCTCAGGTCCTCCAGCTGGCGCTTGAGCAGGTACAGGCCCAGGCGGTTGGCCAGGGGCGCGTAGATGTCCATGGTCTCCTGGGCGATGCGGCGCTGCTTGTGGGGCTTCTGGAAATCAAGGGTGCTCATGTTGTGCAGGCGGTCGGCCAGCTTGACCATCAGCACGCGCATGTCATGGCTCATGGCCAGGATCATCTTGCGGATGTTCTCGGCCTGCGCCTCTTCCTTGTTCTCGAAGACGATCATGCTGATCTTGGTGACACCGTCCACGATGTCGGCCACATCTTCGCCGAACTTGTCGTCGATCTCTTCGATGGTGGTGCCGGTGTCCTCCACCGTATCGTGCAGCAGGCCCGCCGCCACCGTGGGCTCGTCGAAACCCATGTCGGCCAGGGTATAGGCCACGGCCAGCGGATGGGACAGATAGGGCTCGCCCGAAAGGCGCGTCTGCCCCGCGTGGGCTGTGGCGGCGAACACATAGGCCTTCTGGATCAGCTCCAGATTGGCGTCATGGTTGTTGGCCGCCACCTTGTCGAGAATTTCCTGAATGCGAATCATAGCGTCCTGCCAGACGGTAAAAAGTTGGCGATACCGGTTTTGTCCATGTTCGGCCAACTGTCCCGGCTTGTCAATGACGACGGGACGGCTGCCGGGGAGGGCCGGGACAGGTCCCGTACAGCCTGCGGCGCGCGGCCGCGGCCATTCCGGCGGCGCCGGACCTGCCCTGCGCCGCGGCATGGAAGCTCCGCCCCGGCCCCCGTGCCTCCGGCCTCCCAACGGCAGGAGGCCGCCCCCGAAGGAACGGCCTCCTGAACACGGAACGGTCTGCCCGTGCGGACCGGCATCAGTTGTCGTGATGCCAGCCCAGGAACATCTTGTAGGCCGGGTTGTCCGTCTCGTCCACATGCGGATAGCCCATGCGTTCCACGCGGGCCAGGAACTCCTCGAAGTCCTCGCGCCGTTCCTCGGGCACCTCCACCCCCAGCAGCACGCGGCCGAAGTCCGCCCCGTGATAACGGTACTGGAACAGGGTGAAGTTGTAGGTCACGCGCATGGCGTCCATGAAATTGAGCAGGGCACCGGGCCGCTCGGGGAAGAAGAAGCGGATCAGGCGTTCGTTGTGCACCTGGGGCGCGTTGCCGCCCACCATGTGGCGCAGGTGCAGCTTGGCCAGTTCGTTGTCCGTGAGGTCGCAGGCGGTGAAACCGGCGGCCCGCAGGTCTTCCAGCACGGAGGCCACCTCGTCGCTGTTCTTGATGTCGATGCCCACCAGCACATGGGCGTTGACCGGGTCGGCGAAGCGGGTGCACAGCTCGGTGATGTTGCGGTTGCTGATGGCCTGCACCAGCTGGCGGAAGCTGCCCGCCTTCTCGGGGATGGTCACGCCCAGCAGGGCTTCGCGGTTGGCGCCGAAGCGCGCCCGCTCGGCCACATGGCTCAGGCGGTCGAAGTTCATGTTGGCGCCGCTGACCACGGCCACCAGGGTGGTGTCGCGCAGATTGCCCGCGCGGGCATAGGCGCGCAGACCGGCCAGGGCCAGCGCGCCGGCCGGTTCGGCCACCACGCGGGTATCTTCGAAAATGTCCTTGATGGCGCCGCAGATGGCGTCCGTGTCCACGGTGATGATGTCGTCCAGCAGGTCACGGCAGAGGACGAAGGTCTCCTCGCCCACCAGCTTCACGGCCACGCCGTCGGCGAACAGGCCCACGTCCTTGAGCTCCACGCGGTGCCCGGCCATGATGGAACGGCGCATGGCGTCGGAGTCCACAGGTTCCACACCGATGACGCGGATCTCGGGCCGCAGGTTCTTCACATAGGCGGCCACGCCGGCGGCAAGCCCGCCCCCGCCGATGGGCACGAAAATGGCGTGAATGGGGTCGGGATGCTGACGCAGGATCTCCATGCCGATGGTACCCTGTCCGGCGATGACATCGGGGTCGTCAAAAGGCGGGATGAAGACGTAGCCGGTCTCCTTGATGAGGTCCAGCGTATGCCGCCAGGCGTCGCTGAACGACTCACCGAACAGCACCACCTGTCCGCCCAGGCGGCGCACGGCGTCCACCTTGATGGCGGGCGTGGTCACGGGCATGACGATGACGGCCTCACAGCCCAGACGGCGGGCGGCCAAGGCCACCCCCTGGGCATGGTTGCCGGCCGAGGCGGCGATGACGCCGCGGCGCAGCTCCTCGGGGGAAAGACGGGCCATCTTGTTGTAGGCGCCGCGCAGCTTGAAGGAAAACACAGGCTGCAGGTCGTCCCGCTTGAGCAGCACGCGGTTGCCCAGGCGGCGGGAAAGGCTCACGGCCTCATCCAGCGGGGTCTCGACGGCCACGTCGTAGACCCGGCTCAACAACACCTTGTTCAGGTACTCGCTATGATTCGACATGGAAAACATCCCTTGTAAAAACGGTGCGCCTGCTCACGCCAGAGGCAGGCGGAATCTTTGGAGCATATACCCATTGCAGCCGCCCCACAAGGGGCCGGCAGCCGCATCCTGCGCGTGGCAGCGGCCTTTCCGGCCCCGGCCGCGCCTGTGGTGCGACCCGCCATCCCTGCCATGTCCTCCCGGCCCGCCCGACACGGCCGGTCCCGTGCCAGACCCCTCACGTCCTCCCGCCCCTGATGCCGGCGGCGGGCATGGTCCCAGGCCCGGGACCGCGCCATCTTTTCCCTGCACGGACAGCCGCCTGCCGGGGCAGCCGTACGCGTCGCCTTTCTCCTTGCCATAAAAAAAGACCGCCATCCCAGGGACGACGATCTTTCTTCACGCAAGGTCCGCTCCTCTCCCATGCGGGACGGACGCTTCCATTTGAAATTTTCAGTTGGCAGGACAGACGGCCCCCCATGCGGGACGGGCTCTCCCCCGGCGCCCATGCCGGGGGGATGCCGCTCCGTCCCCGCGAGGGACAGATGCGTTTTCAGGATCAGGGCCGGTGCCCCGCCCCCGCAAGGAAGCGGAACGGCCCGCACGCTATTTTTTCAGGGCCAGCGAATCCACGATGGCCTGGGCCCGGGCATCGTCCACCTTCCCGGCCAGCAGGACGAGCACATGCCGGTCGGCCCCCAGCGCCAGCACGCCCCGCATGGGGATCTCCCCCGCATGGCCCTGCAGCTCGTAGACATCATCGGCCCGGGGGCGGACATCCGGCGCATCCAGCATCTTGCGGTACGCTTCCACGATATCGGCACGGCTGCGCCCCCCGTTGAGGCCCGTCACCAGGCTCACCATGATGCCGGCATCCGGGGAAAGCAAGGTCACGGAGCCCTTGTCCCGGGCCTCGATGCTCCAGCCTTCAGGGATGTCCACGGTGAAGAAGCTGTCCGCATCCAGGGGGGAGGCGACGACGGTCAGGGCCCCCCAGAGGAGGCAGCACAGCAAGAGAGCGCAGTATCTCATGCTTGATCCCCTACCTGTTTTGATGATGGCAGGCAAGGCCCCGGCTCCGGCCCTCTCTCTTTCCCGCGCCTGCCGGGGCTCACTGCCGCATGCCGAATTCCTTGCACACGGCGATGATGAACGCCAGCATGAAGGAAAAAACAGCCATGGCGCCGAAGACGATGGCGAGGATGCTCAGATTGTCCACAAAGGGCGATGCCATATCACCGTAACCGGCACCTGACCAGGCGGAGAAGCAATAGCCGTAGCTGACCCCGAACAGGACCAGGAAGGCCAGGGCCACGAACGCCAGCCTGTCACGGGAGGCCAGGCGTGCCAGCAGGCTGACGCCCCGGCCCGGCAGATGCGTCCCGGCCAGCCCGGCCGCCACGACCCCCAGCCCCATGACCTGCATGCCCAGCATGAGCAGCATGGCGAAGGTCACGAAACTTTTGTTGGCAAAGGTCACGCTGCCCACGGACAGGGGACCGGAGAGCAGGAGCAGCACGCCCAGCAGGCCCACGCCCATCAGGGCCAGCGCCGGATACATGTACAGCCAGTGCGGCGCATAGGTCAGCAGAAAGCACAGATGACGCCAGCCATCGCGCCAGGTACGCAGATGCGGCGGGCGGCTGCGGCCATCCCTGGCCAGAGTGGTGGGCACCTCGGCCATGCTGAGGCCGTAGAGGGAGGCCTTGACCACCATCTCGGAGGCGAACTCCATGCCTGTGGTCTTCAGGCCGCAGCGCCGGATGGCCTCGGTATTGAAACCACGCAGCCCGCAATGGAAATCCCCGATACTGATACGGAAGAACAGGCGCCCGATCCAGCTCAGGACCGGATTGCCCAGATAACGGTGGAGCGGCGGCATGGCCCCGGGAGCGATCCCGCCCCTGAAGCGGTTGCCCATGACCAGATCCACGCCCTGGCGCAGCTTGTCCACAAAGACCTGGAGGCTGGAGAAATCGTAACTGTCATCGGCATCACCCATGATGATGTATTTGCCGCGCGCCGCGGCGATGCCTCCCAGCAGGGCCGCACCGTAGCCTTTCTGCGCCACATCCACCACCCGGGCCCCCAGGCCGCGGGCTATCTCCCGGGATCCGTCCGTGCTGCCGTTGTCCGCTATCAGCACCTCTCCGTCGACGCCGGAGCGCTCCAGATAGGCCTTGGCCTTCATGATGCAGGTGGCCAGTGTCTCGGATTCGTTCAGGCAGGGCATCAGGATAGTCAGTTCACACGTATGTTCCATAGCATTTTCCCCTGGCCGGGATGCGGCCGCACCGCATCCCGCCTCCATCACCGGCCGTTCCCCGCCGGCAGGACGATCTTCTCAGGAAAGTCCCGTGCTCCCTCGCGCCAGGCATCAAGACGCAGGAGGAGCGGGAACCCCTCACCTTCATGCAAGCCCAGCTCCTTGCCGTAGCGCGCCACGAAATCGTCGGGGACACGCCACAGGAGCAGATAATCCACATTCTGCCGCCGGGCTGTTTCCCGCAAATCGGCAGGCAGCCTGCCGCCGAGCAACTGTTCCTCCAGGGAATCCACGGGATTGAATTCCACCCGCTCGCTCACACGACCAGCGCTGCGTTCCGGCATTACCAGATAACGGCAGATCATGCCATATTCATAGGAAGCCTCTCCGGCCACGAGCCACCAGGAAGCCCCCTCCGGCGTAGATCGCTGCAGGAGCCGGGCGGCCTGTTCCATCTCGGCCAGATGTCCGGGGACACCCGCAGGCCGTTGCAGCGAAAAATACATGACCACGGCCATGAGCACCACAGTGAGGCAGCGGACGAGCCTGGCCTGCCACAGATGCCCCTGTTGTGCGGCATGCAGCAGAAAAAGAAAGACCGTCCCGACCAGCAAAGGCCCCATGCCGACAGCGGCATAACGCTCATAGCTGGCCGCGGAAGCCAGCTCCCGCGCATCCATAAAGGCCATGGTCGCATAGGCATGGGCTGCCACCCAGGCCAGAAAACCTGCCGCCAGAAGAAGTGCGGCAAGGCCCCTGCCCCCCGGCAGCAGCCGGGGATCCTTGCGCAGCAGGTACCAGCTCCCGCCGCAGGAGAGGAGCAGCAACAGAGCCGTGCCGGTCGCGAACGTCAGCAGGCCTATGGCCGGAATACTGACGAGAGGCCGCATCAGAAACGCCCGGGCATACACAAGCACGGCATCAACGATGGTCTCCAGGCCCCAGGCATTGGTCATGGCGGAGAAATCCGCTCCGGCCGCCCCCGTGATGCAGATGGCACGGTAGATCTTCCACAGTCCCCAGCACAGGACAGCCGGCCAGACCACTCTGGCGATCGACCACGCCACATGGCGGCATCTTTGCTTTGCCGCACCGTGCCATTGCCGCAGCGCAAAGGCGCCCAGCACGCACAGGACGAGCAATATCCCGGTGGGTTTGCACAGGATGAGCACCGCGCAGCCCGCCTGCAAGATCAGATATGGCAACCGTTCCTGGCAGGAGAAGACTACCAGCATGGCCAATGCCGTGTAGAGGGCCACCTGCAGGCTTTCCGCATAGCCGAAGACATAGGAACCATAATCCACATGGGCCCCCAGGGAACGCAGCAGGCCGAACGTCACCAGGGCACAAAAGCAGACCGGCCAGAACGAAAGGCCCCGCTCGCGGGCCAGATGGATGACGACACCGGTGGCGGAAAGCAGGACTGCGGCCTCGCCCAGGGCCACGGCAGGCTCCGAAAAGCTCCCCATGGGCTGGAGCAGGGCCTGCAGGATGGTGACCATGGGCGGATAGAGCAGCACCGAGTCATGACGGGGCAGCACGGCCCCCCAGGTCCAGAGGCCATCCTCCAGCACCAGGTGCTTGACGAAGCCGCCCCAGAAAAATTCGTCCCAGTAGACGAGCCTGGCCCCGGCATAATGCCAGGCAAACAGGAGCAGCAGGCCCGCGAACAGCAGGGAAGGCGCCGCCGTCCGGGCATAACGGCGCCAGGGGGCCCCGGCGGCGAACAGGGAAAGGCAGACCGGCAGCAGGGAGAGCAGGGACAGGACGGCCACGGCAAGGCGGACTTCATGATAGACGCCCCCCATGGCCGCGAGGACCTGCAGCAGGGCTGTCACGCAGACCGCCAGGAACGGCGCGCACCAGGGCGCGGCCAGGCGCCAGGCCAGAAAGATGCTCAGACAGGTCAGTGAGCCGATAAAAAACACGCGTGCCTCCTCGATGCCTTGCGATCCGGCACGGAACAGGGGGCTGCCGTACCGTCTTCGTCCCCGGGACATGCGGCCGGGGGAGCGGTTGCCAGACAAGTACGCAGTATCGCGGCAAAGGGCAAGCCATGTTGTCCGTGGCGCCCCGTGCAGGCCGGTGAGGCCGCAGGCTCCGTAACGGCAGGAGCCGCAGGCCCGGGGCCATGACCAGGGAACGTCGCACAGGACAGGCACGGCCCGCCGTATCCTGCGGCCCGCATTTTTCTCCGCGGAAAGACTTTTTGACCCTACCCTTCCCCGGGCGGGCAAGTCCTTTCCCGTCCGCCGGCCCTGTCTCATGCACCGGCACCCCGGCTGTAGCGGCGGGCAGCACCGGACCAGAGCGTTTCCTTGCACCGTACGGGAAAACGGGGGATCGCCGCCGGAAGGGCACGCCTGTTCCTCCCAACGGCACGAAAGCCTTGCCGCTGCTCCGGCCTGGCACCAAAACAGGGAGGAGCTTTTGCCCCTCCCTGTCCATACAGCCTGGTCCTTTTCGCCGCGCTCCTGCCCGGCCTGGCGGCCTGTGTGCTAGCCCTGACCGCCACGGGCCTGGGCACGGCTCTGGAATCTTTCCCTGTCCACCACCACGCGCTCATGGACGCCTTCCCCGATGGGGCCCGTCTCGTCATGGGCGGAGACCGCGAAGGTCAGACCGCGACCGTTGGCCGAGACCGCTGTGAGCCTGGCCGCAAAGCGCACCTTCATGCCGCAGGGTGTCGGCGCCATGTGACTGACCTCCACACGGGTGCCCACGCTGGTCACGCCTTCCGGCAGGCAGGAACGGACAGCCTCCATGGCGGCGCGCTCCATGCCCATGATCATCACGGGCGTGGCCAGAACCCGGACCTCCCCGCTGCCCACTGCCGCGGCCAGCATCCCTTCGTCCACCGTCGTTTCCCACTGTCCTGTCATCCCGGCTTTCGGCATGGTCTCCATGCGGTCCCTCCCTGTTGCGGATACAGCTGTCTTCTGTTCCTGAACGGGAACGGCCCTCCTGTCAAGCCGGATGCCCCTGTGCTCCGCCAGCCAGGCATACCAGGCCGCCACGTCGCCGCGCAGACGGTCATCAAGGAGTGCCAGCGCCGCATCCAGCAGCGCCTGCGGCACGCCACCGTAAAAGGCCTCGGCGATGCTGCCCGCGATGGCGGCCTGCGTGTCGCTGTCGCCCCCCAGCCAGACGGCGTTGCGCACGGCCTCCTCGAAGGAATGGCTCTCCAGGAAGGCGATGATGGCTTCGGGGACGGATTCCTGGCAGCTTTCCTTGTGGCGGTAGGAGGATCTGATCCCGGCCAGGGAGCGGTCCAGGTCATAGCCGTAGCGGGAGGCGACATAATCACGGATGGCATCCCGTCCGGCGCCGTCCCGGGCCAGGAATACGGCCGCCGCCGTGGCGCAGGCCCCTTTGATGCCCTCGGGATGGTCATGCGTCACGGAGGCGCTCAGGGCCGCATACTGCTCGGTCTCCTCCAGGCTGCCGCAGGCCCAGCCCACGGGCGAGACGCGCATGGCCGAGCCGTTGCCGAAACTGTTGTACGGCTCGCGGCTGCCCGTGACGATCCAGCGGAAAAAACGCTGTCCGTACCCCGCCCGGATGTACGCACGCCCATATTCGTGCATGGCGTCGATGAAGGCCTCCCGGCAGGCCTGCTCCTGACCGTGGGACCGCATCAGGGCCCGGCCCACGGCCACGGTCATCACCGTATCGTCCGTGAAGCGGGAACGGGGAGAGAACAGGGGAAAGGCCTCGGCGGCCCCCCGCCAGGGATGGAACTCGTAAGGACTGCCCACCATGTCACCGATGATGGCTCCCAGCATGACAGCTCTCCTTGGTAGATTGTGACGGCACGACGAAGCGCCGCAAGGGATGCGCCCATGAGAAGGACGCTTTCCCGAAACGGCACTCCACGGGAGAAGGAAAGGAAGGCCGGGCATGACCTCCAGGACAGCCTCCTGCCCGGACATTCCGTTCCGGGCGCGAGGATAGCACCGGCGCAGGGCGTTTGCCATCATCCTGCGGGCATGGCGCCGCCCCGATGCGGGGAAGCGCCCTTTCCGGGCACGGCCGGCCTTGCGGGCGGCCCGCATGACGGGACCGCCCGGCGGGGTCTAGATCTTTCTGTACCTGCCCTTGCGGCAGACACGGCAACGGCCGTTGGGCACAGCCGGCTGTGCCGTACCGAAGGGACTCTTGGTGGTGCCGCAGGCGCCGCGCTGGCCGCCGGCGCTCACCGTATGGCCGTTGCAACGGACATCGCCGCAAACATCGCATTTGTAGATCGTTCCCGGGAAACCGCAGGTGGGACACACAGGCATGGCTGACCTCTCAGGGATGGGGTGACACTGTCCGGCAGTGAATGTCCCATCCTGCTACGGGATCGTTCCAGATCATGGAGTTTATGGAAAGTTCGTGTTCTTTTTCTCTATTATACTCATTTTATTTATAATATATAAAAATTCTCCCTTCCATTTTCAACTTTTCAAGCACTTTTTTGGCACCCGGCGCCAATCCCCCATACCGCCTACAAGGCGATACCGACATTGGCACAAAAGGGGTGTCAGCCCCCAGTCATCCCCCTGCTCCTGCTGGTATCCCCTGTGGACTCGGCATGTCAGTCGTTGGCTCTGCGATACGGGTGGGAATAACAGGATCGCCTATAATGAATCTTCCCGCAGGGCGGCCTGAGCCCAGATGAACCAAAGACACCCGCTGGAGCGTTCCAGCGGGTGTCTTTGGTACGATATGAAGAAAGGTTGGAATGCTTACTTACTGCCCCTGCCGGAAGTTTCGGGCGCCCACAAATGGCACACGATACCACCGACGAGCAACGCGCCGACACACATCCAGAGGGAGGCATAGATCCCCCAGGCATCACTGATAACCGGAAGGAGGAATGTACCGCCGCCGGCCCCGATACGACTTACGGCAACAGTCAGGCCCACGCCAGATGCGCGAAGTTCCGTGGGAAAAAGCTCGGGGGGATACGCGAATTCAAGAACGATGGACATGGCCAGTACCAGAGCCAGCGCCGCCAGCAGGATCATGGCCAGAGTGCCCGGCATGGTCTGCCAGAGAATCATAACAGTCAGGATAGCCGCCGCACCATAAAACGTTGAGAGCAGGTAAAAACGCCGGGTGATCTTATCAATGATCCAGGTGCCGATCAGCACCCCTGCCATGGTGAAGACGTTATACAGAATACCGGATACATGCGGGTTACTGACATTGAGCTGTTCCAGCACGATGGTCAGGAAGATGCCGATGGCAAAGAAAGGGACGACCTGGGCAGCAAAAAATACACCGGAAACAAGCGTGTTGTAGCGTAATTCCGGGCTGAACAAACGGCACCACGATCCGGAAGCCTTCTGCTCTTCCTGCAAATCAGGAAGGCAGTAGCCCTTGCCGAGCCAGGTATGGATCAACTCCAGAGCTTCGGTTTCACGTCCCTGGCGGGCCAGCCAGCTGGGAGATTCGGGCGTTCCGAAACGATAGAGAAAAGCGGCCAGTCCCGGTACTGCGGAAGAGATGATGATCCAGCGCCAGCCGTCATCTCCCATACTCTCGGCCCCAAGGCTGCCTACGAAGGACCCCACGATATAGGACATGACGAAACCCAGGGTCCACATGACCAGGTGCCAGCTCAGGATGTGGGCGCGCCTCTTGGCCGGGGTCCATTCGCTCAGCAGAGGGATGCCGCTGGTGTAGTCGGCGCCCACGGTCATACCCAGCAGGAAGCGGACCACGGCCAGCCAGACGGGATCCGTGATGAAGAACTGCCACAGGGACAGGCCCACGGACAGAGCCATCAGGATGAGGAAGGGTTTGCGACGGCCGATGCGGTCGGCAATGGGGCCCATGAGCAGGCTGCCGAACAGGATGCCCAGCATGGCACCGGCACCGATGAGGCCCATCCAGTAACTGTTCAGCCCCAACGGGCCCTGGGCATAACTGAGCGCGATGCCTACGATGCCCAGGATGTAGCCGTCAGTGATCACACCAAGGAAAGCGCCGGTGGCAACTTTCTTGTGAATGGCGTGCGGTGTGGCTTCCTCGAAGCTGATAGGTGTGGCGAATGACATGGTTCCCTCCGGTCGGGTTGAAGTGAGGGCCCGGCGTGAGCAGCTCCAGGCCGGGAGAGGGTAATGGCTCTGTTTTTATAATACCGTATTACGGTATTATATACCATATCAAACGATATTTAGAAAAAAATTTCCTGTCAATGGTTAGGAAAATTTTTCCTTCCCAAAAAATTCTTAAAAATTTTTTTTCATAAAATCCCGTAAACCCGTTGACACATAAGCTCTAACTGCGTACCGTCTAAAAAACGGTATATAATACCGTAATACGGTACAAACAAAACGACCAATCAGGACTTCTGAGTTTTTCAGGAAAGAATGCAACAACCTTCATCGAGGCCAGGACCTCACAGCACCGAGGTGGATATGTCGCAGGAAACCTTGTTCTTGAAAAATACGGAAACATTTGCCGAAAGCATGGCGCGTTGCGGTGTCAAATATCACTTCGCCTATCCGATCACCCCGGCAACGGACGTGATGAAGCGCACCGCAGTCATCCTGCCCAAATACGGCGGCAAAATGATGCAGATGGAGAGCGAACTGGCTGTTTCCAGCGCTCTGGCCGGCGCGGCCTGCACCGGCAAACTGGCGGCTACATCCAGCTCAGGTCCCGGCATGTCCCTGATGCAGGAAGCCATCTCCTTCATGGCCGGCGCCGAACTGCCCTGCATCATGCTGGACTCCATGCGTGTGGGCCCTGGTGATGGCGATATCGTAGGGGCACAGAGCAACTACTATATGGCTACCCGCGGCGGTGGGCACGGTGACTACCATATCCCTGTGCTGGCCCCTGCCTCCGGCCAGGAAATCGTGGATCTCATGCCGCGCGGCATCCGCCTGGCCTATGCATACCGCACGCCGGTGCTCTTCGTTATTGACGGCGTGACAGCTCAGACCACGGAATCCGCCATCCTTCCCGCGTACCATGACTACGCTGCCGAATTCGATACGTCCGACTGGGCCTATACCGGCACGCAGGACCACCCCAAACGCGCCCTGATCACCGGCAGCTACTCGCACGAAGACGGCTACCAGATGAATGAACGCCTGCGTAAAAAGTGTGAGATCATCACAGAAAACGAGCAGCTGTGGGAAGAGGACAGCGTCGACGACGCGGAACTGGTGGTCGTGGCTTTCGGCATCCATGGCCGTATGTGCAAGGATCTGGTGCGCAAACTGCGTACGGAAGGGAAAAAGGTCGGCAGCATCCGTCCCATCAGCCTGTGGCCTTTCCCGGTCAGGGCGTTCGACAAGCTCCCTGCCAGTGTGAAGCAGATTCTGGTAGTGGAGATGAATCTGGGCCAGATGGTGGACGATGTGCGTCTCGCCGTGAACGGCCGTGTACCCGTGCACTTTTTCGGCAAGACCGGTGGCGACATGCCCATGTACACGCTCAATGAAATGATCGCCAAAACCAACAGCCTGCTGGGAGAGTAAGCGGATGCAGAATCTTAGCAAGAATTACGGCCAGACCCTGAACCTGGATAAACTCACCAGCTACTGTCCCGGCTGCGGTCACGGCGTTGTAACCCGCCTGGTGGCGGAAGCCATCGAAGAGCTGGGCATCCGCCAGCGTGCGATAGCCATCGTGGGCATCGGTTGCGGTGGTTTTTCCCATCACTACATGGACATCGATGCCATCGAAGCCACCCATGGCCGCGCACCTTCCTTCGCCGTGGGATACAAGCTGGCCCGTCCCGACAACATCGTCTTCACCTACGCCGGCGACGGCGACACCAGCGCCATCGGCATCGGCGACCTTCTCCATGCGGCCAACAAGGGCATGCCCATCACCACCATCATGATCAACAATACCGTGTTCGGTATGACCGGCGGGCAGATGTCCCCCACCACGCTCGAAGGCCAGGTGACCACCACTACGCCCAAGGGACGTGACGTGACCTGGCAGGGCTATCCCCTGCTGGTTCCCGAGATGATGCGCGCCATGCCCGGTGTGAAATTCCTGGCACGCGAGAGCGTGGCCACTGCCAAACATATTATGCACGCGAAGAAAAGCATCAGAAAGGCCTTCGAATGTCAGGTTCGCGGTCTTGGTTACTCCTTCGTGGAAATGATCGTCCCCTGTCCCACCGGCCTCAAGAAATCCGTACGCGACTCCTATGACTGGTGTGCCAACCAGATGAACGGTTATTTCCAGCCCCAAATCTTCAAGGACGAAATGGAGCAGAACAATGCTGACTAAATGCATGTTTTCCGGTTCTGGCGGTCAGGGTTCCGCTCTTATGGCCAAGCTTGTCTGCCTGGCCTCCATCAAGGAAGGGCTCAAGGTCGTCATGACCCAGACCTACGGTATCGAACAGCGCGGTGGCGACTCCACGGCCTATGTGATCGTTTCCGATGGCCCCATCGGCAGCCCTATCGTAGAAAAGGATGCCACTGTGGCCGTCGCCCTGAGCAAATCCATCTATGACTTGTGCTTCGAAGGCACCGCTCCCGGTGGCACCCTGTTTTGCAACACCTCGCTGGTGGAAGAGCCCCGGGCCCCTGAGGGTTTCGTCCAGGTGGGCCTGCCTGTGTCCGATATGGCCATGGAAGCCGGTTCCGTCCGCTCTGCCAATATGGTCATGCTGGGAGCTGTCCTGGCCAGGACAGGCCTGCTCAAGCTGGAGACCGTCGAACAGGTCCTCACGGAGACCATGGGCGCCAAAAAGCCTGCCCTGCTGGAAATGAATATCAAGGCACTGCACACCGGCTATGAAGCGGGCCTGAAGGGGTAACTTATGAGCAAGGTTAAAGTTCACATCATTGACGCGCGTCGCTGCAAATCCTGTGGCCTGTGTGTGGATGCCTGCCCCAAGCAGGTACTGGCCATCAGTGCCCATATCAACGGCCAGGGATACAATTATGTGGAACAGGTCCATCCTGAAAAATGCATCAAATGCAATATCTGCGGCATCGTCTGCCCGGATGTGGCTATTGGCGTCGTGGTGGAGGATTAGCTCCTCAGGAAACGGCAAGATGTACCGGGTCACGCTGCCATCGGGGGCAGCGTGACTGCAAGAGCTCCCGGGAGGAATGCAATGTCTGACCTTGTCCCTCTCTTTCGTCCCAAAAGCGTCGCTCTTATCGGCGCTTCGTCCGATACGAAGAAATACGGCTACTGGACAGCCAAGAGCCTGATAGACAACAAGTTCCAGGGTGACATCTATCTGGTCTCCCGATCCGGCGGTGAAATCCTCGGTCACCCTACCTATCCCGACATCCTTTCCGTGCCCGGTGAAGTGGACCTGGCCATCGTGGCCATTGCTCCCAGGCATATAGTCCCCATCATCGAGCAGTGTGCCGAAAAGGGCGTGAAGACCGCCATCGTCGTCTCCACGGGCTTTGGCGAGACCGGTCCCGAGGGCAAGGAGATCGAACGCCAGATGCTGGAAGTGGCCCGCAAGGGCAATCTGCGCATCATGGGCCCCAACTGCATGGGGATGTACAGTTCTGCCGTGAGCCTCAATGCGAGCATCATCGATCTGGCCCCCGGCCCCATGAGCCTCGTGCTGCAAAGCGGCAACTTTGGTATCGACATCAACTTCAATGCCAAAAGCCGCAACCTCGGTTACAGCTGCTGGGCCACCATCGGCAATCAGATGGATATCCGCTTCAATGACTTCGTCAGCTATATCGGACAGGACGAAAATACCAAGGTACTGCTGCTGTACATGGAAGGCCTGCGTGTGGAAGATGAGGAAGATGGCCGCAAGTTCCTGAAGGCCGCCCAGAAGACCTCGCTCAAGACGCCCATCGCCGCCATCAAGATCGGCCGCAGCGCCGCCGGTGCCCGTGCCGCCGCTTCCCACACCGGCTCCCTGGCCGGCAGTGAAAAAATCTTCGACGCGGCCCTGGAGCAGGCGGGCGTCGTTCGTGTGGACAGTCCCAACGAACTGCTCGATACCGCCGAGACTTTCGCCAAGTGCAAGCCCGCCATCGGCAGACGCATGGCCGTGCTCACCGACGGCGGCGGTCACGGCGTCATGGCTACCGACTTCTGCGAGCGATTCAAGCTGGAAGCCCCGGTGCTGTCCCAGGCCACCCAGGAAAAGCTGCGCGCCATCCTGCGTCCGCACTGCCCCATCAAAAATCCTGTGGACCTGGCCGGCACGCCCGAAGCCGACATGTGGGTCTTCGACCGGTGCCTGGAGGTCCTGCTGGACGACCCCGATGTGGATGGTGTGATCATCGTGGGCCTTTATGGCGGCTATGCCGATCTTTCCGAAGAATTCCGCGTTATGGAGATGGACGTGGCCAAGAGCATGGCTGCCCGCGTGCAGAAGGCCAACAAGCCTGTGGTCATGCATTCCATCTACCAGCCACAGCAGCCTGAATGCCTGCGTTACCTGAGCGACAACGGCATCCCGGTATTCGGTTCCGTGGACGCTGCCGTACGCTCCATGGGTACGCTGGTGAGTTATGCCGACCGCCGCAAGGCCCTGGAAGAAGAACTGGCCGGTGCCAGTGTGGAACTGCCCGCCGACCGCCACGAAAAAGTTCGTGCCATCCTCGATTCCGTGCGCGCCCAGAACCGCTGCAACCTGGTCGAGACAGAAGCCCGCGACATTTTCAAAGCCTATGGCCTGAACCTGGCTCCGCACTACCTGGCGCGCAACGCCGACGAAGCGGCAGAGCTGTGGCAGAAGATAGGCGGCAAGGCCGTCATGAAGATCGTATCCCCGGATATCCTGCACAAGACCGATGCCGGCGGTGTGGCCCTGAACATCGAATCCGCCGGGAGCGCCCGTGAAGCCTTTGAGCGCCTGGTCAGGAACGGCCTGGCCTACAAGCCTGACGCGGACATCTTCGGCGTGCTGATGACCCCCATGCTGCCCGGCGGCGTGGAATGCATCATTGGCGCCAGCCATGACGTGACCTTCGGCCCCACGGTCATGTTCGGTCTGGGCGGCATCTTCGTGGAAGTGCTCAAGGACGTGTCCTTCCGCGTGGCCCCCATCAACATGCCCTCCGCCCGCAAGATGGTGCGTGAAATCCGCGGTCTGGCCATGCTGCAGGGTGCGCGCGGCGCCAAGCCCTGCGATCTGGAAGCCCTGGCCGAGGCCGTTTGTCTGGTCTCCCACCTGGTGGATGAGCTGCGTGATGTCGCCGAAGTCGACCTCAACCCCGTTTTTGCCTGGGAAAAAGGACTGGCCGTGGCCGATGCCCGCATCGTCCTGCATCCCGTGAAGTAGCGTCCTTTTGCCCGCCAGACCGCCGGCAGGCACGATCCGCCGGCGTATGCACAAGCATCTTTTAGGAAGAGAGAACTACCATGCGTGAAGTGAAGCGTTTCCCCACCACCACTGGTCAGAGCTGGCTTGAGATGTCCTCTTTCAAAGATCATCTGTTCAAGAGCCATGACAAGATCGCCAAGGAATATGACTATATCGTCGTAGGCGCCGGTTACGGCGGATACGGCTGCGCCAGCCGTCTGGCTGAACTGCAGCCCAGTGCCAGAATCGCTGTCTTCGAAGCCATCAAGATCGGCAACGGCGACAGCGGCAAGAATGCCGGTTTCATCATCGACGTGCCCCATAATTTCGGTGACCAGGGCAATTCCAATTTTGAAGACAACTTCATGTACTATAAGCTCAACACCTTCATCATCGGCCGGATGCGCAAGGCCATCGAAGATTCCGGCATCAAGGTGGACTGGGATCCCTGCGGCAAATATCTGTGCTGCTCCGAGACCAAGAGCTTCAAGCTCATCGATACCGAAGTCGAAGAGCTCGAGCACATGAACGTCAAGTATGAGATCTATGAAGGCGAAGTCCTGGCCAAGCGTCTGGGCACCCGTTACTACAAAAAGGCCCTCTACACCCCCGGGACCCTGCTGGTGAACCCTGCCGACGTGCTGCGCGGACTGTTCACCGTGCTGCCCGAAAATGTTGACGTGTTCGAAGAGTGCCCCGTTATGAGCATTGAGGAAGGCGCCCGTGCCCGCGTGAAACTGCTCAACGGCAAGGAACTGACGGCCAAGAACGTCGTCGTCACCGGTGGCCCCTTCATCGAGGAATTCGGCATTGTGAAGAACACGTTCTGCCCCGTGCTTTCTTACGGCGCCTTCACCCGCCAGCTCAACGAAGACGAGCTCATCTACTTCAAGGACGTCAAGCCCTGGGGCTGCACCGCGGGACATCCCGCCGGCACCACCGTCCGCTTCACCTGCGACAACCGTATCTTCGTACGGAACGGTTTCAGCTACGCCACGCATCGCACCACCTCCTTCCAGCGCATCCGCCGGGCCGTTCCCAAGCTGCGCCGGGCCTTTGAAAACCGTTTCCCCGAGATCAAGCATGTCAACTTCGAATACCTTTACGGCGGCATGATCAACATGACCATGAACTTCCGGCCGCTCATGATCCAAAAGCATCCCAGCGTGTACGCCTCGGCCAGCGGCGAAGGTGCCGGCGTGGCCAAGACCTGCCTGATGGGCCACTATGTGGCCGAATGGATCAACGGCATCGACAGCGAGGAGCTGCGCTTCCTGCGCCGTATCGCCACCCCGAGCCACCTGCCGCCGGAACCCCTGCCTACCATCGGCGCCACCGCCCGCCTGATGTGGGAGGAGTTCAACGCCAAAAGCGAAATCTAGCTCCCATGTGCCTGGCGTGGGGCGGCTCCCTTCTACGCCCCGCGCCTCCTTTCCCATAGCATCCCCTATCCAATACGCTCTCTGGAGGTCATCATGGAATTTGTGCATGCTCCCAAGGCTTGCGCCGCTGTCGGCCCCTATTCCCACGCCGTCAAGGCCGGTAACACCTATTACCTTTCCGGCCAGGTGCCTTTCCATCCCGTGACGGGTGAAGTGGTGGGAAAAGACATGGCCGAACAGGCCACCCAGACCCTCACCAACATGAAAGCGGTGCTGGATGCCTGCGGGCTGGCCATCGCCCATATCGCCAAAGTGACCGTATTCATCACGGACATGCACGACTTCGATGCCTTCAACACAGTGTATGCCGATTTCATGGGTGAGCACCGGCCTGCCCGTGTCTGTGTCGAAGTCAGCAATATAGCGCATGGCTGCCTGCTGGAACTCGACTGTGTGTGCGTCGTGGAATAACATCGGGACAGAACAAAGACAGGGGGCGGCACTGCCTTCCTCAACAGCTATTTTTTCAGCGCCATGACGGTGCATCTGTAAGGCACTCTTCATCGAGGCATGCGACTCCAGCCTCACAAATGCAGGATATCACAATGGCATAGGGGGAGCATCAGCTCCCCCTTTTTGTCTTCATGATACCCCAAATGCTATCTGGGCCGCGTTCTTAAGGAGATTTTCATGAGTGAATCACCATATAGCGTAGACAAACTGACTTTTGCCATAGGCTACAGTATCATATTCCTTTTTGTACTTATCGCTGTTATCTTTCCTGCGAATTTCACTGCAATGATGGAGGTCGTCCAAACTTTTCTGCTCAATAATACCGGTTGGCTCACAGTCTTCCTTTCCGTATGCATCGTCGTTTTCACGCTCTGCATCATCGCTTCTCCCATTGGTTCCATCAGGATCGGCGGCCGCCATGCCAAGCCCGACTTCAGCCTGTGGCGCTGGTTTGCCATTTCTCTGTGTGCCGGTATCGGTATCGGCATCCTGTTCTGGGGCATAGGTGAACCCATCTACCATCTGATGCAGCCCCCCACCGAGAACCTTGGTATTGCCCCCGGCTCTCACCAGGCCGCTGTTTTTGCCATCTCGCAGAGTATCATGCACTGGAGCGTGGCCCAGTACTGCCTCTACTCTATCTGTGGCGTGACCTTCGCGGTCATGTGCTTCAACAACAACCGTCCCCTCTCCATCATCGACTGTTTCGCCGTCATCGTGCCTTCCAGGTATTTTGAGCTCAGCCGCTGCGTGGTGCATACCATCTGCCTGTTCTCCCTGTGCTTCGCTGTCATCAGCAGCATGGGCTCCCTGATCATGATGGTCTCCAGCATGCTCTCCCATCTGACGGGCCTGCCGCGTTCCTTTATGATGGACACGCTTATCTGCGTCGCCGGTACCGGCCTGTTCGTCATCTCGGCCATCAGCGGCCTGCGCCGGGGCATGTCTTTCCTCTCGCAACAGACCACGCGCCTTTTCATCTTCCTGATGTTCTTCGTCTTCCTTGTGGGCCCCACTTCCTTCATCCTGACCATGGGCACGGAAGTCTTCGGCTATACGCTGAGCTCCTTTTTCCACAACAGCTCGCTTATGAGCACCAAGTTCATGGACAACCCCTGGTCCAACTCCTGGCTGGTGGTCTACATGGCCTTTTTCTTTGGGTATGCGCCGCCCATCGGCCTGTTCCTGGCTCGTCTCGGCAAAGGCCGCACCGTGCGCCAATTCCTGCTGATGAACATCTTCGCGCCCACCATTTTCGTATATTTCTGGATCAACACTTTTGGCAGCGTTGCCATCTACTTTCAGTGGAACAACGTCATGGACGTCTGGGGCTTCGTGCAAAGCCACGGACTGGAATCCACCGTGGTCGCCGTTCTCCAGACCTTCCCCCTGAGTGGGGTACTGATCTTCCTGTTCATCATCTGTACCATGACCTCTTTCGCCACCCTGGCAGATCCCATGACCACGGTGCTGGCAACCTTATCCACCAAGGGACTGTCCATCAATGAAGAGGCTCCCCGACGGCTGAAGGCCGTCTGGGGCATCACTGCCGGAGTGATGGCCCTGTTGCTGATCTCGACGACAGGCCTTTCCGGTCTGCGCGGCATGGCGGTTTTCAGCGGTTTGTTCATGATGTTCATCACGGCGGGCATCTGTGTATGCATTGTCAAAATCGGCATGGAAATCCTGGAGCGCCGGCGGCTGGCACAATAATCCCCTTCAAGGAGCTCGGACATGAAAAGATTGATCGTTGGCGTCAGCGGGGCCAGCGCCATGCCGCTGACAGCGTGCTTGCTGCAGAACCTCCATTATCTGGCCGACGTGGAAGTTCATCTTATAGTATCACCTGGGGCAGAACGCGTCTTGCAGCATGAATGCCATTGCAAGGCGGATTCCTTCCGAGCTTATGCCCATACCGTCTATGATGCGGCCGATATGGCGGCAGGCCCTTCCAGTGGATCCTGGCACCATGACGGCATGATCATTTGTCCATGTTCCATGAGCTCGCTGGCATCCATTGCCAGTGGTGCCGGCATGAATTTGCTCCATCGGGCTGCGGATGTCACACTCAAGGAAGGAAGAAAGCTCATCATCGTCCCTCGGGAAACCCCTCTCAATGTCATCCATATTGAAAATATGCACAGGCTGGCCATGGCCGGGGCCGTACTCATGCCTTTCATGCCCGCATTCTATGTTTTACCACAAAATATAGAAGACATACTGGTGCATTTCTGTGGGAGGATACTCGACCAGATGGGCCTGGAGAACGGCCTTGTCAAACGATGGCATAATAACCTATAATTACAAAATAATTTCGATTGTGCTATGTTGCTACCCTGTTGCAGAAGGATCGCAGGAATCGTTATGGCAGAACAAAAATACTATACTATAAGCAGCCTTGCGAAAACTTTTTCCGTCATTGAACTCATGACACATAAATCCCTCTGGGATCTTCGAGAGCTGGCAAAAGTCTCAGCCTTACCAAAAGGGACCCTGCAACGCATCTTGCTAACTCTTGAAGAACTAGGCTATGTGCGCCAGGAACATCGTGGTGGAGCCTATGCGCTGACCTTAAAATTCTTTCAGCTAGGGCGCCGGATCGTAGGCAACAACAATCTTGTTGAACTCGCCCGCCCGCATTGTCGGGAACTGGTCGGTATCGTCAATGAGACAGTCAACCTTTGCATGGCTTCGGGGAGCGATATGGTCGTTGTCGATCAGCAGATGTCCCGCCACCATCTCCGTCTTGACTCTATAATTGGCTCATCTTTTCCAATCTATCCTTCAGCATCAGGAAAAATTTGGCTTGCCTTTCAAAATGAACAGGATGTCATGCGTGTACTTGGCCAGATCTGCCAAGAAAATCCAAAGATTTCTGCAGAAGACATCACATCCTTCATTGAGGAACTTGCAGATGTCAGGAATGAAGGAATCGCATTTGACTATGAAGAGATTTTCGAAGGTGTCAGATGTGTTGCATCACCAATATTCGACTATAGTGGAAGCATCGTTGCAACATTAGGGTGTTCTGTACCTACAGTAAGAATAACTAAAGAACTTTCTTCATTATTGATAAATGAAGTTTGTGATAAAGCAAAATTGATTTCCTCACTTCTTGGAGCTCAGGCGAGAAAATTTCAGAAAACGCACAAGACCATGATTGATATATCTTGAACTGTTAAATAGTAGATTTTATATAAATTAATAATAAACTATCTATATATTTAACATAAAGATAACTAAAGATTATTTATCAATAACATATAACTACAAAATGAAATATGCTTCTTTTGACATAACATCTGGTATTATCCCCAAGAAGAAACTAAGCGGTATAGGCAATGATCCGCGCCCCCATCCTCACGCACGCACCCTTTGATTTTCGTTTTCATGGCCCCCGGTGGAACCCCAATCAGAACCACCCGCAAAGCGGGTGGTTTGCTCTGGCCCTGTAAGGGCCTGTTACCGGCTGCGCCTAAAGACGCTGGCTTTCACGCTGTTCAAGCCCAGTGCCCTTGCCGCCTTGGCTACCCCTTAAAGGGGTCTTGATATTCGCGTGATGTCAGCTTGTCTCTTATAATATCGTGGCGTTCCTGATCCTGGATATATTTTTTGATCGTTGCCTCATTAAGCCCCACCGTACTGACATAATATCCTTCGGCCCCAAATTTTCTGTTGCCGAACTTATACTTAAGGTTTGCGTGCTTATCGAATATCATCAACGAACTTTTCCCTTTCAGGTAGCCCATGAAATTTGCCACACTGATTTTAGGAGGAATGGACACCAGCATGTGGACATGATCCGGCATCAGATGCCCTTCCAGAATCTCAACCCCTTTATATTTGCAGAGGCATTGCAGAATTTCTTTTATACTTTCACGGAGCTGTGCGAAGATTATTTTCCTTCTATATTTTGGAGTAAAGACGATATGATACTTGCACAACCATTTCGCATGCGCTAGGCTATGAGCCTTGGTTCCCATAACAAAAACACCTTTCCGTTAACGTTGTGATGGGCTTGAACAACTTCATCGTATCGGAAAGGTGTTTTTGTGTGTATAACGTATTGTCTCCACCCGCATAGCGGGTGGTTTTTTGTTTCGCGCCTGTCAGGCGCTCAACAGGCTAAAGCCCATAAACAGAAAAGCCCTCACGGAGATTTCCGTAAGGGCTTATTTCTTTCTGGAGCCAGCTAAGAGACTTGAACTCTTGGCCTGCTGATTACGAATCAGCTGCTCTACCAACTGAGCTAAGCTGGCGGACGGTTTGTTGTGTCAAAATACGGCCTGACTGTCAAGCGGAAATATGTCCTGCCTTCCAGATCAGTCGGCAGTCCTTTCCAGGTACAGGGGGATGACGTGCAGGCTGCGGCTGACTTCCTCGGTATGCCCCAGCCACCAGCGGACCTTGTCCGCCGGCCAGCCCAGCTTTTCCGCCACGGCGCGGGCCACACCGGCCACATTGAGGACAGGATGGCGCTGGAAGACCTGCGGCAGGCCGTAGGTCAGATTGCAGGCAAGACATTTTCCGGGACGCTGGTGCAGCTCAAAAGCCAGTTCCGCCTTTCCTTCTCCTTCGGAGCGGCAGACCAGCACGATGTCATAGGCGCCTTCCTCAGCACCGCCGAACAGGGCGTCGAAAAACGCCTCCGTGCGTTCCGGGGGGAACACGCTGTCAAGAAAGGCCTTATCAAGAACCTTGCTCATATTGCCTCCAGCCCGACAACGGGCAAGAAATTTTAAGAGCTAAACATAGCTTTTTTTTTCATAAAAGACAAATCCGCCCGTCAGCACGGCAGACACAGGGGGCGCAGCCAGTCCGGTATGCGGGGAAGATCGCACAGGCAGACGTCATGGCGGGGCAGCCGCTCCAGCCGGAAGTCCGGCAGCAGCTCCGCTGCCGCCACCGGCCGCATGTCCGGGCGCAGACCGGCCAGAAGGGCCAGAACGCCCACGATCTCCGCCGCCGTTACCCCCTGGCGGCGCAGCTCGCGCACCCCCAGGCTCTGGTGACGCTTGGCCAGACGCTCTCCCCGCCCGTCCAGCAGCAACGGGATGTGCGCATAGGCGGGCGGCTCGAAGCCCCACAGGCGCAACAGGGCCAGCTGGCGCGGCGTGGACATCAGGATGTCGCGCCCCCGCACCACCTGGGTGATGCCCATCAGGGCATCGTCCAGCGCCACGGCCAGCTGGTAGGCCACCACACCGTCGGAACGGCGCAGGGCAAAATCGCCGCCGCAGTCCTCCAGCGTGAAGGACTGCCCGCCCAGCAGGCCGTCCTGAAAATGGAAACGTCCCTCGGGACAGCGCAGGCGCAGGCAGGCACGCCGCCCCTGGGCCTCGCGCCGGTGCCGCTCTTCCGGGCCCAGATGACGGCAGGTGCCGGGATAGGGGGCCCCGGCATCGTCCACATGGGGCGCTCCGGCCAGCTGGCGCAGCTCCTTGCGGGTGCAGTAGCAGGGATAGACCAGCCCGGCACGGTCCAGGGCATCCAGCGTGGCATCATACAGGGCCGTGCGGGCACTCTGGAAATAGGGGCCGCACGGGCCCTGCTCCGTCATGTCGCTGCCGTCGGCCGAGATGACGCCGTCCACGGCCGGGCCCTCGTCCCAGTCCAGCCCCAGCCAGCGCAAGTCCTCCACCAGGGCCCTGGCATATGCGGGGCGCGACCGTTGCGGGTCGATGTCCTCCATGCGCAGGACCAGCGTCCCGCCGGCGCTGCGTACCGCCAGCCAGGCCAGGAGGAAGGCCCAGGCATTGCCCAGATGCATGTATCCCGTGGGACTGGGGGCCAGCCGTCCCCGCAGGGGACGGGGAGCCGACGGTGAGGGGGGATGATAACAGTATGCGTGCAGGCTGCTGGGCAGTACGCAGGAGAAGGTCATGCCGCCTCCGAAAACGCCCGGTACGGGCCGTCTGTGTATGGTGAAGGGTGAACGAAAGGGGAAGGGCCCCCCTGGCAGGAGCGCCCTTCCCCTTCGGGAAAACATCATCTGCGCGGGCAGACTATTTTTTGTTCCACGGCATGCGGGCCAGCAGCAGGCCCAGACCGCAAAAGCCCGTCACCCCGGCAAAGACCAGGCCCGCGCCCACAAAGGCGCTCAGCCAGAGCCACTGGGGCCAGGCAAGGCCCAGGGCCAGGCCCAGCAGCACCATGCCGCCCGCGCCTATCTGGATCTGGCGGAACATGGGCAGGCTGCGGCGGCCGCGCACCACGGGAAGACCGGCCTTGTCCCAGGCCGCGGCCCCGCCTTCCATCTGCCAGGCCTCACCGGCGGCCAGCTGTTCCAGAAGGTCGCTGCTGTTCTTGGTGCGGCGGCCCGAGTTGCAGGTGAAGACCACGGGCTTGTCGGTCACGGGACGGAAATCCTGCCAGCGGATGACCGACAGGGGGGCGATCTCCGCGCCTTCGATGCGCAGGGACGCCACTTCGTCAGGTTCGCGTATGTCCACGAGCCGGATCTCGCCGGCTTCCAGTTTCCTTTGGACGTCCTGGGGGCTCATGAGGGGAAGCATGGTTCACTCCCGTGTATGCCGGACGCACGGGTCCGGGTCATGCCGCCCTCCCGTTGCCGGCGAAAGGACGGGCTATTTCTTGGTCGTGCGTCCCTGGCTGCTGCGCCGGGCAGACGTCTTTCCGCTGTTTTTTTTCTGGGCGCTGCTCTTTCTCTGGACGCTGCTCTTGCTTTTGCTGCGGCTGCTTTTCTGGACGCTGCTCTTTTTCTGGGCGCTGCCGCCCTTCCGGCTGACGCTGCTCTTGCTTTTGCCGCGGCTGCTCTTCTGGACGCTGCTCTTTTTGTCCCGCGTGTTCTTCTGGCTGACACCGGCCTTGCTCTTGCTGCGGCTGTGCGAGATCTCGCGCACGGCCTGCTCTTCGGCATAGGCGGCCATGCGCAGTTCCTCGGCGCTGAAGGCGTCGCTGCCTTCCACGCGGCGGGCTCCCATGAAGGTAGTCCTGAAATAGGGATCGTCAAGGCTGTTGATGCGCACGCGGGTCCGGCGGCGGGGGCTGTGGACGAACTTCCCGTCCCCCACATAGATGCCCGTATGGTAGCCGCGGCGGGGATGGTGGAAGGCCACGATGTCACCGGCGCGCATGTCTTCCACGCGGGTGATGCGTTTGCCCACAACCGCCTGTTCCCGGGCCGTGCGCGGCAGGTTGATGCCCACGCTCTTGTAGGCCCACTGGACAAGGCCGGAACAGTCGAAGCCGCCGGGATTGCGTCCGCCGGGCACATAGGGGGTGCCGATGGCGGAACGGGCCACCTGCACGGCCTTGGCCTGCCGGGGGCCGCTCTCCTCGACGCTCTCATCGAAGACGGCTTCATAGGAACGGCGGAAGCGGGCTTCCTGCGCCGCGCGCTGGCGCTGCGCGTACCAGGATTCCTCGGGATAGCCGGAAGAGCCGGACCCGGAATGGGAGGCGCAACCGGCGCTCAGGGCCAGCAGGCCCATGACAAGGGGTATCAGCAGTCTTGGAACAAGACGCATGCTTTCTCCGGGGTAAGAAATCGCAACCAAAACGGGGGGAAGGGCCCGGGCGGCAGGGATGGGGTCGTGAGCCGCCGGCAGAGGGACAGTCCCTGGAGGGGCCGGGCAGCGGCCGGACGGCCTGTCCCGCCCCAAGGCCATACGAAGCTTGGGCGTGAGTGTCTTAGCACAGGCAGCTGTCCAGTGTAAAAAACTTTTTGGGAAAAATTTTTTGACCGCAGCGACGTGCAAAAAAAAAGCCGGGAGATCCCGGCTTCCTTCCCGTGCCTGCTAGGCCTGTCCGTCCTGCGTGCGCAGGTCACGCTCGATGCAGGCAAAGGCATTGTGGCTGTGGATGGATTCCATGCTCTCCACCTCCACGCGGAACCAGCGCACATGCTCGTGCTCCGTCAGCCGCTGGGCCACGTTGCGCACCACGTCCTCCACGAAGGTGGGCTGGGCGAAGGCGTGTTCGGTGACGTATTTCTCGTCCTCGCGCTTGAGCAGGGTATAGACGGCGGACGAGCCCGAAGCCTCGGCCATCTCGATGAATTCCTCGATCCAGCTGAAGCCCGACATGCGCACGGCCAGACGGATCATGGTGCGCTGGCTGTGCGCGCCCTCGCGGCTGATGGCCTTGGAGCAGGGGCACACGGTCATCACGGGCACGTCCACTTCCAGCAGGAAGGACTGGCCCTTCTCGTCCAGCTCCCCGGTCAGGCGGCATTCATACGAGATGATGCTCCTGATGCCCGACGAAGGCGCGGGCTTGTGCACGAAATAGGGGAAACAGAAGCGCACATAGGAGCGCCGCGCCCCCAGACGTTCCTTGACCGTGGCCAGCAGGCGGCGCACCGACTGGTAATTGATTTCGTCGTTCCATCCTTCCAGCGCTTCGATGAAGCGGCTCATGTGCGTGCCCTTGAACGAGGCGGGCAGATCCACACCAAGATCCACCCGGGCCACGGTCTGGCGGCTGCCCTGGGCGCGGTCGCGCACCAGCAGCGGCACGGTGATGCCGCGGATGCCGACGCGGTCGATATTGATGGGAACCTTGGGGGCATGGCGTTGCACGTCTTCCATTATGCGAGATCCTGTCCTGTAGTTGTACCGCTGAAGGTGCCGTGCTTGACACCCTTGCAGGAAATGAGCTTGTCGGCCAGTGCCCGCACGCGGGCGGCCTCGCCTTTGAGGATGAGCACCTCAAGGCAGTTGTGATGGTCCAGATGCACATGCAGGGTGGCGATGATGATGTCATGCTCGTCGTGCTGCATCTGGGTCAGGCGGCGGGCCAGATCGTTCTTGTGATGGTCATAGACCAGGGTCAGCGTGCCCGCGCCCTGGCCGTCGGCCTGATGCCATTCCTCGGCCACCAGGGCCTTGCGGATGAGGTCACGGATGGCTTCGGAGCGGTTGCTGTAGCCCTTGACGGCGCACAGGGCGTCGAAAGGTTCCAGCAGCTCTTCATCCAGAGAAACACCAAAACGTGTCAGTTTTCCCATTGTTCGCCCTCATGCGGCCGGGACACCGTCCGGCGGTGCCCGGTGGTGAATCTAGCAAAATCTTCCTGAAAATCCAGAGGCCTTTCCCCGGCCCTGCCCGCCGGCGCGGCGCCCCTCGCAAAAATGGGCCGCAACAGGCAGACAGGCCGGATGACGGCCGCAGGCGCGCCTCATGCCGGAGCCGCTGCGGCAGAGGATGCGGGAGGCCCCGGCCGGCGCATCCCGGCCGCAAGGCCTGCGGGCAACGGTCCCGCGCCCGCGCAGGCAAGGGTTCCTCGATCTTATCCGACATTCCAAGACTGCAAACGGTCCCGTGCCCGCACAGGCAAGGGGCGGATGATACCGGGGCGGGAGGGGCCCCCGCCGGCGCTCCCGGTCTATGCGGGCCGGACGCGGCGGCGGATCTCCCACACGGCCACCGTGACGGGCACGGGCTGGGCGTACAGGGGCTCCACGCGCTCGCTGAACACGCGCCGCCCTTCCAAGCCGCCGCCGTGCAGGGCCTGCAAAAAGGCCTCGTACACGCCGCGTCCGGGCTCGGCCACCCAGGCCGCGCCGTCGTCGGCCAGCACATGGGAAAGAAAGCGCATCACCGGCGCCACGAAGCGCTTTTCGTACATGATGTCGCCGCCCCAAAGGCGGAAGATGCTGCGGGGCCGCACGGCGGGCTGCCGCCAGTCCATGACGGTCCACAGGGGCGGGGACACCCCGTTGTGCCGGGCGTTGAGGCTGGCGAAGCGCAGGGCCTCTTCCTCATAGTCCATGCCGATGACCTGCGCGCCCAGCCACTGGCCCACCATGGCCGTGAGCCCCAGGCCGCAGCCCAGGTCCAGGCAGGGGCGCCCGGCGATCTCGGCGCGGCGCTCTTCCAGCCAGCGGCACAGGGCGATGCTGGAAGGCCACAGTTCCGTCCAGTAGGGCAGGCGTTCGTCCTCGAAGTCCTGCGGATCGTCCAGCATGGCGTTCCACAGGCTCTCCAGGTCGGCGGCGCGCTGCAGGCGCCACAAACGGCCGCAGGCCCTCACGGAGATGCAGGGAGTGTAGGCCGTGAGGCCGTGGCTTTCCTCCCCGGCTCCGGGAGCGGCCCCTGCCGCCGGAGATTCCGCCCCGCTGCTGCAGGCCGGCCCGTCCTGTTCCGTCATGTGTCCCTGTCGCGTATCCATCCCGCAAGCATAGCGTATCGGGCCCCATCTGTACAGCCGGACGGATTGTGTCCTGCCCCCCCTTTTGCTATGCTGCGCCCGTACCTGCACGAACGGACACGGCCCGCCGCAGGCCGCCGGAAACTCCGGCGCCCCGCCACCGTGCCGCCCCGACGGCCGCAGGAGGATCTTTTCCTTACAGGGAGCTTATGGGACAGGATATTTTCGACGTCATCATCGTGCTGGTCCTGACGGCCTTCGCGGCCCGCGGGTTCTGGACCGGCTTCGTGGGCGAGGTCGCCGGGCTGCTGTCCATCGTGGGCGGCTTCTGGGTCTCCCACCATTTCCATACCGTGCTGGCCCCGCACCTCACCTTCATCACCGAACCGGCCTGGCGCAACATCGCCAGCTATGTGCTGCTCTTCCTGGGCGTGCTCATCGCCGTGGGCCTGCTGGCGCGGCTGCTGCAAAAGCTGCTGGCCTTCTCCTTCGTGGGCTGGATAGACAAGCTCACCGGCGGCCTGCTGGGCCTGGCCAAGGGCGTGCTGCTCTGCGCCGTGGTCCTGCTGCTGTTGCAGAAGCTCTTCGGCGATGCCGAGTTCCTGCGCCACTCGCGCGCCCTGCCCTATTTCAATTCCCTGATAAGCCAGGTGCGCGGCTGGCTGCCGCCTGACCTCATCAGCCGTTTCGGACTTTAACCCTCCATAAGGAACAGTTTCATGAAAAGCGCTCTGGAAGAATTGCAGGCCGTCATCGAACGGCTGACCGATGCCGAGAACGGCTGCCCCTGGGACAGGGAGCAGACCCCCGAAAGCCTGACCGAATACCTCATCGAGGAGAGCCACGAGCTGGTCAGCGCCATCCGTTCCGGCAACACGGCCGACGTGTGCGAGGAACTGGGCGACGTGGCCTTCCTGCTGCTCTTCGTGGCCCATCTGTACCAGAAGCGCGGCCAGTTCAGCCTGGACGACGCCCTGAACAACAACCGGGCCAAGATGGTGCGCCGCCATCCCCATGTTTTCGGTGACGTGACCTTCGACAATCTGGACGAGCAGCTCAAGACCTGGGAAAAGATCAAGCGCGCCGAGCATGCCGATGCCGACGGCAAGCCCCAGGGCCTGTTCGACTCCCTGCCCGCCAGCCTGCCGCCGCTGACCAAGGCCTACCGCATCCACTCCAAGGCCGCCCGCGTGGGCTTCACCTGGCCCGAGGACGAAGACGTGGAACAGCAGGTGGAAGCCGAATGGCTGGAATGGCTGGACGCCTCCGCCGGGGACGACGCCGAAGCCCAGAAGCACGAGCTGGGCGACCTGATCTTCAGCATCACCGAGATGGGCCGCCGCAAGGGCATCAAGGCCAGCGAGGCCCTGGACCTGGCCACGGCCCGCTTCCTGCGCCGCTTTGCCCGCATGGAAGAACTGGCCCGGCAGCAGGGCAAGGACTTCCCCGACCTGTCGCTGGATGAGAAGGACGAGCTGTGGAACGCGGCCAAGGAAGAAGAAAAGGCCGCCCGGTAGCGACCTCCGCCCTCTGGCGGCTCCTGACGCTCGTGCTGGCCCTGCTGCTCTGCGCCTGTGCGCAGGAGGTCATGGGCCCGCACGGCCGCAAGCCGCTGCTCCTGTCCGGGGCGGAACGCCCCGACAGGACCCCCGGCAGCCTGCTGCGCGCCGATCCCGGCTACATCCAGTGGCTGGAACGCCAGTCCATGCTGGGCAATGCCGACGACCTGGCCGCCGAGGTCTCGGGCTCGGAACGCCTGTGGGGCAACAGCGGCAGCAATGACCGCCTGCCCCTGCTGCTGGACGCCGCCCCCTGCTGGCTGGAGGTCAATCCCCACACCCTGCGGGGCAAGGCCACGGCCATGCAGACCCTGGCCCGCTCCGGCACCCTGGAAGCCTTCCGGCGCATGGGCTTTTCCGGCCTCTACCTGTCCCCGTCCCAGGAACAGGGCGCCCTCTGGCACAACCAGCTCCGCCCCGATTTCGGCACGGGCACCACGTCCCTGGCCTTCGACGCCCGCAGCGGCGACGACGAACAGTTCGCCCGGCTCAACGCCCGCGCCGCCACCGGCGGCTTCCAGCTGGGCGGCTCCCTGCCCCCGGCCGCCACGGGCCTGGGCCCTGACTTTTTCCTCCAGGCCCGCCACGCCAGCCGCTTCAGCGGTCTGTACGCCATGATGGAGGCCCCGGCCTCCCTCTGGGGCACGCTGCCCGCCTCGCCCCAGGAATGGGAGTGCCTCCCCCTCAACGCCCAGCAATGCCGCGCCCTTACCGACAAGGGCCTGCTGCCCCCGGCCCTGCTGCGCGACAGCCTGCCCTGGGCCACGCCCGGCGGCTGGGCCGTCACCGGCGAAGTGCGCGGGGCCGACGGCAAGCCCCGACGCTGGCTGTACCGCTATGCGGGCAACGTGTTGCGCCCCGTGCTGCTCTGGCAGGATCCCTCGGGACAGGCCCGGCGCGTGCTCTCCGCCGCGGTCATCCGGCATACCGGCCTGCAGCAGCAGACCCTGGCCGGACTGCACCTCGAAGCCATCATGGGGCTGGACGTGCCGCCCGACGGCGGGACGCCCTCCCCTCGTGACCAGCTGGCCCCCGGTCTGGAGGCCCTGGACGCCCTTGCCCGCGAGATCCACCGCTACGGCGGCTGGGCCATGCAGGCCGACATCCTGCCCCCGTCGCTGACGCCCCTGATCCAGCGGGCCCCCGTGGACCTGACCCGCGATACCGTCACCAGCCCCGCCGCCGAATACGCCCTGCTGACCGGGGATGCCGCGCCTCTGGCCACCCTGCTGCGCCAGTCCATGAGCGGCGGTGTGCGGCAGGAAGGCCTGGCCCGCGGCCTGCACCAGTGGCGGGGCGTGGACTGGCGCCCCCTGCGCGACCTGCCCGGCGGCGAGGCCCTGTTCCAGCGTGCCCGCCGTCTTTCCGGTCTGCATGACGACGACTATTTCTGGCCCACCACGCCCGCCGGTCTGGCCCGGGAAGCCTTGGGCCGCAAGCCCGATGCCGCTCCCGCCCGTGACCGGCGCGACGCGGAACTGGAAGAGGCCTGCCTGCTGCTGCTTGCCTGGCGCGTGGCCCTGCCCGGTCTGGCCTTCGTGAGCCCGCAGGAACTGCAGGGCGCCCTGCCCCTGCCCAGGTCCACGCCGGGCACGGCTGCCAGTGCCGGTCTCGTCCCCCTGCTGGAGCCGGAGACCACCGCCGGAGAAGCGGCCCCCGCACCGCTGGCCTTCGGCCCGCTGTCGGAAGAGCTGCGCCTGCCCCGGAGCCCGGCAAGCGTCATGGCCCGGCTGCTGCATGCCCGCGCCGTCTCCGGTGTGGCCCGGGGTCAGCTCTTGCGCGTGGTCAGCGGCCCTGCCGGGACCCTGGCCACCGTCACCCGCCTGCCCGACGGCAGCTGCTGGGTGCTGGCCGCCAACTTCGGCAGCGGCAGCGCCACCCTCCGCATCCCCCTGCCCGTTTCCGGGGCAGCGCAAGATATCGTTGACCAGACGTCCCTGGCTGTCCAGGGAGGTCTGACCGTGACCCTGAACGGCCGTTCTGCCCGGCACTACCTGGTCGGAGCCGCCGCATCGCCCAAGGAGCCATCATGACAGAAAAAACGCCCGATGCCGCCAGCAAGCTGGCCCGCCCTGAAGAGGAGATCCCCGTGGGCATGACGCCCTGGTCCCAGCTGGATGAAGAGGCCCGGGCCCGGGCAAGTCGCCCCGCCCCTGCCGACGGCCAGAAGATCCCGGCCCCCGGCACACCGTCTGTGGCCCCGGAACCGGCGCCCGCCCCCCAGGAAGAGGCCCCCATCCCCATGCCCGCCGCAGAGACCGTGCAGCCTGAGGAGGCCCCTGCCGCCCCTGCGGCGCCCGCTGCCGCGCCGGTGGGAAGCCCCGCCGCTGCCCCCTCGCCGACGCCCGAAGCGCCCCTGAGCATGGCAGACGGAGAAGCGCCTGCCGCCCCTGCCGACGCGGCCCGGCCCGCGCCTGTGGCCGGACCTGCCGCCACGGCCGAAGAAGAAAAGGCCGACGACACCGGGGCTCCCCTCCCTGCGGAGGCCGTGCCTGCCGATGCCGCCGCGGCTGCCGCCATGAGCGGTGTGCCCCGCAGCGGCCGTCGCGGCCTGGCCACCATGCAGCCCGCCGCGGTAGGGGATCAGATCCCGGTCCCCGGCGCCGCCCCCCTGCCGGAAGACGGCCAGGCGCCCGCCGGAGAAGAGGCCCCGGCCGCTCCCGCCGCCGCGCCGGTGGCCGTGCTGGAGGCCGGGCCCGCCCAGAAGATCTTTGCCGTGCTGGCCAAGATGGGCCCCCTGGCCCTGCTCCTGCTCCTGGCCTGCCAGCTCTGGCCCACCTTCCTGACCGGCGGCCTGTACTGCCCGCCGGAAATGAAACTCATGGATACCGTCCGCGAAGCGCTGGCCAATGGCCAGTGGTTCGCGCCCCTGCACAACGGTGACGCCCAGCTGCCCGTCTTCGTCTGGCTGCTGGCGGCCCTTGATCTGGCGGCCCGCATGGTGCCGCAGCTTGCGGCCTTCGTCTGGCCGGCGGGCGCCGCCCTGGGCGGTCTGGCCTGTCTGTGGGGCACCTGGGCCCTGAGCCGTGCCGCCGGTTCCGGCCCTCAGGCGGCCCTGGCCTCAGGCCTGATCCTGCTCTCCAGCCTGCTGTTCCCGCAGCTGGCGCACTTCATGGGCCCGCAGGGGCTGGCCACCGGGCTGTGCCTGCTCTCCCTGGCCTTCTTCTGCCTGGGCTGGAAAAAGGAACATGCCTGGATCTCCCTGCCTCTGGCCTTCCTGACCTCCGGGCTGGCCGCGCTGACCGGCGGCCTGGTCTTCCTGCTCCTGCCCCTGCTGACCAGCCTCGTCCACCTGTTCTGGACCTGGCGCATCCGTCGCGCCCAGCGCCTGGACGCGCTGGCGGGCTTCCTCCTGCTCCTGCTGCTGGGCGCCCTCTGGGCGGCCGCCATCATCTTCTGGGTGCAGGCCGAAGGCTACGCCCAGGCCGTGTCGGGCAAGTTCATCAGCCTGCCCTGGCCCCTGCCCGCCTTCTGGTGGCTGGCCCCGGCGCTGGCCGTGCTCGGTCTCCTGCCCTGGCTGTTCGTGGTCACCGGCGTCAACTGGGGCCGCGTGTTCGCCACCAGCTGGAAGACCCTGCGGGCCAGCCGCAAGGAAAACAGCGGCAGCTCCTTCCTCTGGATCGCCCTGGTCTTCTCCCTGCCCCTGTCCCTGCTGGGCCCCGGCCTTGCCGGCGCCACGCCCGCCCTCTGCCTGCTGGCCATCCTGCTGGGCCGCGCCCTGGTCCGCATGGGCAGCCTGGGCAGCAAGTTCTTTTACCTGGTCATCGCCCTGCTCTTCCTGCACGCGGGCATGCTGCTGGCCGCCCTGCACTTCCCCGTGGCCCTGGAATGGCTCCGCACGTCCACCTCGCTGGCCATCCCCCGGCAGTATGAGGCCCTGCTGACCAGCCTGGATGCCCTGCCCGTCCTGGGCGGCCTGTGCATCGTCTTTGCCGTGCTGCTGGCCCGCTTCACCCGCCGCGCCTGGCCCGGCGGCTCCCTGCTGGTCTGCACCCTGTTCGCCATCCTCCTGGCCCAGCCCGCCCATCTGTGGCTGGCGCCCCAGCTGGCCGGACATGCCGAGCTCAAGCTCGCCGCCGCCCAGCCCCTGAACGCCGCTGCCCCCGCCGTTCCGGCCGCTGCTGAGGAAAGCGCCGTTCCCGCCTCCCCCGAAGCCGCTGTTGAAACGGCCGCACCGGAAACGCCTGCTGATGCGGCAGCCCCGGAAGCGGCTCCGGCTCCCGAGGCCGCTCCCGCGACGGAAGGCACGGCCCCTGCCGCTCCTGAGACCGCTGCTCCGGCAGAAGCCGCCCCGGCCCCGGAAACGCCGGAAGCTGCCGCTCCGGCTGAACAGGCTGACCCGGCCCAGGAAGCTGCGGCCCCCGCTCCCGCGGAAGGCACCCCCGCGCCTGCGGAAAACGCGCAGCCTGACGAACCCGCGCAGGAAGCACCCGCCGTGCAGCCCCTGCCCGCCGGGCCTGAACACGGCGCGCCCATCCCGCCGGAAGCCGTTCCGGCCCGCTAGAGCCCGTCCACAGACAAAAAAACAAGGGGAGAGCCTGCCCGGGCCCTCCCCTTTTGCCTGCCCTGTCTCCTGGGCCGCCGGGAGGGGACGTATCCCGCTTCGGCCCCTCCCGCGCATGCCTGATACCGGGCCGTTACGAACGGGGCATGAAAAAAGCGCCCCTCCCTCACGGGACGGGCGCTTTTTCCCAAACAGCAGGCAGGAGGCCTGCCGACGCTAGCGGGACATGCCCTCGTCAGGCATGCTCACCTTGAGCAGGCTCCCCAGATGCTTGCGGGCCAGCTCCACTTCGGCCTTGTCCACCACGGGCATGTCCCTGGGGCGGACCTGCAGGTCATTGCCTTCTTCCACGATGACCAGCGCCGCGGCCATGCGGCCCATGACGCAGAAGAAGCGCCGGGCATCCCAGCCCCTGGCCTCCACCCAGCGGGCGGCCTCATCGGCATAGAGGAAATCCGCCTTGCCCTTCCGGGCCACGGGATGGGCCTCGATCCTGTTCTCACGGGCCCAGCCGCGGAACTGGGGCAGCACCTCGAGGAAGCGCAGCAATTCCTTTTCTTCCACCGGGCCCTGCCCGTCATAGACCGTCGTCACGGCGGCCGCATCCGCGCCCGCCGGGGCCGCCACGGTCAGACCGCACAGCAGCAGGCAGCAGAGCAGCCCGCCGGCCAGCCAGCCTTGGCATCCTGTTTTTCTCATCAAGCAACAAGCCTCGCTCAGTACTGCACGGCGCTGATCTTGGAGAGCCTGTCCATGTTGTGGTAGGATTCCACATAGCGCAGGGTCCCGGTCTTGCCGCGCAGCACCAGGGAATGGGTCACCGCATGGCGGGCGCTGTAGCGCACGCCGCGCAGGAAATCGCCGCCGGAGATACCCGTGGCGGCAAAGAAGCAATCATCGCTGCGCACCAGATCGTGCACGGTCAGCACTTCGCGGATGTCGATGCCGGCCTCGTTGATGGCTTCCTTCTCCACATAGGACTGGGGATCCAGACGGGCCAGGATCTGGCCGCCCATCCCCTTGATGGCGCAGGCCGCCAGCACGCCTTCGGGGGTGCCGCCGGTGCCCATCATGATGTCGACTTCGGAACGCGGGTCCACGGCCATCAGGGCGCCGGCCACGTCACCGTCGGTATGCAGCTGGATGCGCGCCCCCGTGCTGCGGATGTCTTCGATGAGTTTCTTGTGGCGGGGCTTGTCCAGCACGAAGACCACCAGGTCCTGCACGTTCTTGTCCAGGGCGCGGGCCACATTGTTCAGGTTGACGGCCACAGGGGCGTCCAGGTCGATGACGTCGCGGGCCTCGCGGGCCACCACCAGTTTCTGCATGTAATAGCTGGGGCCGGGATTGAACATGCTGCCGCGCGGCGCCACGGCCACCGTGGAGATGGCGTTGGGACGGCCATAGGCCAGCAGGCTGGTGCCTTCCACGGGGTCCACGGCCACATCCAGCTGCGGGCCGTCGCCCATGCCCACGCTCTCGCCATTGTACAGCATGGGGGCGTGGTCCTTCTCGCCTTCCCCGATGACCACGATACCGTCCACATGCAGGGTGGAAAAACTGTTGCGCATGGCGTCCACGGCGGCGCCGTCACCGGCTTCCTTGTTGCCGCGGCCCAGCCAGCGGGCCGACGAAAGCGCGGCGGCTTCCGTGATGCGAACGATGTCAAGAGCCAGGTTTTTCTCTGGTGCTTCAGGCATGGTCTCTCCTCCGATACGGATGATGTCTGTCAGTGCTCCTGCGAGCGTCTCGGCGGCCATGCTCGTTCCCGCAGCCGCCTTCCCTTGGTAGCAAATGTCCTGCGCGCCTTGCGGCACATGCCCTTCCCCCGGGCCGCCGTACCCGTCTAGGGCATACGGTAGCGCCCGGCCACCGGCACCTGCCAGCCCGTGCCGAAGGGCATGCGGCTGATGTGCAGGGCCAGGGGCTCCTGGCGGCGCTTGAATTCCGCGGCGAACAGCTTGCGGCGCACTTCCCTGCGCAGGTCCTCGTCGGCATCCTGGGGCTGGGCCGCCGCCTGCCCGGCAAAGATCAGGCTTTCCAGCACGGGGTCCAGCACGTCATAGGGCGGCAGGGAGTCCGCATCCTTCTGCCCGGGCCGCAACTCGGCCGAGGGGGCCTTGTCGAAGATGGCCTGCGGGATGATGGCGGCCTGGCGGTGATGGTTGTACCAGCCGGCCAGGGTGTAGACCTCGGTCTTGGTCAGGTCGGCGATGACGCCCAGTGCGCCCACGGTATCGCCGTACAGGGTGCTGTAGCCCACGGCGCACTCGCTCTTGTTGCCCGTGTTGAGCACCAGGGCCCGCGCCCTGTTGGCCAGCGAGGACACTATGACGCCCCGGATGCGGGCCTGCAGGTTCTCGAAAGTGGTGTCACCGGGGAAGGTCCCGAACAGGTCCAGCCCCGGTGCCAGGGCCGCGGAAAAACTCTCCATGACCGGCGCGATGGGCAGGGTCACGGTCCGCACGCCCAGATTTTCGGCCAGCCCCAGCGCATCGGTCACCGAGCCTTCGCTGCTGTAGGGCGACGGCATGAGCACGGCCGTCACGTTGTCCGCGCCCAGGGCCTCGACGGCCACACAGAGCACCAGGGCCGAGTCCATGCCGCCGGAAAGGGCCACGATGGCCTTTTCCAGGCCGCACTTGTGGACAAAATCCCGCACGCCCAGGGTCAGGGCGTCCCAGATGGCCTCGGGCAGGCAGGCGGGACGCGGGTGCACGATGCCGCCGCTGCCCGCGGTGTCCACCAGCAGCACATCCTCGGCAAAGGCCTTGCCGCGGGCCAGGATCTGCCCCGTGGGATCGAAGGCCAGGCTCTGGCCGTTGTAGACGCGGCTGTCGTTGCCGCCCACCATGTTGACGGAAAAAAGATGCACATGATGCCGCGCCGCCACATGCGAGAGCATCTGCTCGCTCAGGCGCTGCACCCCCTTGCTGAAGGGCACCGCCGCCATGTGGACGATGGCGTCCACGCCGCGCTGCACCAGTTCCATGAGCGGGTTGTGGCCGCTGGCATACTGGGTCTTCCAGAAGGCGCCGTCCTCGGTGGCCGACTCCTGGCACAGCACCACGCCAAGACGCCAGCCGTCCAGGGCAAGGATGCCGCAGGAGACGCCCCGGTCGAAGAAGCGGGCCTCGCTGTCCTGGCCGTAGGTCTGGTAGACCTTGCGCGAGACCACCGACCAGCGCCCTTTCTGCACCAGGATGGCCGCGTTGGAAAGCAGGCCCGAGGCATACACGCTGGCCACGGGGGCCCCCACCAGCAGGGGCGGCCCGTCCTTCAGGGCATCGGCCAGCATCTGCAAGCCGGCCTTGCAGCCCTCGGCGAAATCTTCGGCACGCAGATAACTGCCCGGCGCCGCGCCGCACAGGGCCAGCTCGGGAGTGACGCACAGGTCGGCGCCCTGGGCGGCGGCCTCACGCGCGGCGGCAAGGATGCGCTCGGCATTGCCGGCCACGTCTCCGGTGACGGTATTGCATTGCAAGAGGGCGATCTTCATAGGCGATCCTTATTCGATAAGGCCGTGCAGCGGGCCGCCCGGCGCGGCCAGGGCATCCACACGGCGTTGAACGGCGGGGTCTTCCTCCAGGGCGGGCGCATGGAAGGGCTTGACGCGGGCATCCAGCAGCAGCGGCCCTTCGCAGGACCAGTGCCGCGCGCGGACCACGGCCCCGGTGCCGTAGATGTCGGCAGCGGGGTCGGAACGGCTGAAGGCCACCCAGAGGAAATTGTCGAAATCCGCGGCGCAGAAGGCGGCATCGTCCACCACGGCCACCAGCGGGAAGGCCTCGCGCTGCGGCCAGCGGGCCAGGCAGGCGGCCAGCCCGTCCATGCGCGGATCGGTCTCGTTGCGGCCCAGCTCATGACGGGGACCGCGCAGCACCAGGATGCCCGGCCCGGCGCAGCGGGCGTCGCCAAAGCCTTCGGGCAGCGACGGCAGATCGTGCACCTCCAGCCCCAGGTCCCGGCGCTTCCCGCCCGCCGAGGCCCAGATGAGCTTGGAACCTTCGTTGAGGGCAAAACCGGTGTAGTCCAGGGTGTCCGTGGTGGAACGGGTGATGAAGTGCAGGTCGCGCCCGAAATCGGTGCGCTCCAGCAGATGGCGGAAAAAAGCCACCACGTCCCGGGCCCGCAGGTCCGGCGCATCCTCATGCGCGGCCACCAGCACATATTTGGCCAGGGCCGTCTGCGTGGTGCCCAGCATGTGCAGGGCGGCGGTCAGCAGCTCGCGCGGGCGGCGCTGCGCCTCGTACGGCGTGTAGCGCTCGCTGCCCAGGGCCAGCAGCAGGGGATGCACCCCGGCGGCGTCCACGGCGTGGACCTCGCGCACGCCCTGGAAGACCTGCGGCACCAGCGCGCCGGTGAGCTCGTGGATGAAGTCGCCGAAGACCGTGTCTTCCTGCGGCGGGCGTCCCACGGCCGTATAGGGCCAGATGGCGCCGGTGCGGTGATGCACGGCCTCCACCTGCAGCACGGGGAAATCATGCCGCAGGCTGTAATAGCCCACATGGTCCCCGAAGGGGCCTTCGGGCTTGAGATGCGGCAGGATGTGGCCGCTGATGCAGAAATCCGCCTCGGCCAGCACCGGCAGCGGCAGGCGGCGGCTGTAATGCATGGCCGCGCGCCGCCCCCCCAGCAGGCCCGCGAAGCGCAGTTCCGACAGGCCTTCGGGCAGGGGCATGACCGCCGCCACGGTGAAGGCCGGCGGGCCGCCCACGAAGATGTTCACCGGCAGGCTCTGGCCCCGTTCGAGGGCCGCGGCATGGTGCGCGCCGATGCCGCGGTGGATCTGGTAGTGCAGGCCCACCTCGTCGGCGGCGTAGTCGTTGCCCGCCAGCTGCACGCGGTACATGCCCAGGTTGGAGGCATCCAGGCCGGGACGCGCGGGATCCTCGCTGTAGACCAGCGGCAGGGTGATGAAGGGCCCGCCGTCCAGGGGCCAGCCCACCAGACGGGGCAGGGCCGACAGGGCGCAGCGGTTCTCCAGCACGGGCGCCCTGGAGGTGCGGCGGGGCAGCATGCGCGGCAGGGCGGGCAGGGCCCGCAGGCTGCGCAGGGGATGCTTCAGGGCCGCGGCCGGATCGGCCCTGGCGGCCAGCACGGCTTCCACCCCGGCGAGGCTGTCGCGGAAAATGTAGTGCAGGCGCTCCCTGGTGCCGAACAGGTTGGCCAGCATGGGGAAGGCGCAGCCCCTGACCCGCGTGAACAGCAGGGCCGGGGATTTGGCCCGGAAGGCCCGGCGCTGGATGTGCGCCAGCTCCAGATACGGGTCCACGGGGGCATCGATACGGCGCAGCTGTCCGGTCTTTTCCAGGTCGGCCACGCACTCCTGAAGGTTGCGGTAGCCCATCAGGCATCCTCCCCTGACGGCTCCACCGGCGCCAGCGTGCGTTCCCCGGCCAGCCAGCGGCCAAAGTCCGCCAGGATGCGGGCATGGTCGAAACAGAGGGGCTGCGGCAGCCTGTCCAGAGGATGGAAGGCCGCCCGGGCGGCATCGTCCCCGGCCTGCAGGGCCGCCGCGTCACGCGGGCGCCCCACGAAAACCACGCTCATGGTGTGGCGGCGCGGGTCACGGTCCGGGCGCGAGTACACGCCCAGCACGCCCAGCAGCTCCACATCAAGGCCGGTCTCCTCGCGCATCTCGCGCACGGCGGCATGTTCCACCTGCTCGCCGTCGTCCACGAAACCTCCCGGCAGGGCAAAGCCGTGCGGCTCGTTGGCCCGCTCGATGAGCACAATGCCCCTTCCGGGCTCATGGATGACCACATCGGTGGTGGGCGCGGGGTTCAGATACCGGATGACGCTGTGGCCGCAAGCGGGACAGGTGAGTTCTTTCTGCATGGGTGCCTCCAGTGGCGCATGGTACGCCAGCAGCATGCTGGCCGCAAGCTCCATGTTCGACAGGGTCCCGGCGCCCCGCAAGGCCCTGCCTCCGCCCCCGTCGGCAGGCAGGTCACGTCAGGACAGGCCGGGATGGCCGCATCAGGACAAATGCGGCGTGAAGCCCGCGCCCCGCAGGGCCTCCAGACTGACGGCCCCCAGGCGCAGCACGCGCAGGTCCGTGCCGGCCAGCGGCTCCACGATGGTGGACGGCACGCCGCCTGCCGGGGCCGGGCCGCTGACCACCACGCCGTCGCCGGGCCCGGTCAGGGCCGCCAGCAGGCGTTCGTCCAGCTCGTCAGGCACGCGGGCGGCCGCCTGTCCGCTGATGTTGGCGCTGCTGGCCGTGAGCGGCGCCCCGGCCAGACAGGAGAGACGCGCCGCCAGCGGATGGGGCGTCAGGCGCACGGCGGCCTTGCCGCGCGGGTTCACCAGCTGCGGTGCCAGGGGCCGGCGGCCTTCCAGCGGCGTCAGCCGGGCGGCCAGCACCACGGTCAGCGGGCCGGGCCAGAAGGCCGCCAGCAGCGCTTCGGGGGCCTGCTCCAGCGTCACATAGGGGCGCAGCAGGTCAAGGCTGCCCGCCAGCAGGGGCAGGGGCATATGGACGGGCCTGCGCTTGGCCTGATACACTCGCGCCACGGCCAGGGCCTGGTCGGCACAGCAGCCCAGGCCGTAGAAGGTCTCTGTGGGAAAGGCCAGCACGCCGCCCTCGCGCAGTCTGCGGGCGGCGTCTTCCGCCGTGGATATCTGACATAACGATCGAGGAATCATGACAGGGAAACCCTTGCGCCTGCTCAGTGTGGGCAAACTGAAAGTACCGTTCTGGAAAGACGCCGCCGCCCACTACAGCCAGCGCATCAACCGCTGGCGGCGTCTGGAATGTGTGGAAGTCCGGGACGGGGACCCCGCCCTGCCCCAGGCCCGGCGCAACGAGCTGGAAGGCCGCCGCCTGCTGGAGGCCCTGGACCCGCAGGACGTGCCCCTGGTGCTGGACGAGCGCGGCACCGCCCTGACCTCGCCCCAGCTGGCCCGGCTGCTGCAAAAGATCGATGACGACGCCCTGGGCCGCGCCTGTTTCATCATCGGCGGCGCCTACGGCCTGGACGAGGCCGTGCGCCGGCGCGCCTGGAAGCTGGTCAGCCTCAGCAGCATGACCTTCCCCCACGAGCTGGCCCGCGTGCTCCTGCTGGAGCAGCTCTACCGCGCGGAATGCATCATCCGCAAGGTGCCCTACCATCATTGATGCGGCCTGCGGACGCCGCTCTCCCTGAGGGAAGGGGCTGCCCCGGGGGCCGGCCAAAGGGCTCCCCATCCTTCCGGCAGCACGCGCCGGGGAAAGGGGGAGGGGCCGGGGAGAGGGAAGAGCCCGAAGGCCCCAGCTCATGAGGGCCCCCACCGCCCGCCTTCCCTACAGCACTTCGTAGATGCGGCAGAACACGTTGTCGTAGACCAGCTTGAAATAGGGCGAGATGGCCGGATCCTGCGGGTTGCCCACCAGCAGGCGCACCATGAGCGAATTGTAGAGGTTGGCATCCATGGCCAGCTTCTCGTCCGTGATGCGGTTGAAGAAGAAATGCACGTTGCGGCGCCCGGAAAGGAACTCCTGCCGCTGGGCCGCCGTGGCCCGCGGATGGCTGTCGAACCACTGCTGGATGTAGTCCCGGCGGGTGACGCCCGTCTCCTCGAACACACTGATGGACGCCGGACGGATGGGCGTGGCACCGTCGTCCAGCAGGACCTCGCCCTTGTCCAGGTTGTAGGCCAGGGCCTGCGGCAGGATGGACAGGGCCGCGCCCTCTCCCTGCCGGGTCACGAAATCCCAGTTGCCGAAATTGCTGATCCAGAACCCCAGGCGCAGCATCTCGAAGCTGACCGTCACGAACTGCCGCCCTTCGCCTTCCACCAGCGCCGTTTCCGGCGAACGCAGCCTGTCCATGAGATCCTGGGCCTGCTGGGCATCCAGCCCGGCGAAGACCGCGCCGGCCACCTCCTCGTCGAAGGGGTCGCGCCCCTTGGCGAACCGGCTGGTATAGCGGATGAGCTGACGGGCGAAACGGGGATTGTCCGTGCCCAGCACCGCCGCCGAAAGGTAGAGCGGCGCCCCGGCATTGCGGGCACCGTCGGCGATGGTGTGGCGACGGGCGAAATGATGGGCCGCATAGCCCCAGTCCCACCACAGCCAGAGCGTGGCGTCCTTGGGCACCACGGTCTGGGCCCGGCTGAGCATCTCGGCATGGCGGCGGTTGATCATGGGCCCCTGCGACATGGCCGGGATGATGTTAACGAAGGGGGCCACCAGCAGGGCCAGCAGCAGCGCGGAGGTCAGGATGCCCGTCACGTCGGGGCGCAGCCTGCGCAGCAGGCGCTGGAGCAGCCAGTACAGGGGCAGGGTCAGGCCCACGGCCACGATGGGCGCGCCGAACATGACCATGCGCCCGCCCATCTTGGTGCTGAGCAGGCCCAGCGCCGCCAGCGGCAGCAGGAAGAGCGCGCCGGGCCGGCGGAAGATCACCCACACGAAGCCCAGCAGCCCCAGGGCCGCGGCCTCATGCCAGGGATGGAAATAGGCCAGCACGGCCAGCAGGCCCAGGTCCTGCACTTCGGTGAGGGCCTGTCCCGCGGGCGGGTAGATGAGGGCCAGCGCCCCGCTGCCGCCCGAGACCTCGGCCTTCTTCATGTACAGGGAAAGCTGGTGGGTGATGGTCTGCAGCAGTTCGCCCGACAGGAAGAGGAAGCCCACCCCCAGCCAGAGGAGGATGAGGACCCAGGGGCGGCACAGCCACTGGCGCAGGCGGTACATCTGGCGGGCACGCGTCCAGCCCGCGGTCATGAGCAGGGCGCTGAAGCCGAAGAACAGGGGGCCGCCCAGCGTGGGCAGGGCGTAGGCCAGCGAGCCCAGCAGCAGGAGGTTGCGGCGGCCGCGCGGGGCCATGACCAGGCTCATGAAGGCCAGCAGGCAGACATTGTAGCGGGTCAGATAGGGGAAGACCGAATGCCACTCCTGCGTCCACCAGGAGATGACGCCGGAAACGCCCAGCAGCACCACCCACTGCCAGCGCAGGGGATTGCCCAGACGCAGGTCCTGCTCGGCCAGCGAGCTGCCCCAGAGGCGTTTGGCCGCGGCCAGGCCGGAACCGACGATGAGCTTTTTCAGGATCAGCTGGGGCAGGAGCATGTAGCGCATGGCCCAGCAGGCAGGGGCCAGGGTCATGAGCAGGGGGAAGAACAGGGTCACGAGGTCCGTGTCATAGTATCCCAGCAGGGTACGGGCCAGGAAACCCGGCGCCAGGCTGGTCAGCAGGCCCGCCGCCACACCGGCCTCCATGCTGCCCAGGGCCCAGACCCAGGCGTAGACGATGACGGCCACGAAGCAGGAAAGCAACGCCGGGAACCAGAAGGCCACCGCCGCGGGATAGGTCCCCAGCAGGTCGGCCATGCCGCGCAGCATGACGGCCATGGGATGCCCCACCGCATGGCCGAAACCTTCGGCACCGGCCACCCAGTGGTAGGCGTCGTGCGTGGCCAGCAGCCATTCCGAGCCCAGACGGTACTCCGGGTTCTGCCAGCAGGGCCATTCCACCATGCGCAGGGCAAAGGCCAGCCCAAAGGTCACCAGGCCCCAGAACAGGCCGTGCAGCCAGAACGTGCGGTTCTCGGCGGTAAAATAGACGGAGACCGGTTTGTCCGTCATGCGTGCTCTCCTTTGTGGCAGAGAGTTTTCAGCAGGAAAACGTATCCGGGGACACGGCTAAAACGCGCTGGGGAGGGGCCTGGGGAAGGGAGCCTCCCGCATGGACAGAGGGGCCCCTTCCCTCAAAAAAACTATCCTTCGGCCCTCCGGCGCAGGGCCCAGAACCAGCGGTGCGCGCTGCCGGCCGTGTAGGCAAGGGAACCCACCAGCTCCCAGCCGTCGATGTCCCCGGCGGCGGGCGGTTCCTCGCGGGCCAGGATCACCACCATGCCGCCATCGGCCAGATGCGGGGCCACCAGTTCCAGCAGCCGCGGCCAGGGCATGAAGGCCCGGCTGGTGATGCAGTCGGCCTTGCGCGCCTGTTGGGGGAAAAAGTGCTCCACCCGGCCCCGGAAAACACGGGTCCCCGGCAGGGGCACGCGGGCCAGCACCGTGGAAAGGAAGAGCGCCCGCTTCTCGCGGGCCTCCACCAGCCAGCAGGTGCCGCGCCGCCAGACCATGCGCAGGGGGATGGCGGGCAGGCCCGCACCGGAGCCCAGATCCCAGCACAGGGGCTCTTCGGGCAGGGGCAGGCCGTCGAGGAAGGCCGCCAGATGGAAGCTGTCGGCCACCAGGCGCTGCATGACGTCGCGCCAGTGACGGGCGCCCACCAGGTTCATGGCCCTGTTCCAGCGGCAGAGCAGCTGCAGATAGTCAGCCAGCCCGGGCAGGACCGCCCCGGGCACCGTCACGCCCGCCTCCCGGGCGCACTGCGCCAGGGCGGACAGGGGGATGTCGTCGTGTTTCGCATTGGGCTTCATGGGCCTTGTGTAGCCTCTGGCGGCGGGACTTGCAAGCTCTGGCGCTCTGTCGTAAAAAAGACAACTTTATACCGCTTGCCAATCCATTTTTGGAGTTATGAGAATGACATCGTGTGCATTGCTTTTTCCCGGCCAGGGCTCGCAGGAAGCGGGCATGGGCCGGGAGCTGGCCGAAGCCCGTCCTGAAGCCATGACGCTCTGGAAGCGCGCCGAAGCCGTCAGCGGCCTGCCGCTGCGCGAGATCTACTGGGAAGGCGATGACGCCGCCATGAGCGACACCCGCGCCCTGCAGCCCGCGCTGACCGTGGTCAACATCAACCTCTGGCGCGAGCTGGCGGGCAAGGTGCGCCCCTGTGCGGCCGCCGGCCACAGCCTGGGCGAATTCAGCGCCCTGGCCGCCGCCGAAGTGCTCGATCCCGAGACCGTGCTGCAGATCGTGTCCCTGCGCGGCCGCCTCATGGCCGAGGCCGATCCCGACGGCACGGGCAGCATGGCCGCCATCCTCAAGATGAAGCAGGAAGATGTGGAGGCCCTGGTCCGCGAGGCCGCCGCCGAAGCCGACGCCCTGCTCATCGTGGCCAATTACAACACCCCGGCCCAGTTCGTGGTCAGCGGCCACCGCGACGCCGTGGCCCTGGCCTGCCGCAAGGCCAAGGAACACCGCGGACGCGCCATCGAACTCAAGGTGAGCGGCGCTTTCCACAGCCCCATGATGGAAAAGGCCTCCCGCGAGCTGGAGCCCCTGCTGCGCAAGGCCGTATGGCGCAAGCCGCGGTTCCCGGTCTACTGCAACCTGCACGGCCGCGCCGTCACCGACGGCGAAAGCGCCAGGGAGAGCCTGCTCAGGCAGATGACCTCGTCCGTGCTCTGGATCGAGACCGTGCGCAACCAGTACGCCGACGGCGTGCGCCGCTGGGTCGAAGTGGGGCCCAAGGCCGTGCTGGGCAAGATGGTGCCCGCCTGCCTCAATCATCTGGACGAGGCCGCCCGCCAGGAACTGCGGGTGGAACTGGTCAACAGCCTCGAAAGCGTGGAAAATTTTTCGGCGTAGGCACGAGCCCCGCCTCAGGAGATAGGATACATGCGCGCTACTGACGTTTTGCGCTCCGCCCTCATGGGCATTGTGGAAGAGATGGGCCTTGCCTGGCCCGCCAAGGCGGTCATCGAACCGCCCCGCGACCCCAAACACGGCGACCTGGCCGCCAACATCGCCATGCTGCTGGCCCGCGAGGCCCGCAAGAACCCTCGCGAACTGGCCCAGGTCTTCGTGGAAAAGCTGCCCCAGCGCTGCGCCGACATCGAAAAGGTGGAAGTGGCCGGCCCCGGTTTCTGCAACGTGACCTTCAGCCAGCACTTCTGGCGCAAGACCGTGTGTGAAGTGGAAGCCGCCGGCGCCGACTATGGCCGGAGCAGCGTGGGCCAGGGCCGCAGGACCCTGGTGGAATACGTTTCCGCCAACCCCACCGGCCCCCTGCATGTGGGCCACGGCCGCGGCGCCGCCGTGGGCGACAGCCTGGCCCGCCTGCTGCGCAAGGCCGGTTTCGACGTGGAGACCGAATACTACATCAACGACGCCGGCCGCCAGATGCGCATCCTGGGCCTTTCCGTGTGGCTGCGCGTGAAGGAACTGGCCGGTCGTCCCGTGGAATGGCCTGAAGACTACTACCGCGGCAGCTACATCATCGACATCGCCCGCGAGATGCTGGCCGAAGACCCCGGTCTGCCCGACATGGAAGACCAGGCCGGGCAGGACCGCTGCTACGAGCGCGCCATGAACGAGATCCTGGACGGCATCAAGGCCGACCTGGCCGACTTCCGCGTGGAGCACCAGCACTGGTTCTCGGAAAAGACCCTGGTGGAGAGCGGCGCCGTCAAGGCCGCCTTCGACGCCCTGACCGCAGCCGGGCACACCTACAGCAAGGACGGCGCCTTCTGGTTCGCCACCCAGGCCCTGGGCGACGACAAGGACCGCGTGCTGCGCAAGTCCGACGGCAGCCTGACCTATTTCGCCTCGGACATCGCCTACCACCACAACAAGTTCCGGCGCGGCTATGACTGGCTCATCGACATCTGGGGCGCCGACCATCACGGCTACGTGCCGCGCATGCGCGCCGCCATCACCGCCATGGGCAAGCCCCGGGAAAGCTTCGACGTGGTGCTCATCCAGCTGGTGAACCTGCTCCAGGGCGGCAAGCCCGTGAGCATGTCCACCCGCGCCGGCACCTTCGAGACCCTGGCCGACGTGGTCAAGGAAGTGGGCGCCGACGCGGCCCGCTTCATGTTCCTTTCGCGCAAGAGCGACACCAGCCTGGACTTCGACCTGGAGCTGGCCAAGCAGCGCAGCCTGGACAACCCGGTGTATTATGTGCAGTACGCCCACGCCCGCATCTGCGCCGTGCTGCGCCGTGCCGGGGAACGCGGCATCACCCTGCCCGCCGCCGCCACGGACGAGCTGCTGGCGGCCCTGGACACCCCCGAAGACATGGCCCTGCTGCGCAAGATGGCCGGTTTCGAGGACATGGTGGCCACCGCTGCCCAGGCCCTGGCCGTGCATCACGTCAGCCATTACCTGATGGACCTGGCCGGCATGCTGCACAGCTACTACGCCAGGCATCAGGTGCTGCTGGCCGACGACACGGCCCGCACCCTCTCGCGTCTGGCCCTGCTGCGCGCCGTGAGCCAGGTGCTGCGCAACGGCCTTGACCTGCTGGGCGTCAGCGCTCCCGAGGCCATGTAGACCCTATGGCCCAGCCTTTGCGCAAGATCCGCCAGCGTATCGCTCCCGCTGTGCCCAGGGGCGGTTTCAGCTTCACGCTGCCGCCCCTGGCCGCGGCGGCCGTCTGCGTCGTCATGCTGGCCTGCACGGGCTGGGCCTTCTTCATGGGCTATATGGTGGGCCACGGCCAGAACCCCGGTGAAGAGATGCGCGAACTGACCGGCATCGGCCGCCCCGACAGGGAGACCCTGGCCGAGATGGACAAGGCCCTGGCCGGTTCCGAGGAGGCGGGCCTGCGGGACAAACTGGCCGACCTGGCCCAGCAGCCCGTGGGCGGCGCCCCTGCCGCCCCTGACGGGGCTGCCGCCGCACCGGCCGCAGCCGGGGCCCCGGCCGTCAAAAGCTCGCATCCCTTCAACACGCCTTCGGGCGACGGGCTCGCGGCCTGGGGCAATGCCCCCAAGGGCGCGGCACGGCCCGCTTCCGAAAAAACGGCGGCCCCGGCCAGCAAGCCCCGTGAAACGGCGCCCACCGTGCCCCTGTATGATTTCGTGTTCCAGGTGGCGGCCTTCCGCAATGTGGACGACGCCGACCGCCTGCGCCAGCGTCTGGAAGGCCAGGGCCTGCGCACCCGCGGCCAGAAGAGCGGCAAACTGACCCTGGTCATGGTCCACATGCGCGGCACGGATCTGGACGCCGCCAACCTGAAAGAAGAGCTGCAACGCATGCGGCTCGGTTCTCCCCTGCAAAAATCCAAAAAACAGGTGGGCGGCAAACCCCGCCCCCGCTAGTGAGGCGTGTTACCCTTTATGAGCAGCATCCTGACGTTCTGCAACCGGCTGGGCGCCGCTGTGCTGCGCATGCTGGACAGTCTGGGCGCCGTGACCCTTTTCATGCTCGACGGCCTGCGCCACATCTTTTCCAGTCCCCGCATCGTCCCCCGAACCATCCAGCAGCTGTACGTCATCGGCTACAAATCCCTGTTCGTCATCCTGCTCATCGGCATCTTCTGCGGCATGGTGCTGGGCCTGCAGGGCTACTACACCCTCGTCCAGTTCGGTTCCGTGGGCATGCTGGGCTCGGCCGTCTCGCTGAGCCTCATCCGCGAACTGGGCCCCGTGCTCACGGCCATCATGCTGGCCGGGCGCGCCGGGTCCTCCATGGCGGCCGAGATCGGCGTCATGCGCATCTCGGACCAGATCGACGCCCTGGACGTCATGGACATCAATTCCATGGCCTATCTGGTCAGCCCCCGCCTGGTGGCCTCGCTGCTGGCCTTCCCCCTGCTCACGGCCATCTTCGACGTCATCGGCATCATCGGCGGCTACCTGACCGGCGTGCTCATGCTGCACATCAACGAAGGCGCCTACCTGTACCGCATCGCCAGCTCCGTGACCATGAACGACGTGGCCGGGGGCTTCATCAAATCCCTGGTCTTCGGCCTGCTGGTGGCCACGGTCTGCTGCCACCAGGGCTACACCACCCACCTGCGGCGTGACAGCGTGGGGCCCGAAGCCGTGGGCAACGCCACCACCTCGGCCGTGGTCATCTCCTGCGTGCTCATCCTGGTGGCCGACTATGTGCTGACCTCCTTCCTGCTGTAGGTGATCATGAACGCCTGGGACATCTCCTTTTCTTCCCTTTCCGTAGGCTACGGCGACCACGCCGTGCTGCACGACATCAACGCCACCCTGCCCGGCGGCAAGGTCTCCGTCATCCTGGGCGGCTCCGGCTGCGGCAAGTCCACCCTGCTGCGCCACATCATCGGCCTTTCCCGCCCCATCGGCGGCAGCCTGCGCATCGGCGGCCAGGACCTGTTCAGCCTGCCCCATGCCGAGGCCCGGCGCATCCGCCGCCGCATGGGCGTGCTTTTCCAGGACGGTGCCCTGCTGGGCGCCCTGACCCTGGTGCAGAACGTCTGCCTGCCCCTCAGCGAGCATCTGCGCCTGCCCAGGAGCGTCCTGCGCGAAGCCGGGCTGCGCGTCCTGCGCATGGTGGGCCTGGAAGATTTTGCCGACTATTTCCCCAACCAGCTTTCGGGCGGCATGCGCAAGCGGGCGGGCCTTGCCCGGGCCCTCATCGCCGAACCGCGCATCCTGCTGTGTGACGAGCCCACGTCCGGCCTGGACCCCATCACGGCCGCGCGCATGGATGCCCTGCTGCAGGCCATGCACCGCCAGTACCCGGAAATGACCCTGGTGGTGGTCAGCCACGACCTGGCCAGCCTGCGCTGCATCGCCGACCATGTGCTGGTGCTGCGCGAGGGCAGGGCCATTTTTTCCGGCACCCTGCCGGAACTGGAGGCCAGCCGGGATCCGTACCTGCGCCAGTTCCTGCGCCGCGAGGGCGGCGACGAGGAGAGCCTGGCCGACGCTCCCGCCGACCCGCGCGTGAGCGCCGCCCTGGACAGATGGTTCAGGACCTAGGCGGGGCCGGCATATCCTCCGGCCCTGCGGCCCTGCAAAGGGACCGTGCGGCCGCATCCCCTGTCCGATACCCGGCGAGCCGCCAACGAACGTTGCCGTATACCGTTGCGGACGCACCTTGAAGATTGCCCCTGCCGGGCGTATAACCATAGCGCGGCATTGCCGCACAAGGAAATTGCCATGAATCCTTTCCGCCAGACCGCTGTCGGCATCTTCGTCCTGCTGGGCCTTGTCTGTGTGGCCTACCTGACCATCAAGCTCGGCAAGATGGAGGTCTTTGACAGCAAGGGCTTTGAGCTTGTGGCCAACTTCAATTCCGTTTCCGGCCTGCGCGTGGGCGCCGATGTGGAGATGGCCGGTGTGCCCGTGGGCCGCGTGGCCTCCATCAGGCTGGATGACGACCTGACCCGGCGCCAGGCCCGCGTGGTCCTGATCCTGGACAAGGACCTGCAGCTGCCCGCCGATACCATCGCCTCGGTCAAGACCAGCGGCCTCATCGGTGACAAGTACGTCAACCTGACCGCCGGCGGTTCCGAAGACGTCCTCGCCTCCGGGGACACCCTGGAAGAGACGGAATCCGCCGTGGACATCGAATCCCTTATCAGCAAATACGCCCTGGGAGGTGTGTAAGATGAACAACCGTCGCACGGTGCTCGGCCTGCTGGCCGGCGCTGCCCTGACCCTGTGTCTGTCCCTGCCCGCCTTTGCCCCCGCCGCCGTCGCCGCCGAGGCCTCTCCGGCCCGCAAGGCGCTGGAGGTGTCCATCAGCCGCGTGCTGGACTGCATCAAGAACCCCGACTATGTGAACCCCGCCACCCGGCCGCCCCTGCGCCGCCAGATCGAAGACGAGGTCTACCACATCTTCGATTTCGGCGAGTTCTCATCCCGTACGGTGGGCCCCCGCTGGAAGGAATTTTCCGCCGCCCAGAAAAAGAGCTTCAGCAATGCCTTCGCCGACCTGCTGCTGACCACCTATCTGAACAAGGTGGACGGCTATAACGGCGAACAGGTGGCCTATACCGGCGAGATCGCCAATGCCGCCAGGACCCGTGTGGAAGTCCGCACCGAGATCACCATGAAGGACGGCACCCGCGTGCCCGTGGCCTACCGCATGATGGCCAAGGACAACAGCTGGCGCGTCTATGACATCATCGTGGAGAACCTGAGCCTGGTCAAAAACTACCGCACCCAGTTCCAGGACATCCTGACCAGCGGCACCCCTGACGAGCTCATCGCCCGCGTCAGGGCCAAGGCCGACGAAGTGCGCAAGCAGCCGGTCGGCAAATAGCCGCCAAACGGAGAGAGCATGCGTCCCCACATCCTTGTCCCGCTCCTGCTGCTGACGCTCCTGTGCGCCGTGCCCGCCGGTGCCGCTCCGGCCGCTCCGGCCACGGAACACGCGCCGTCGAGCCTGTACGACAGCAGCAGCCCCACCATGCCGGCCGGGGCCATCTCCGTGCATCCCTATGCCCACGAGCAGATGGCCGACGGGGATTCCCTGGACGATTACGACAGCGAGCCCCTGACCAGCATCGCCGACCCGCTGGAGCCCTGGAACCGCTTCTGGTTCGCTTTCAACGACATCTTCTTCCTGCATGTCGCCAAGCCGGTCTACAACTTCTACGAGACCATCGTCCCCCAGCCCATCCGGGGCGGCGTCAAAAACTTCTATGCCAACATCCTCATGCCCAGGCGCATGATCAACAGCCTGCTGCAGTTCCGCATCAAGGAAGCCTTCGTGGAGTTCGGACGCTTCTGCATGAACACCACCGTGGGCCTGGGCGGCTTTGCCGATGTGGCCAGCACCAAGAAGATCCTGGTGGACATCGATCCCGGCGGCGAGGACTTCGGCCAGACCCTGGGCCGCTGGGGCATCGGGCACGGCTTCTACATCGTCTGGCCCTTCCTGGGGCCCAGCTCCGTGCGCGAGACCATCGGCTTTGCGGGCGACTGCGCCACCGATGTCTTCTTCTTCGTCCATCCCTGGGAGCTGGCCACGGCCTCCGAGCTCTACCTGCGCTTCAATGCCCTGGACGACCTGCTGCCCACCTACGAGAGCCTGAGCGGCATCGCCGTGGACCCGTACATCGCCGTGCGCGAGGCCTACATCCAGTACCGCGAGGCGCGCGTCAAGCGCTGAGCCGCCGCCATCCCGACGCCATCCGGGGGAAGGAGCCGCTTCCGCAAGGAAAGCCTCCTTCCCCTTTTCCAGCCCGCCGTGCCGTGTCCCAGTCAGGAACCGGCCGCCCAACCCAACAGCGGGGACCGCACAGCCCATGAACCTGGACGACACCCTCACTCTGGAACAGCTTTCCGTCAGTTTCAGCACGGACGACGGCGTCCTGCCCGCCGTCCATGCCGTCAGCCTCAGCCTGCCCCCGGCGGGCATCACCTGCCTGGTGGGCGAATCCGGCTGCGGCAAGAGCCTCACGGCCCGCGCCATCCTGCATCTGCTGCCCGAAAATGCCCATATCAGCGGCCGCATCCTGTTCCGCGGCCGCGACCTGCGCACCATGACCCCGGAAGAGATGCGCGCCCTGCGGGGCCGCCATATCGCCATGATCTTCCAGGAGCCCATGACCTCGCTCAACCCGGTGCTGAAAGTGGGCATGCAGACCGCGGAGCCCCTGCGCCTGCACCTGGGCCTGTCCCGCAGCGAGGCCCGGCGGGAGGTCGTCCGCCTGTTCTCCGAGGTGGGCATCCCCGCGGCGGAGAGCCGTTACGACGATTACCCCCACCAGCTTTCCGGCGGCATGCGCCAGCGCGTGATGATCGCCATGGCCCTGGCCTGCAAGCCCGACCTGCTGCTGGCGGACGAACCCACCACGGCCCTCGACGCCACCATCCAGGGCCAGATCCTCAGCCTCATCACGGAGCAGAGCCGCAAGCGCGGCATGGCCGTGCTCTTCATCACCCACGACCTGGGCGTGGTGGCCCGCATCGCCGACACCGTGGGGGTCATGTACGCGGGGCATCTGGTGGAGCACGCCCCCACGGCCGAACTGTTCCGCAATCCCCTGCATCCCTATACGCGCGGGCTCATGCGCTCCGCACCGGGACGCGCGGCCATGGGCATGCGGCGCCTGCCCGCCATCACCGGCAGCGTCCCCCGCCTGGACAACATGCCCGAAGGCTGCCCCTTTGCCCCGCGCTGTGACGAAGCCCTGCCGCGCTGCTTTGAAAGCGCTCCTGTGGCCCGTTGCGAGAACGGCCACAGCGTGGCCTGCTGGGCGGTATAGGCCGCCTCAATCAGAGGACGGGATGCGCCGGACAAGGACCTGTATCCAGCGCTCCCGCAGCTCCGCTGCGCGGTCGTCCTCCCCTGTCCGCATGTCCAGGCAGACAAGCCCCGGCAGCGTCTCCAGCAGGTCCCGGACAGCGGCCTCGTCCATATCGGTGAAGCGGCGCCCGTCCGGGCTGTGGCGCTGCCCCTGACCGTACTTGAAATTGAAGAACATCACGCCGCCGGGACGCAGGGCACGCTGCAAACGCCGCAAGACGTCGGGCAGATCCGCCGGGGCCACATGCAGAAGACTGGCGCAGGCCCAGATGCCGTCGAAACGCTCCTGCCATACCACCTCTTCGAAACAGAGCACAGGCACGTCCTGCCCCAGCAGGAGCGCTGCCTGCCGGGCCATCTGCGGCGAGGCATCGAAGGCCTCGACCCGGAAGCCCGCCTGACGGAAAGCCAGCGCGTCCCGTCCCGACCCGCAACCGGCATCAAGGATGCGCCCGCCGGGGCGCACATGCGGCAAAAAACGGGCATACAGGGGCCGCAGGTCCATATCATGGGATGCCGCAGCGTAGCTGGCCGCGCGCTGGTCATAGAATGCCGTATCCGGTGCCATAGGCGCCCTCCCTTCATCTCATGGTGCCGGGACATAGCCGGTCATGGGCGGATGGCCCTGCCCTTCCCGGAAGGGGCGCAGGGCCTGTCCGTTGCCGCTGCCTTGCCGCAGGAAGTCCCGGAGCAGGATGGCCGGTCACGGACTGCCTGACCACATCACAGGCTTCTCCGGGACGCCCTCCGGCCAGACCCGAAAAACAAAAAAGGGGGACCGGAGTCCCCCTTTGCGAGCGTCATGACGGACAGCGGAACTAGTCCTTCTTGTCCTTCTTCAGCCAGGTCATCATGCCGCGCAGCTCCTTGCCCACCTGCTCCAGCTGGTGGTTGGCTTCGTTGCGGCGGGTGGCCATGAACATGGGATAGTTGGCGCGGGCTTCGAGGATGAAGTCACGGGCGAACTTGCCGCTCTGGATGTCCTTCAGCACGGCCTTCATTTCCTTCTTCACGGCGTCGGTGATCAGGCGGGGGCCGGTCACATAGTCGCCGTATTCAGCCGTGTTGCTGATGGAGTAACGCATGCGGGACAGGCCGCCTTCGTACATCAGGTCAACGATCAGCTTCATTTCGTGCATGCACTCGAAGTAGGCCATTTCGGGCTGGTAACCGGCTTCCACCAGGGTCTCGAAACCGGCCTTGATGAGGGCGGAGATACCGCCGCAGAGCACGGCCTGTTCGCCGAAGAGGTCGGTTTCGGTCTCTTCACGGAAGCTGGTCTCGATAACGCCGGAACGGGTGCCGCCGATGCCCTTGGCGTAGGCCAGGGCCACTTTCAGGGCCTCACCGGTGGCATCCTGCTGGATGCCCACCAGGCAGGGCACACCGCCGCCTTCGGTGAAGGTGCGGCGCACCAGATGGCCGGGGCCCTTGGGGGCGATCAGGAACACGTCCACGTCCTTGGGAGGCACGATCTGGTTGAAGTGGATGTTGAAGCCGTGGGCGAACAGCAGGGCCTTGCCCTTGGTCAGATGGGGCTTGATGTCCTTTTCGTACACGGCGGCCTGCACTTCGTCAGGCAGCAGGATCATGATCAGGTCGCCCTGGGCGGCGGCTTCGGCAGCGGACACGGGGGTAAAGCCGTGCTGCTTGGCCAGCTCGTAGTTGGCACCGCCGGGGCGCTGGCCCACGACGACCTTCACGCCGGAGTCGCGCAGGTTCTGGGCATGGGCATGGCCCTGGCTGCCGTAACCGATGATGGCCACGGTCTTGTTTTTCAAGACGGAAAGATCGGCATCCTGATCATAGTAAACTTTCATGGCTCTTGTCCTTTTCAATGGAAAAATACTCGGTATCCCCGAGGGGGAAACTTCTATTTCGGCCGCCGTGGCGCAAATGTCAAGCGCTACGGCAGGCCCCGGGAAAATTTGCCGTCATCTTCCGGCCCGGGGCTGTCTGCGGCCCCGGGCCGGAAGAGGCTATTCACATTTTTTGGAGCGGCGCATGGCCACGGAGCCGGTGCGGGCCACTTCCTTGATACCGAAGCGGTGCAGCAGGCTGAGGATGGCGTCCAGCTTGTCGTGGTCGCCGGTGGCCTCGATGGTCATCTCGCTGGAGCTCACGTCCACCACCTTGCAGCGAAAGATCTCCACGGTGCGCAGGATCTCGCTGCGGGCGGGGCCTTCGGCCTGGACCTTGACGAACATCATCTCGCGTTCGATGGCGGGCATGTCGGCGAAATCCATCACCTTGATGACGGTCACGATCTTGTGGAGCTGCTTCATGATCTGCTCCAGGATCTGGCTGTCGCCGTAGGTGGTGATGGTCATGTGCGAGACGCCGTCCTCCAGGGTCGGCGCCACATTGAGCGAATCGATATTGAAACCGCGGCCGCTGAACAGGCCGGCCACACGGCTGAGCACACCGGGCTCGTTCTCCACCAGCACGGAAAGAACATGTCTTTGCATGGCGTCCCTCCTCTACACCAAGAGCATCTCATCCAGGGCGGCCCCGGCGGGCACCATGGGATAGACGTTTTCCTCGCGCTCAACCATGACGTCGATGAAGGCCGGGTTGGGCGAGGTCAGGGCCTTGCGCAGCACGTCTTCCAGCTCTTCGGGCTTGCTGATGCGGTAGCCTTCGGCGCCGTAGGCCTCGGCCAGCTTCACGAAGTCGGGCTGGGCCTCCATATTGGTATGGCTGTAGTTGCGATTGTAGAAGAGTTCCTGCCACTGGCGCACCATGCCCAGATGCCCGTTGTTGAGGATGACCACCTTGACCGGGAGCTTGTTCTGCACCACGGTGGCCAGTTCCTGGATGTTCATCTGGATGGAGCCGTCACCGGCCACGTTGATGACAAGCTTGTCCGGGAAGGCGAACTGCGCGCCGATGGCTGCGGGGAAGCCGTAGCCCATGGTGCCCAGCCCGCCGCTGGTCAGCAGGGTGCGCGGTTTGGTGAAGGTATAGAACTGCGCGGCCCACATCTGGTTCTGCCCCACCTCGGTGGCGATGATGGCATCGCCCTTGGTGATGGCGTACATGGCCTCGATGACCTGCTGCGGCTTGATGTGGCCGTTCCTGGTGTAGGCCAGCGGATGGTTGGCCTTCCATTCGTGCACGGTCTGCAGCCAGTCGGCATGCATGCCCGACCAGTCGGTATCGGCCATCTTGGCGCGGCAGATCTCCAGGATGCCTTCCAGGGCCTGGCGGCAGTCGCCCACCACGGGCACGTCCACTTCCACGTTCTTGCGGATGGAGGTGGGGTCGATGTCGATATGCACGATGCGCGCATGGGAGGCGAAGTCCTGCAGACGGCCGGTCACGCGGTCATCGAAGCGCGCGCCCACGCAGACCAGCAGGTCCGCATGGTTGATGCTCATGTTGGCGGCATAGGTGCCGTGCATGCCCACCATGCCCAGCCACAGGTCCCCGTTGGCGGGGAAGGCCCCCAGCCCCATGAGCGTGGTGGCCACGGGGATGTCCAGTTCGTGGGCCAGTTCGCAGAGGACCTCGGAGGCATCGGCCATGATGACGCCCCCGCCCGCCAGGATGACGGGCTTGCGGGCCCTGGCCAGCTCTTCGGCCGTACGGCGCAGCTGGTTCAGGTTGGGCTTGTAGGTGGGGTTGTAGCTGCGCATGAAGATGTCCTCGGGCCAGACGAATTCCGTACGGGCCTGCATGACATCCTTGGGCAGGTCCACGAGGACGGGCCCGGGGCGTCCGGAACGCGCAAGATAGAAGGCCTGGCGGATGGTCTTGGCCAGGTTGCGCACGTCCTTCACCAGAAAATTGTGTTTGGTACAGGGACGGGTGATGCCCACGATATCGACTTCCTGGAAGGCGTCGTTACCGATGAGCTGCGTGGGGACCTGTCCCGTGAAGACGACCAGCGGAATGGAATCACAGTAGGCTGTGGCTATGCCCGTAACGGTATTGGTGGCACCCGGTCCGGAAGTGACCAGGCAGCACCCTACCTTGCCGGAGGCACGGGCATAGCCATCAGCCGCGTGCACAGCCCCTTGTTCATGCCGCACCAGAACATGCTTCAGTTCGGGATGCCGCGGCAACTCGTCATAAATATCAATCACAGCACCGCCCGGGTAACCGAACAGTACATCAACACCTTCTTTTTTAAGGGATTCAAGGAGAATCTGCGCACCTGTGAGTTCCATAGGGTCAACTCCTGCGCCAGCAGTTATGCTCCGGCGCGATGGCTATCCAAGAGCTCCATGAGCTTGGTTTTGCCTTCAAGTTTCTGTTTCTTAAGCTGCTTCAGGGTCTGTTCCTCGGTGGGAGTACGGAAAGCCTTGGCTTCCAGCTTGTCTACCTGCTTGCTGTAAAGGACGTGGTCTTCCCATAGGGATTTCAGCTCCGGATCAGTGGGCAGTAGCTGTTCGATGAGTTCAATTTCATGCTGATCCATAAGAAATCTCCAGCGTTAGATGTTCGGCGCCACGGATGGCGCCCGTTACGGCAAACCGCTACACCAGAGTAGCGGCAAACTGGGCCAGTGATGCGATGACGATGCGGTTGATGAGCTGGATGACCAGCAGCACCACCACCGGCGAGAAATCGATGCCGTTGGTGTAGGTGAAGGGCAGCCATTTCCGCACCCGGTAGAACACCGGTTCCGTCAGGGTGCGCAGGGCGCGCACCACAGGGTTGTAGGGGTCGGGCCGCACCCACGAGAGCACGGCCGCCACGATGACAACCCAGAAATACAGATTGAGGACTATGGCCAGCAGATCGACCACGGCCAGGATGACGTTCTGTACAAAAAACATGCCTACTCCCATTCATTTTGCAGCAGCCCGGCCAGTTCGTCATAACCGGCCGCCGCGAGCGGGCCCTGCAGATCCCCGCCGAATGCCGCGAACACGACGCCAGCGGCAGTGGCGGCTTTCTGGTCATTGGGGCTGTCGCCCACAAAAAGCACCTGCGCAGGATCGGCCCCCCACTGTTCAAGGATCAGCCGCACGCCGTCCGGGGCGGGCTTGGGGGCGGCATCCGTTGCCGTGACTACAGGATTAAAATAGGAGGGCAACGCCAAAAAGTCCAGAACCCTTTGCATCCCTTCCGCAGTTCTGTTGGTATGCACGGCCAGGCGCATGCCGTGGCCGCGGGCAAGCTCGAGGAATTCCCGGTAACCGGGATAGATCTGCAGCAGGGGGACGATGTCGCGTGAATAGATGACCTTTGTCCGCACCACTTCATACATGCGCCGGTGCATCTCGGGAGGCACGATGTATTCCAGCGCCTGCCGCGCCGTGGCCATGAACGTATAGGCATCCTGCTCCGGGGTCAGGGGCGGCAGTCCCAGGGCCGCCAGCACCTTGTTGTAAAAGATGGCGTTGGCGGCGCGGGAATCGATCATGACCCCGTCACAGTCGAAGATGATGCCGGTGAGGCCGTGCGGGAAAAGTCTGCCCATCAGTCGTCCCCGCGCAGCACCACGGTACGTTCCTCCTGCCAGCCGGGGCAGCAGCGGGGCGCACGCGGACGCCCGAGGATGCGCCACAGGGGGGCGCGCGCCTGCAGCAGGGGCACGGCATGGCCGTCCGCATCACACAGGCGCAGGGGGCCGTCACCGGGCAGGGGCCGGAACGCCAGCTCGCCCTGGCCGTCCAGCAGGTCGCGGCGCATGCGGCCCTCGGCCAGCAGCAGGCAGTCCGCCGGGACAAAGCGCACCACGGCGTCCAGCAGGCGGGGCCAGGCGGGCAGCAGGGAATCGTCCACCTGCACGGGGCTGTTGAAGGCGGCCAGGGTGGCCAGGGCGGCTTCCGTATCGCGGGCATCGCCCGCCAGCAGGGCCGCCTCGTCAGGATCGGCGGGGTCCATGTCCAGCGCGGCCTGCAAGCGGGCATTGCTGCTGCTCAGGCTGGAGCTCAGGGCCTGGAGTTCGGCCAGGCGTTCTTCCTGCAGCCAGCTCCAGAGCAGCATGCGCTGGGCCGCGCAGGCCTTTTCCCGCTCCTCGCGGGCGGCTTCCAGGGCCTGGGCCGTCTCCAGGGTGCCGTCGGCCATCAGGCCGGCGCGCAGGGCGCTTTCCGCGCTGTTGCGGCGGGCGCGGCCCACATCGGCGCCCAGAGTGCCCACCGGCTGGCCGGAAAGGGCGGCATCCCCCATGCGCTGGAGGTCATCCAGGCAGACCGCGGCCTCACGCGGCGAAAAAGGCAGGTTGTCCGGCATATGCCACGGCCCCTGGGGAGCCGGGACCGTAACGGTCACGGCGCGACGACCGGATGCCGTCAGCCCTCCGGCGGCAGGACGGGAAAATTCTTCCGGCAGGCCGGGCCACAGACGCAACACGGGACAGCAACCCGCCGCAGGGGAAAGCGGTGCCTCCCCGGGCAGGGGACCGCGCAGGGCGGGGACACGGATACAGAGTGCGGACATGTCTCATCCTTGGTTAAGCTGGAGTTTTTAGCATACGCCACAGGGGGACACCATTGCAAGGCCAAAGCCGTCATTCCCTGACTGCTGCGGCGCCTGCCCGCAGAAGGGCCCGTGCGGGGAAGGAGGTCAGGGCTGGCGGCCCCCCGATGACGGCGGAAGGCCGGGCAGGCGTGCTTCCCCGGCAGCCTGTCCTGCGGCGGCGGACAGGTCTTCCAGGCCCGCGCCCGAAATGCGGGCAGCAGGCCGATAGCCGCAACCTGCCGGAAAAACAGCCTGTCTGCGTATAGTTATTGTCACTGGCAACGATATGGCATATAAGGCCCTTCTGGCCGCTAACGGCCCCACGTAACCAGCGCACCGCCCGACGGTGCCGTAAGGAGTAGAAGATATGGAACAGGGCACCATTCGCCTGAAGACCGGTCTTGCAGAAATGCTCAAGGGTGGCGTCATCATGGACGTGACCACCCCCGAACAGGCGAAGATCGCCGAAGAAGCCGGCGCCTGCGCCGTCATGGCCCTTGAACGCGTCCCGGCCGACATCCGCGCCGCCGGCGGCATCGCCCGCATGGCCGACCCCACCATCGTCAAGCGCATCATGGAAGTGGTGAGCATCCCCGTCATGGCCAAGGCCCGCATCGGCCATTTCGTGGAGGCCCGCATCCTTGAGGCCCTGGGCGTGGACTACATCGACGAGAGCGAAGTGCTGACCCCCGCCGATGACCGGTATCATATCGACAAGCGCGACTTCACCGTGCCCTTCGTCTGCGGCTGCCGCAACCTGGGCGAGGCCCTGCGCCGCATCGCCGAAGGCGCGGCCATGATCCGCACCAAGGGCGAGCCCGGCACCGGCAACGTGGTGGAAGCCGTGCGCCATTGCCGCCAGGTCATGGACGAGATCCGCGTGCTCTGCTCCCTGCCCGAGGCCGAAGTGCCCAATTTCGCCAAGGAAAACGGCGCTCCCCTGGAAGTCTGCCTGGCCGTGCGCAAGGAAGGCCGCCTGCCTGTGGTGAACTTTGCCGCCGGCGGCATCGCCACCCCCGCCGACGCCGCCATGATGATGCATCTGGGCTGCGACGGCGTGTTCGTGGGCTCCGGCATCTTCAAGTCCGGCGATCCGGCCAAGCGTGCCCGCGCCATCGTGCAGGCCGTGACCAACTACAAGGACTATGCCCTGCTGGCCGAGATCTCCCGCGACCTGGGCGAAGCCATGGTGGGCATCGACATCTCCACCATCCCGCCGGCCGAACGCATGCAGGAGCGGGGCTGGTAGCATGGCCCGTATCGGAGTCCTGGCCCTGCAGGGGGCCTTCCGCGAACATGCCGCGGCACTGCGCCGTCTGGGCGCCGATGTCCGCGAAGTACGCCAGCTCAAGGACATGGAAGGCCTTGAGGGCATGGTCATCCCCGGCGGCGAAAGCACCACCATCGGCAAGCTGCTGGTGGAATGGGACATGCTGGAACCGCTGCGCCGGCGCATCCTGGACGGCATGCCCGTCTACGGCAGCTGCGCGGGCCTGATCCTGCTCTGCAAGGAGATCGAAGGCTCCGGCCAGCCGCGCCTGGGCGTGCTGGACGCCACCGTGCGCCGCAACGCCTTCGGCCGTCAGGTGGACAGCTTCGAGACCGACCTGCACATCGACGGTCTGGCCGGCGGGCCCCTGCGGGCCGTGTTCATCCGCGCGCCGCTCATCAGCCGCGTGGGCGAGGACGTGCAGGTGCTGGCCCGTCTGGACGCCGACCGCGGCGAACGCATCGTGGCCGTGCGCCAGGGCCATGTGCTGGCCACCTCCTTCCACCCCGAACTGACCCCGGACCTGCGCCTGCACCGGTACTTCCTGGACATGCTGGCCTGATCCGCGGCACTTGCCGTCACACAACGGGCCCCGCGCCGGACATTCGCTGTTCCGCGCGGGGCTTTCCTATTCCTGTGTCCAGTCTGATTTTTCCATCAGCTGGGCCATATACGCCCCAAGCTCCTCATAGTGCTCACGGATCTTTTTCCACACAGCCGCCCTGTCCCTGCTCCGCATGGCCTCCACCAGCATCACATGCCGTTCGTAGAGTTCATTGAACGAGTAGAAGGCCGTCCACTGCCGGTACATCAGATATTTGGAGATGGTAGAGCAGGAATGGCGTGCCAGATCCACAAGATAGGGATTGTGGCAATGCATGAGCAGCCTGCCGTGGAAGATGTCATCCAGCTCGGTCAGTCCCAGCTGCCCCCCGGACGACGGGTTGCTTTTATGCATGTCCTTGAGGACGCGTTCCAGTTCGTCCACTTCCGCATCGCTCCAGTCGGGCAGGCTGTCGGCCACGCCTGTGGCCTCCAGTATCCCGCCGACATTGTAGCTGTTCCTGATCTCTTCCGGCGACATCAGGCGGACCCGCTTGCCCTTTTGCGGCTCCGAAGTCACCAGGCCTTCCTGCACCAGGCTTTCCAGGGCCTCGCGGACGGGCGCCCGGCTGATGCCCAGGTGCTCGGCAAGCGCCACCTCCTTGATGGCCTGTCCCGGCAGCAACTCGCCCTGCTGGATCTGCCGTTTGATGTAGTCCGCAACCACAGTGGAATACGTCTGTTTTTTGAATACCATACCAATCGCTTGTCGTTTATGCCGCCTGGCGGCGTTTTGCTCTGCTCACGGAGGCCATGCGGCTCCCCCCTTCCCGGTTTTCCTTTCCAGAGCAGCCCCGGGAGCAACAGTGCCCTGGCCTTTAAAAAATTTTTCACGAAGCCCCCTTTTGCCGTTGACTTCAAAAGTTGTCAAATGTAGTATGTCGACATTCGGCAAGAAAATATCACAAAAAAGGCCGCAGTAATCCAAGCTGTTTATTTTTTGTGTATTTTTAAAATGTCGACATTCGACATACGAATGTTAAATTACGCACGAGGAAGCCATGAAGCACATCATCCACACCAGCAAGGCGCCCGCGGCCATCGGCCCCTACTCCCAGGGCAACCGGGCCGGAGATACCGTCTACCTTTCCGGCCAGCTGGGCATCGACCCCGCAACCGGCAAACTGGCTGAAGGCGGTGTAGGCGCCCAGGCCCGCCAGTCCCTGAAGAATGTCCAGGCGCTGCTGGCTGAAGTGGGAGCCACGGAAAAGAACGTCGTCAAAACCACCGTGTTCCTGACCAGCATGGCCGACTTCCAGGAAGTCAACGAAGCCTACGCGGCTGTTTTCGACACGGACTGCCCCGCCCGGTCCTGCGTTGCTGTCAAGGAACTGCCCCTCAACGGGCTTGTGGAAATCGAAGCCATCGTCGTCCTGTAGCCCTGCTGCGGACAAAAATATCATTGCGGGATGCACGCATCATCCCAGGAGGTCCTCATGAATCTTGCCCAGTTCCCCCGTCGCGGTTATGTCACCACCCCCACCCCCATCGAGTATTGTCCCAATTTCTCCAAGGCCCTGGGCGCGGGCATCGATGTCTATATCAAGCGTGACGACATGCTCCCCGGTACCGCCGGCGGCAACAAGACCCGCAAGCTGGACTTCTGCATCGCCGAGGCCCTGCAGAAAGGCTGCGACACGGTCATCACCTGCGGCGCCGTGCAGTCCAACCACTGCCGCCTGACCCTTTCCTGGGCTGTCCATGAAGGCATGGACTGCCATCTGGTGCTGGAAGAACGCGTGAAAGACAGCTACAATCCTGAAGCCTCCGGCAACAACTTCCTGTTCCAGCTGCTGGGCGTCAAGAGCATCACCGTGGTGCCCGGCGGCAGCAACATGATGGAAGCCATGGAAAAAGTGGCTGCCAGGCTGACGGCCGAAGGCAGAAAGCCCTACATCGTCCCCGGCGGTGCTTCCACGCCTCTGGGTGCCCTGGGCTATGTGGGCTGCATGGAAGAGATCATGCACCAGATGTTCGAGATGGGCCTCAACTTCGACCACATGGTCGTGCCCAGCGGCAGCGCCGGTACCCACGCCGGGATCATCGCCGGCATGATCGGCAACAACATCAACATCCCTGTCACCGGCATCGGCGTCAACCGTCCCAAGCCCGTGCAGGAAAATGCCGTGCACACCCTGGCCAACCAGACCCTGGATCTGCTGGGGGTGGAAGCCCGCGTGCCTGCCGAAAAGGTCGTGGCTTTTGACGACTATGTGGGCCCCGGCTACTCCCTGCCCACGGACGCCATGGTCGAAGCCGTCAAGATGCTGGCCGAGACCGAAGGCATCCTGCTGGACCCCGTGTACTCCGGCAAGGCCATGTCCGGCCTGATCGACCTGGCTCGCAAGGGCTATTTCGCCAAGGGCTCCAAGGTGCTGTTCCTGCACACCGGCGGTTCGCCGGCTCTGTACGCCTATCTGCCCTGCTTCCGCTAAAATACGAGGGGGCGTGGCCTGCGGGTCGCGTCCCCTTGCTGCACCCCACCTCCAAACCATCAGCCCGTAGACGTGGAGGGCATATGCCTGAAGAAAAAAGACTCGATATGTATGGCGGTATCCTGGGCGGTGCCGTTCCTCTGGTTGTACTCATCGTCGGCCTCATCTGGCTTTGTCTTGCGGAACGTGGCGGTACCCAGCCGTTCTGGGCCTGTGCCTGGCTGGCTCTTGTCATCGGCCTGTTCTTTGCCCGCAAAAAGGAAGATTACTGCCTTGCCGCCATGCGCGGCATCGGCGATGAAAACGGCATCGTCATCATCACGGCCTGGCTGTTCGCCGGTGTTTTCGGCCAGCTCATGGCTGCCGGCGGTCTGGTGGACGGTCTGCTCTGGATGGGCATGAGCACCGGTGCCCAGGGCAGCATTTTTGTGGGCCTCGTCTTCTTTGCTTCCATGCTGTTCGCCCTGGGGACAGGCACCTCCACCGGTACCTGCATCGCCCTGACGCCCGTGCTCTACCCTGCCGGCTATTTTCTGGGTGCCGACCCGGCCATGCTCGGTCTGGCCATCCTTTCCGGTGCGGCCTTTGGCGACAACCTTTCCCCCATCGCTGATACGACCATCGTTTCCGCCTATACCCAGGGCGCGACCATGAAGGAGGTCGTCCGCAGCCGCTTCCCGCTCTCCATGTCCGCCGCCGTCATGGCCATGGTCATCTTCCTGATCTTCGGCAATGCGGACCAGGCAGCGGCCCTGCCTGATATCCAGAAGGATTTCGACCCCGCCGGCGTGCTGATGCTCCTCGCCCTGGTGGTGGTCGTCGGCTCCGCCATGCTGGGCCGTCACATCATCGAATCCCTGGTCTACGGCAACGTCTGCGCTGCTGTCATCGCCATCCTTACCGGACATATCAAGCCGACGGAGATCTTCGGCATCCCTGCCCAGGCCGGACAGTCCACCGGCTATATCGAAAACGGTATCCTCAGCGTGGTGGGCCCCATCATCTTCGCCATCCTGATCCTTGCCGTGACCCAGATCATGGTGGAATGCGGCATCATGAAGCGCATCCTCGACTTTGCCCACAAATCTCTGGTCAGCACGGTGCGCCAGGCCGAGCTCTTCATCGTGGGCGTCACGGTGCTGGCCTCCATCCCGATCTCGGCCAATGCTCCGGCCGAGCTGCTGGTGGGCCCCTCCATCGTCCGGCCCATGGGCGAACGCTTCAACCTGAGTGCCGCCCGCCGGGCCAATCTCATGGACTGCGCCGTGAGCACCGTTTTTTATATCCTGCCCTGGCATATCGCAGTGGCGACCTGGTACGGTGCCCTGTATAGTGCTGCCCAGAGCTACAATATCCCGGCCCCCGCCCTGAGCACGGCCCTGTACAATCCCTATTCCTGGACCCTGCTCGTGGTGCTGCTGTTCTCCGCCATCACGGGCTGGAACCGCAAGCTGGATATCCCGGCGGCGGCGAACAACGCCTAGCAACCTCCTTGGGTGGTTGTCCGCTCGCCCCTCCGGGTGGACAACCACCATTCCCGCACTGCCATGAAACTTTTTCCCCTCCCTTGCGATCACAAAGCGGATCTGGCCTTTGCCGGACATATCGGTGTCGGGCACGTCAACAGCCACCAGGGCTTCGTCCAGGACGATGCCGCCGGTTTTGCCGCCCTGCTGGCCCTGCTCCTGCGGATATGCCCGCTGGATATGACCGTGACGGCCATCTGTACGGACGGGGACAGGCTGACGGTCTCTCTGGCCTGCGGAGGACAGGGACAGGCTTCCCTGCCCGGCGGTTTTTCTCCCTTTGAAGCGGACCTGCTGCAACGGGGCACGGGCCTCTGCGAGCTTTCCTCGCAGACCCTGGCCACCAGGGTCCTGGGCAGGATCCGCGGCCAGGGCATGGACAAAAGGGGGGCCGTCCTTATCCTGGCCCACGCCCGTGCCCTGCTGGACGCCATCCGCCGGCACTGGCCCGCCGGGGTCCGCCACATCACGGACGACATCCCCGGCAGCTGCGGTGAATTTCTGGGCGGCATGCTTTCTCTCGAGGGAACGGCCTGCGCCTGGATGCTGACGATCAATGCCTCTCCTGACGGCAGCGGACCGGTGGAAGACAGCGAAGGCATCCTGCCTGTGGGCAGCAAGGGGCGGCTCATGCAGGAACTGGGCATGTGCCGTATCCCCTGCATCGTTCTGGAATCCAAGGCATACAGCCCCGGCGACAGCGACGGCCTTGCGGCCAGCCGCCCCTGGATCCGCTGGAACCAGGACAGCGACAATCCCACCGTAGGCTGGTGTCTGGTACAGGCCGCCCGGCAATGCCATGCCCGGGCCGTCGTCAATGACAGGGCCTATCCCCGCCGTCCCGGTGAGCTTGACCGGGCGTCCCAGGCCCTGGGAGGAAAGATTTCCAAGCTGGGACAAGACTACGCCAGGGCCCGGACCTCCGCCCAAAAAGTCGCTCTGGCGGCTGCCCTCGCCGACATCCTGGAGCAGGAGATCGGCGGCACCTCTTTCATGAGCCAGGCTGTCCATGCCACAGCCGCCGGTGGCGGCCTCTGGCCGGGACAGGCTGCCATGCTCTCATTACTCGCCAGCCGGGAAGAATACAGATCGCTGAAAATGCTGATCACCACCCGGCAGGAACTTGAGCTGCTGGCCGACATCGCTCTGACGGCGGCCGTCCTGCTCCGTGAGCGACTGTCCGAAGCAGCGGCCTTTATCCGGGCGCGCACCCCCCAGCCGGAACCCGAGCGCCTTCTGTCTGAACTTTGCCTGCCCGCATAGCCTGCAGCCGGTCGTTGCCTGTGGATGACCGGCATATCCCCCCCTTCGATATATGCATCCATAAAAGGCCACGGGCAGGCGGCTCTTCTGTTCCCAGCGGTGGACAGAAGGGCCTTTTTCCCCTTCCGCTGCATGTCCCGCTGTATGGACAAAGGAGTTTTTTCATGGAACAGGGCACCATTCGCCTGAAGACCGGTCTTGCAGAAATGCTCAAGGGCGGCGTCATCATGGACGTGACCACCCCCGAACAGGCGAAGATCGCCGAAGAAGCCGGCGCCTGCGCCGTCATGGCCCTTGAACGCGTCCCGGCCGACATCCGCGCCGCCGGCGGCATCGCCCGCATGGCCGACCCCACCATCGTCAAGCGCATCATGGAAGTGGTGAGCATCCCCGTCATGGCCAAGGCCCGCATCGGCCATTTCGTGGAGGCCCGCATCCTTGAGGCCCTGGGCGTGGACTACATCGACGAGAGCGAAGTGCTGACCCCCGCCGATGACCGGTATCATATCGACAAGCGCGACTTCACCGTGCCCTTCGTCTGCGGCTGCCGCAACCTGGGCGAGGCCCTGCGCCGCATCGCCGAAGGCGCGGCCATGATCCGCACCAAGGGCGAGCCCGGCACCGGCAACGTGGTGGAAGCCGTGCGCCATTGCCGCCAGGTCATGGACGAGATCCGCGTGCTCTGCTCCCTGCCCGAGGCCGAAGTGCCCAATTTCGCCAAGGAAAACGGCGCTCCCCTGGAAGTCTGCCTGGCCGTGCGCAAGGAAGGCCGCCTGCCTGTGGTGAACTTTGCCGCCGGCGGCATCGCCACCCCCGCCGACGCCGCCATGATGATGCATCTGGGCTGCGACGGCGTGTTCGTGGGCTCCGGCATCTTCAAGTCCGGCGATCCGGCCAAGCGTGCCCGCGCCATCGTGCAGGCCGTGACCAACTACAAGGACTATGCCCTGCTGGCCGAGATCTCCCGCGACCTGGGCGAAGCCATGGTGGGCATCGACATCTCCACCATCCCGCCGGCCGAACGCATGCAGGAGCGGGGCTGGTAGCATGGCCCGTATCGGAGTCCTGGCCCTGCAGGGGGCCTTCCGCGAACATGCCGCGGCACTGCGCCGTCTGGGCGCCGATGTCCGCGAAGTACGCCAGCTCAAGGACATGGAAGGCCTTGAGGGCATGGTCATCCCCGGCGGCGAAAGCACCACCATCGGCAAGCTGCTGGTGGAATGGGACATGCTGGAACCGCTGCGCCGGCGCATCCTGGACGGCATGCCCGTCTACGGCAGCTGCGCGGGCCTGATCCTGCTCTGCAAGGAGATCGAAGGCTCCGGCCAGCCGCGCCTGGGCGTGCTGGACGCCACCGTGCGCCGCAACGCCTTCGGCCGTCAGGTGGACAGCTTCGAGACCGACCTGCACATCGACGGTCTGGCCGGCGGGCCCCTGCGGGCCGTGTTCATCCGCGCGCCGCTCATCAGCCGCGTGGGCGAGGACGTGCAGGTGCTGGCCCGTCTGGACGCCGACCGCGGCGAACGCATCGTGGCCGTGCGCCAGGGCCATGTGCTGGCCACCTCCTTCCACCCCGAACTGACCCCGGACCTGCGCCTGCACCGGTACTTCCTGGACATGCTGGCCTGATCCGCGGCACTTGCCGTCACACAACGGGCCCCGCGCCGGACATTCGCTGTTCCGCGCGGGGCTTTCCGTCTTCATGCTCCGACGGACGGCGGCAGCAGGGCTCCCGTCGCCTTTCCCTTCAAGACGCTCCGGCCCGTCGCCTGACGCTGCATCACGGCGCTCCTTCCCCGGGCGGCATCCGGCGCACGCCCCACCGGGCGGGGCTTGCCCTCCCCGGCCCTGCCCGGCACCAGCGCAGGGCGGCCTGCGGGGAACGCTCCCCCAGCGGGGGGCTTTCCTTTTCCGCGCGAACATGCAAGATTCGTCCCACGGCCCCCGACGCACGGCCGCACGGGCACGGCCGCACCCGCCGACACAGGAGCTCCCATGACCAATACCACCCTGACCGCCATCGACGGCCTGCTGGCAGGCCATGCCACGGACGAACGGAACCATACCGGCTGCACCGCCATCCTTTGCCCGCAGGGCTTCACCCCGGGCATCGCCGTGCCGGGCTTCGCGCCGGGCTGCCGCGAGACGGAGCTCATGCGGCCCGAAGCCCAGGTGGACACCGTGCACGGCCTGCTGCTGGCCGGGGGCAGCGCCTTCGGCCTGGCCGCCGCCGACGGTGTCATGCGCTTTTTGCGCGAACAGGGGCACGGTTTTGCCATGCCCCACGGCGTCATCCCCATCGTCCCGGGGGCCGTCATCTACGATCTGGACATGAATGCCCGGCCGGGCGTGCTGCCCGATGCGGCCATGGGCTATGCCGCGGCCCGGGCGGCTTCTGCGGCGCCGCTGGCCGAAGGGGCCGTGGGAGCGGCCTGCGGGGCCCGCTGCGGTCGCCTGTTCTGCCTTTGCCGGGATGCCGCGGGCAGGCCGCTGGACCTTTCGGACAAGAGCGGCCTGGGCAGCCTGTGCCTGGAGCGGCAGGGCATACGAGTGGCGGCCCTGGTGGTCCTCAACGCGCTGGGCAATGTCTATGACGCCCAGGGGCGCTTCCTGGCCGGGGGACGCTACGCCGACGGCACGCCCGTGCCCCATGACCGGGCCCTGGACGCGCTGGCCGGAGACGTCCCCACCGGCAACACCGTGCTCACCGTGGTGGCCACCAATGTCCCCCTGGACAAGACCCGGTGCAGCCGACTGGCCCGCATGGCCGCCACCGGGCTGGCCCGGCACATCGTCCCCGCGCACATGCTCTTCGACGGTGACATCGTGTTCGCGCTGGCCAGCAAACAGCCCCTGCCCGACGGGCACGGCCCCTGGAACGAGCTTTTGCTGGGGGCCCTGGCCGCCGATGCCGTGGCAGGAGCCGTCTGCCGTGCCGCCCGGCCGGCGATGTTCGCGTAAGGCCGCATCACGGGGGAGACCTTTCCGGGCAAAGGGCCCTCCTTCCCTGCCCTCCGCGTTTTCCCGGCATGTTTTTCTGAAGAACTGCCGAGACAAGACAACGTTCCCCGCAGAAAAACAGACCGGGCCCGGATCATCACCAGCAGCCTGAAGCGTATCCTGCGAAGTATCGAAGCCGCCTGCCATGCGGGTGGCTTTTCGTTTCGCGCCGTGACGCCCAGCAGGCTGGAGCCCAAAACACAAAAAGGCCCCCGGTTTCCCGGGGGCCTCCATTATGCAGCTATGCAGCGAGGACTACAGGGCGGCCTTGTAGATGGCGGCCACGGCGGCGTCGCTCATGATGCGCGGGTTGGTCAGACCGCAGGCGTCCTTCTGGGCGTTGGCGGTCATGGTGGGGATGTCTTCTTCCTTCACTTCCTTGCCGTACTTCTTGCCCAGGGCGATCAGGCCTTCCGGGATGCCCACGTCCTTGGACAGGATGCGGATGGCCTTGATGGCAGCCTGCGAAGCGTCGGTGGGGCTCAGGCCGTCCACGCGTTCGCCCAGCAGCTTGGCGATGCGGCCAAAGCGGCGGCGGCTGGAGATCAGGTTGTACTCGCACACATGGGGCAGCAGGATGGCGTTGCATTCGCCGTGCGGCAGGTCATAGAAGCCGCCCAGCTGGTGAGCCATGGCGTGCACGTGGCCCAGGCTGGCGTTGTTGAAGGCCATACCGGCCAGGTACTGGGCATAGCACATGCCTTCGCGGGCTTCCATGTCCTTGCCGTTGGCAACGGCGCGGCGCAGATAGCGGTTGATGTATTCCATGGCCTTTTCGGCACAGGCGTCGGTCATGGGAGTGGCAGCGGTGGAAACATAGGCTTCCACGGCGTGGGTCAGGGCGTCCATACCGGTAGCGGCGGTCAGGGACGGCGGCATGCCCATCATCAGGACCGGGTCGTCGATGGCGACGCTGGGGGTGCAGCGCCAGTCGACGATGGCCATCTTCACCTTGCGGGAGGTGTCGGTGATGATGCAGAAACGGGTCATTTCAGAGGCGGTGCCGGCGGTGGTGTTCACGGCCACATAGGGCGGGAAGGGCTTGCTGGATTTGTCCACGCCTTCGTAGTCGTGGATCTTGCCGCCGTTGCTGACCACAAAGCCGACGCCCTTGCCGCAGTCATGCGAGGAACCGCCGCCCAGGGTGATCAGGCTGTCGCAGCCGTTGCTCTTGTAGGCTTCGGTAGCTTCCGCAACGTTGTTGTCCGTGGGGTTGGGCACGGTCTTGTCGTACACGGCATACTGCATGCCGGCGGCGTCAAGGATATCGGTGATCTGCTTCAGGATGCCCACGGCCACGATACCCTGGTCGGTGACGATCAGGGGTTTCTTGCCACCGAGGCTCTTCAGGCGATCGGGGATCTGGGTAGAGCAGTTCTGGCCGACCAGAGTCACGGTGGGGATGAAGAAGGACGTAATCTGGCCCATATGCATGCTCTTGACATCCGTGCTCATTGTGCAACTCCTTGGTTTGGGCATCTGAACGGTCTGGATCCCCGCTCAGGCCCGGTTTGGAAACGTTTGTGGATGTACTGGAATCAACATACGCGACCAGCCCCGTCATGGCAATAAGATTTTATAAAATGGATTCAACTTTTTTTGTCCTCCCCGAACAGGACCGGACAGGCCGGGGCTTCGCGGGGCTTGGAGAGTATGCAGATGCGGGCCATGAGGCGCAGGTATTCCTTGCGCCTGTCGAGGAAGAAGGCCAACGGCTTTGAAAAATTTCGTCCCAGCAGACCGTCCACCAAAAACTGGCTCACCTCCCGTTCCCGCATCAGCACCAGCTGGGCGCTGAGCAACACGGCCCTGTCGGCCTCGGCCATGGAGCGCACCTTGTGGCGGAAGGCCTCCTGGGCACGCGGCTGGTAGAACCAGAAGTACATCAGGTCCAGGGCGCAGATGATGAGGATGCGCTCCAGGCGCTGGGCCTCTTCGCCGCCGCGTCCGCGCAGGCCGCCGGGACGGGCCAGGCAGATCAGGGCGTCCTCGCGGGGGAAGAGCAGCTCCAGCTGCGTATAGCAGTCGAAGATGCGCTTGATGGTGCTTTCATAGTCCCAGCGGCGCATGCGCAGGTTCACCTGGCTGTCGGCGTAGCCTTCGATGATGGCGGCCACGGTGTCCGAGGCCATCTTGGAGATGACGGCCGCACTGGGCACCAGGTACAGATGGGGATCGGCGATGCCCCAGAACAGCAGCAGGTGGAAGAGGATGAAGTCATACAGGGACGAGACCGGGATGGCCAGGGCGCTGCGGAACAGGTTGCCGATGGCCGCCTCGCGGGGGAAGCCCCTGTAGACGTTGTGCGCGAATATATAGAAACCGTTGACGATGTTCAGCACGGTAAAGACCAGCACGGGCTGTTCCGCCACGGTCACGCCGAAGCAGTCCTCCAGAAGCCAGACACGGATCATCACCTCCAGCAGCAGCACCGAGATGCCCGTATACATGAGCGAGTCGCAGATGCGCTTGACGCTGACGTGCTCCCGCCAGTGGGTCAGGGTGCTGCGCTTGGCCCCGCGGGCGGCCATGACCATCTGGACCACGTTGCGCACGCCGGTGATGCCGAACCAGATGAAGGTGCCGAACCAGGCCAGGAACCACCAGTCCTGCGTATAGATGAAGGAGACGAAGGCCGGGATGAAGCCCAGCAGCACCTTGAGGCAGTTGCTCAGGCTGCTGTTGAGATACCGGCCGCCGGGCCTTGCCTCCTCCCCCTGCGGCGCATCGGTCAGGCCGTTGCCCTGGAAGGGGCTCAGGCCGCCGAGGTTGACCATGTTGCCCTTGTTGCTGACACGGCAGTCCTCACTGGCAGCCCGCCAGACGCGGCGCCGCTCCATGCCCAGATGGCCGCAGCCCGGCAAAAAACGGAAATGGGCCAGCAGGGCCTGCCCGGGCGAGGGGTTCTCCGGCTCGTTGTAGCGGATCTGCTCTTCCACCGGTGAATAGATGGGGATGGCGGACTGCTGGCTGCCCGCCTTCTTCATGGACGCCAGGGCCCGGCGCGGCAGGGTCTCGCGGATGGCCAGGCCCATGCCGTACGAACGCGAGCGGCTGGCCGAATTGCTGCCCAGGCGCGACTTGAGGGGCTCGTGGCGGTACGCGGCCCAGAGCTTGGGGATGTCGCGCAGGATGGCATGGAATTTTTCCAGGCGCTCTTCGTCGCCCACCACCTCCATCTGCCGGATCATCTGGCGCACCATCTGCTTCATGCGCGGGGCAAGCCCCTGGTTGAGCACGCGCTGCAATTCGTTGATGGCCGCGATATTGTTGAGGTGCCCTTCCACCCAGCTCTTCATGTTGAAGAGCTCCAGATGGGTGATGCGCCCCTCGCAGTCCCAGAGCAGCTCCACCACGTCCTCCACGCTCAGGCCCTCGGTGCCCAGGATCAGGCGGTTGCCCGTGGCAAGGCCGCTGAGATAGGCGGAAAGCGCCTGGGCGCTCATGCGCATCAGTTCCGGCAGGCTGTCGCAGGCGCCCGGCCGTTCCGTATTGGGGATGCGCGGGTTGCGGCCCGGGTCCAGCCACAGGGCCTGCACGTCGTCGGGCCCCAGATTGTCCAGGCGCTGCAGTTCCTCCCGGGCCTCGGGGTCATCGGGACGGGCCCGCAGGATCTCGGCCCGGGCCTGAAGGCTGGGCTGGATGTGCTTGTGCAGGTATTCGGCCAGGCGCAGCAGGGAGGCATGGCCGCGCCCCACGAAATCGAGGAACTCCTCCAGCCCCATGGGCGCCACGGACACGCCCCAGAGCTTTTCCAGGCGGGGGCGCTCGTCCTCGTTCCAGACCTCCAGGGTGTGCAGGGCCACCTCGCGCCGCCAGTGCAGCACCTCGCGCCCCTTTTCCAGCATCTCCCGCATCTGCGGGCTGCGCAAAAAGTCCAGGAAGCCCTTGCCCGAACTGAAACCGCGCGGCATCCAGACCAGGTTCACGAAGCGGTCATAGAAGGGCACGCTGAATTCCAGGCCGATGCGCACGGAGATGCCCACGATGCCCGAGGCATGGATGACCTCGGTGGCGGCCTCCAGATCCACGCTGTTGTCATAGACCACCGTGATGGAGCGCAGGCCCTTGATCCAGGCGTCCATGATGAGGTGGGTGGGCGTTTTGCGGCCCTTGGTGTTCACGTCATAGACATGGTCATCGAAGGCCAGCTGGTTCCAGGCCTCGGGCATCTCGGGCAGATGGTAGCGCGCCAGCATGCGGCGCACCACGCGCGGCGTGCCCAGGGCGGTGCTGCGGAAGTCGTGGGCCAGCATGAGCTGGCGGGTCTCGTCGCCGTGGGCGCGCACCATGTCCTTCATGATCTGCATGAGCGCACGGGCGGTATTGCGGCGCAGGGCCGAATGGGCGCTGGTCAGCACCTCGTCGTACAGGGTCTGCAGGGCCAGCAGACGGTCACGCGAACCGCCGACCTCCAGATTGCGCAGCAGGTTGATGACGGCATAGGCCATGCGGGAGGCCGGAGAGGTGACCAGCTCCTTGATGCCGTGGGGATGCAGCTCGGGGTTGAAGAGATTGTCCCGCGAGGGCACGTTGGGCGCCTCAAGGATGCGGTTGACCAGGACGAGTATGTCCCTGTCCTGCCTGTCAAAAAAAATACGGTCAGTGAGTCTTGCCACAGCGTCTTCCTTTTTTCCCTGCCTGCTGCCCGATGCGGGAAAAGCAGGATAACGGAACTATGCCAATAAAAATGAAAAACCGCCACCGCCTGCCTTGTGGCAGCCGGTGGCGGCGGTTTCGCTGAAGAACGGCCCTGGCCGCTGCCTGTCAGATGAATTCGTCCATGCGGCCCGACTTGACCTTCTGCAACAGGCGTTCTGCCGCGCCCCGCTCCACCTCGCTCATCTGCGGGAGCTTGCGGGCGATGAGGCGTTCGCCCACTGCGCGGGTGTAGGGCGTGGCATAATTGATGAGGAACTCCTCGAAGGAGGCGATGGAGTTGGGGCCGCACTGGCTGCGCATGCCGCACTCGTGCACCATGCCCATGAAGTCCGCGCCGCTGCGGCCCAGACGGGGACAGGCGGTACAGAACGAGGGCAGGTGCTCGGCTTCTTCCATGAGGAAGCGCACCACCTCGTCCAGGTGGGTGTCTTCGCCCAGCGGGAAGGGGATGCCTTCGGGCCCGGGCTTTTCGCTCCAGGTCTCGTAGGCGCTGCCCACGCTGCCCGTGAACACCTGGGAGACACCCCGGCTGCAGGCATCGCGCCACAGGCCGGAGGGTTCGCGCGTGGTGACCACGATGCCCGCAGGCGGAACGGCCAGGCGCATGATGGCCACACAGCGCAGGAACTCGTCGTCCGAAAGCGGATGCGGGGGCACGAACAGGCTGCCCGGCGCGGGACGCAGACGGAACATGCTGATGGTGTGGCCGCCGGCGCCGAACAGGCGGTTGAGATGGGCCACATGCAGCATCAGGGCCAGCACATCGAACTGCCAGGGGGAAAGCCCCAGCAGCAGGCCGAGGCCCACGTCGCGCACACCGGCGCCCAGGGCCACTTCAGGGGCGTTGAGGCGCTTTTCGTAATGGCTCTTGGGCCCGGCCACATGGGCGGCCTTGTAGTAATCGGGATGGTAGGTATCCTGATAGATCAGGACGTTGCCCACATCGGCATCCAGCAGCACGCTGTACTGGTCGGCGCTCAGGGGCCCCACGTTGACGTTGACGCGGCGGACCTCGCCGTGGCCGTCGAACACGGTGTACAGGATGCTGATGGCTTCGGCCAGGTACTCCACATCGGCATTGGGCAGCTGGCCGGAGACCAGCACGATGCGCTTGTGCCCCTGGCGGATCAGCTTGCCGGCGGCCTCGCGCATCTCGGGCGAGGTCATGTACTTGCGCTGGATGAGCGTATTGCTCTTGCGGTTGGCGCAGTAAAGGCATTCACTGCCGCAATGGTTGGAGATGTGCAGCGGAGCGGTCAGCACGATACGGTCACCATAGACCTTCTGTTTGACCGCATCCGCCGTTTTCATCATCAGGGCAACGTCTTCAGGATCCGTCACCCGCATGAGAGCGGTCGCCTCCTGGATGGTCAGTGACTTCAGAGCCAGAGATTTGTCCAGAATATCCCGGAGCTCCGCCTTGTCCGGTGCAGCCGTACGACTGAGCGCGTTTTCGATGAACCGGGTGTCAAGCCATGCAGGCAGCTCGTATGCAGACATAACGTATCCTTCCAAGCAATGTCCCAAGGAGTTGCATCCCGCCCCTGCGCAACCCATACGCAGGGACGAAACACGCGTACACGTTTCCTGACCAGGACACTTAGCACAAGTTTCACAGCTTGCCTAGTTCTTTTTTTCACAGAAAAATGCCGCAACGCATGACAAAACGGCAAAAAATGATATGACATTTTTCATGTCAATTTTTTTAGCATTAAAAAACAATAGGTTAAAAAATATGAAATTTTTAGTATATAAATTGTTCAGCTGCTCAACATTTCTCCCGCAGCCCTGCCGGAGCCTTGTGGCCCCTCCGTCCTCCTGCTAGTATGCCGCCGGGAGTCTGCCATGAAAAAATGCATTGATATCACCTGCCTGCTGCTGGCGTCCATCCTGTTGTCCGTCGTGTGCCTGTCCGCCGCCCCGGCCGCGCCGTCCGGCGGGGCTTCCGGCCTGCGTGTGGCCCTGCTGCTGGAGGACGCAGCCCCCGACCAGGGCTGGAACGACCTTCTGCGCCAGGGCCTGGAACAGGCCCGGAAGGAGCTCGGGGTCCGTACCGCCGTGGTGGTGGCCCCGCCCCGGGGCGGCAACGGCCTTTCCCAGGAGGCCATCTTCCAGGCTGCCGCCCGGCAGGCCGACCTGGTCCTGCTCTCCGGGGCCCGGCTGCACGAGATCCTGCGCGACAATGCCGCCAACTTCCGGCAGACGAAGTTCGGCTGCATCGATACGGGCATACGCGCCGCCAACATCATGAGCGTGACCTTTGCCGACGAGCAGGCCGCCTTCCTGGCCGGTGCCCTGCTCTCCCAGCTGCACCGGCACGGCCTGCTGCCCGCCTCCGGGGCACGCGGCAGCGGCGATGAGCTGACCCTCGGCTGGCTGGCCGGAGAAGACGACCCGCAGCTGAAGTCCATGCTCAACGGTTTCGTGGAGGGGGTCCGGCTGGAAAGCCCCGGCGCGCGCGTCATCAACGGCGTGGCGGGCAGCTACAGCTCCCCTGAGGCCGGCCGGGCCAAGGCGGAAGAACTGCTGGGGCTGGACATCAATGCCCTGGCCGTGCTGGCCGGGCGTTCGGGACTGGGCGCCGTGGAAGCGGCCGTGGCCGCAGGCAGGCCCGTGGTGGGCGCGGACAGGGACCAGCAGGCCCTGGCCCCCGGGCTGATGCTGACCAGCATCGTCAAGCGGGCCGACCGCGCCGTGTTCGAGATCGTCAAAGCCACGGCCCAGGGCGCTTTTGCCGGGAACGAGATCATCACCTATGACCTGGCCAACGGCGGCGTGGACATCGTCCCGCCGCAGGTCTGGGCCCGTCATGCCGGGGTGCGCCTGCCCGCCGCCATCGAGCGCCGTCTTGCCGAACTGCGCCTGGAGCTGACGCGCGGCGGCATCCGCCTGCCCTCCCTGCGCGACAGGACGCTCTGCAACTGCCGCTAGCGGGATGCCGTCATCCGGCCCGAAAGCCGCCGGGCCGGCCGGAAAGGCCACCGCCGGACCGGCATGCCCTGGCCGTGCCCTCCTGTGCCCGCCACAACGGCACACGGATCAGAAACGCAGCGTGAAGCGGGGGACATCCCCCCGGACCTCCACCTTGACGAAGTCCGCCTGCCGGCCATGCGCCGGACGGGCATCCCCTTCCAGCTCGAAGACGTCCCGTACCACCCAGAAGAGGTGCTTCTCGCCCGGCAGCTCCACGGAGGCGCCGCCGTCCATCTCCACATGCAGGTAGAACACGGGCTCCCAGGTCTCCAGGCTCACGGTCCGCCTGCTGTGGGGGCCGAAGTTCACCCAGCCCCTGGTGACCCACACCCCGTCCGCACGCAGATAGCGCAGGGCCAGGCTCCCGCCCAGGGCCTGGCTGTTGTCGATATGGATCTCCAGGGCCGCGGCCGGAAGGGCCCAGCCCAGCAGGAACAGCATCACCAGGCTGATCCGCAGCATCTTTCCCATGACATGCCTCCTTGTGCGTTCCCCACATCATCGTCCCTGCAGGGCCCTGCGCCTCGTGCCGCCCTGCCCTGCAGGCCGGATCCCCTGCCGCCGGACAGGGATGCCGCCCTCCCGGTCCCCCGTTGACGTGCCCCGTCCTGTCCGCGGGCAGGGAGCCGCACCAGGGTCCGCCTGTCCGGGAAGGCCGCCGCAGCGGGACGGACCGGGCAGAGCCCTCAGGCGGGGCGGCACGCAGCGTCGCCGGATGCCGCCGGGCCGGGGAGCCGTCGCTGCCCGGCAAGGGCCGCATGGACCTGCTCCGCATTGTAGCTGCTGCGCACCAGCGGCGCGGAGAACACGAAGGGGATGCCCAGCTCCCGCCCCTTGCGGGCGTATGCCGCGAACATGTCGGGATGCACATAGCGCTCCACCTGCGGGTGACGGCGCGACGGCCGCATGTACTGGCCGATGGTCACGATGTCGCACCCGACAGCGGCCAGATCTTCCAGCACGCCGCAGACCTCCCCGTCGGTCTCGCCCAGGCCCACCATCAGGCCGCTCTTGCAGACGTGCCCGCCTTCCCGCACCCGCCGCAGCAGCTCCAGGCTCTGGGCATAGTCCGCCTGCGGCCGGATGCGGGCATAGTGGGCGGGCGGGGTCTCCACATTGTGGTTGATGATATGGGGCACGGCAGCCATGACCGTGCGCAGGGCCGCCTCGTCGCCCCGGAAATCCGGGATCAGGACCTCGATGGTGGGACAGGGGCGGTTGCTCCGGCGGATGGCCTCGATGGTGGCCGCGAAATGCGCCGCGCCGCCGTCGGGCAGGTCGTCGCGCGTCACGGAGGTCACCACGGCATGGCGCAGCCCCAGGGCCGCCGTGGCCCTGCCCACGCGGGCGGGCTCGTCCGGGTCAGGCTCGCGGACCGCGCCGTTGCCGATATTGCAGAAGGCGCACCCGCGGGTGCAGGTATCGCCAAGGATGAGGAACGTGGCGGTCTTGCGGGAATAGCATTCGAAAATGTTCGGGCACCGGGCGCTCCGGCAGACCGTGTGCAGCTCCATGTCCCGGACCAGCGCGCCCGTGGCGGCATAGGCCGGGCTACAGGGCAGCTTCACGCGCAGCCACGGGGGGATGCGCAATGAGGGCCTGGAATTCTCGGACACAGACATCTTTGACCTCCTGGAGGGAAAGGGCATCGTCGCCCCGCTCACGGCAAAGGGACGTGGCCCGGGCATCGGCAAGGCCGCACAGGGTTATGGCATCGAAAAGCGAAAGGTCGCGCCCCACATTGAGCGCGAAGCCGTGGAAGGTCACCCAGCGGCGCACCCCGAGCCCCAGGGAACACAGCTTGCGGTGCCCTATCCAGACCCCGGGGCGGCCGGGCCAGCGGGCGGCCTGTACCCGGAAGGCGGCCGCCGTGCGGATGACGGTCTCTTCCAGCAGGTGGACGAAGCCATGCAGGCCGCCGGTCCGTCTGCCGATGCGAAAGATGGGATAGACCACCAGCTGCCCGGGGAAATGGCAGGTGATGTTGCCGCCCCGCTCCGTCTGCACGACATCGACGCCCCGGCGGGCCAGCTCTTCCCGGCTGCAGTGCAGGTTCTCCTCGCCGCCGTGCCGCCCGAAGGTGATGACGGGCGGGTGCTCCACCAGCAGCAGCGTATCCTCCGCGCCCCGGAGGACCGCCTCATGCCGGGCATGCTGGACAGCCAGCGCCTCCCGGTAGGGCATCCTGCCCAGATCGATGATGCATGTCATGGTCCGTACCCGGTCATATCCATGTGTTGCGCATGCGCCTGTCATCGTTGCCGATCTCCACAGCCAGGCCTCCATTCTTCCCCGTTTTTGCCGTCCGCTGTCAACGGCCTGGGGCCGGTCTCGGGCAAAAAATTTTTTTCACACCCCGCCAGCCCCTTTTCAAGGCGCACGAAAGTGCCTACAGGTTGTGTGTGCGCTCAAACAGTATCACGGGAGCGTACCAGCGTCCTCTGGAGGAGACGTCATGGAACTGACCATCGCCACCGCCCGCCTTTCCGCGGCCCGCATCCTGCCGCATACCCCCCGGGCCTTCTACCGTACCGCCATCAATGCCTTTTTCTTCGTCATGGGCATGGTCTTTGCTTCCTGGGCCGTCCGCATCCCGGACATCAAGGCCGCCCTGCACATGAACGACGCGGCCCTGGGCAGCGTCCTGCTGGCCTCCCCGCTGGGCGAGATGCTCTCCATCGTGCCCACGGCCTGGCTCATAGCCCGCTTCCGCAGCCGCCGCGTCATCATGCTGGGGCTGGTGCTCATGCCCTGCGCCCTGCTCTGCCTGGCCCTGGCCGGCAGCCCGCACTGGCTGGCCGCGGCCCTGCTGGGCTTCGGCTTTGCCAACAACATGCTCAACATCTCCCTCAATGCCCAGGCCGTGGGCGTGGAGACCCTCTACGGCCGCAGCATCATGGCCACCTTCCACGGCATGTGGAGCCTGGGCGGGGTGGCCGGCTGCATCATCGGCTCCATCGTGGCGCCGCTGGGCGTGGCGCCCCTGCCCCACTTTGCCGCCATCCTCGTCATCACGCTGGTGACCCTGTGCTGCCTGCGCACCTGGACCATGCCCCGGGAAGTGCGCATCGGCGCCGCTGCGCCCGAAAGCGGGAAGCGTTCCTTCCGTCCCGACCTCTATCTGGCGCTGCTCGGCTGCATCGCCCTGGGCAGCATGGCCACGGAAGGCGCCATGTATGACTGGAGCTCCGTCTATTTCGCCCAGGTGGTCCAGCCGGGCGAAAGCCTCATCCGCGCCGGATACCTGGCCTGCATGTGCGCCATGGTCACGGGCCGCCTGCTGGCCGACGGCCTGGTGAACCGCTTCGGGGTCACGCCCGTGCTCCAGCTGAGCGGCCTCTCCATCGCCGCCGGTCTGAGCCTGGCCCTGCTCTGGCCCGATCTGCTGCCCGCCACGGCGGGGCTGGCCCTGGTGGGCTTCGGCATGGCCTCCGTGGTGCCGCTCTGCTACAGCCTGGCGGGCAAGTCCACGCGCGTGCCGCCCAGCGTGGCCATCTCGCTGGTCTCGTCCCTCAGCTTCCTGGGCTTCCTGGGCTGCCCGCCCATGGTGGGTTTCCTTTCCCACCAGTTCGACCTGCGCTGGGCCCTGTCGCCCATCGTGGTGGTGGGCGTGGCCATCTTCTGCCTGGCGCCTCTGGTCCGGCGCATCAGGGCCTGAGGGCAGGAAAGCCCTTTTCCGGGAAGAAGGCCCCTCGGGTCTCCTGTCCAGCCCGCGGCTTTCTGCGGCACGACGGGCACGGGCCGGCGGCAGGCCCAGCGCCTGCAAAAAAGGGGGCCGTCCCTCCGCCCCCCTTCCCCCGGAACGCTCAAGGAGGATCCGGCATCCCCGCGGAAAAATGACACAACGCCTTTTTCCTGCGCTCCTGAAAGACACAAAAAAGCAGACACACCGTCGCGGCGTGCCTGCTTTTTTATTTTAGCGTGTTTACGGATACGAGCTTTCCCTAGCGCGGGCTGCCGTCAGCACGACGCTCGAAGCGGGGCACGGCCAGATGGCAGCCGCCCCGGCCCGTGCGGCGGGCAAAGTCCTGATGGTAGGCCTCGGCCTCGTAGAAGGCCCCGGCCTTTTCCAGACGGGTCACCACGTCATAGCCCAGGCCGCGCAGCTCATCCATGAGCTTCTGGGCGGTCCGCTTCTGGGACTCGTCCAGCCAGAAGACGGCGGAACGGTACTGGCTGCCCACGTCCGGCCCCTGCCTGTCCAGCTGGGTGGGATCGTGGACCTCGAAAAAGCGGCGCACGACGGCCTCATAGCTGATCTTTTCGGGATCGAAGCGCACCAGCACGGCTTCGGCATGTCCGGTATCGCCCCGGCAGACATCCTCATAGGAAGGCCGGTCGGTATGGCCGCCCGTGTAGCCGGAACGCACGTCCACCACACCGGGGAGCCTGCTCAGGGCATCTTCCACGCCCCAGAAACATCCGCCCGCCAGCACGGCCACCTGCGTATGGCGCACCTGTTCGTACAGGGCCAGGCCCAGCTTTTCCTTGTCGCTGCCCGCGGGCGCGAAACGCATGGACAGGGAATTGACGCAATGGCGGGTGTTCTTGGCCGTCAGGCCCTCGCCCTCAAACACATGCCCCAGATGCGCGCCGCAGTGATCGCAAACGATCTCCACCCGGCGGCCGTCGGCATCGGGCTGGCGGCGCACCATGCCCGGCAGGGCATCGTCGAAGGCAGGCCAGCCGCACCCGGAATCGAACTTGTCCGACGAACGGTACAGGGCCACGCCGCACTGGCGGCACAGATAGGTCCCGGCGGCCGTATTTTTTTCGTATTCACCGGACCACGGGGCTTCCGTGGCCTTGCGGAGGATGATGTCCGCCTCGCGGGGCGTCAGGGGCGGCACGGCGGCATCGCCGCGGGCAATGATTCGGAAACCGCTGTCATTCATGGGGGCTTTCTCCCGTAAGGGGTCGAAGGTGGGGCGGGAAAATTCCGCTGCTACGGCGCCGGTCCCGGAAACGGCGAGGACCAGCGCCAGGATGAAAAAGGAAAAGGCGCGTCGCGCGCAGGGATAGCCGTACATGGCACCTCCTTATCAATATAAATTACCAATAAGAAGATAGCGATGCCTCCGGGGAAAAGCAAGCCCGGGCACGGACACAAAAAAAGGGAGGCATAAGCCTCCCCGGGTGACATGGTGCCTTTTTCCGGCAGACGAGCCTGTCTTTGCCTCCCCCTGCGGCAGATCCTCCGCCCCAGGAGCGGCGCCCGGACGGCGCCCCGGCAATGCCGGCGCGGCTTACTGCCGCTCGCCGTAGCCGTGCGGGTGTTCCCGGTGCCAGCGCCAGGCCGATTCGATGATGGCCTCCACGCCCAGCCGGGGCTGCCAGCCCAGCACCTGTTGCGCCTTGCGGGCGGAAGCCACAAGCCGGGCCGGATCGCCCGCGCGCCGCTGCCCCATGACCACGGGGATGGCATGACCGGTCACCTTGCGGGCGCAGTCCACGATCTGGCGCACGGAAAAGCCCTGCCCGTTGCCCAGGTTGCAGATGAGGTCGTCACCGCCGCGCTGCAGATGGTCCAGGGCCTTCACATGGGCGTCCACCAGGTCGGTGACGGCGATGTAATCGCGGATGCAGGTCCCGTCGGGCGTGGCGTAATCGTCACCGAAGATGGTGATATGCGGCCGCCGGCCCAGCGGTACTTGCAGGACCAGGGGGATGAGATGGCTCTCGGGGCTGTGGTCCTCGCCGATGCTGCCGTCGGCCAGGGCCCCGGCCACATTGAAATAGCGCAGGGAGACGTAACGGATGCCGTGGGCCGCCGAGACCCAGCGCATCATGGCTTCCATCATCAGCTTGCTGTGCCCGTAAGGATTGGTGGGCCGGGTGGGGGCATCCTCGCTGACGGGCACGCTGTCGGGTTCGCCGTAGACCGCCGCCGAGGACGAGAAGACGATGCGGCCCACGCCATGACGGACCATGGCCTCCAGCAGGCTCTGCATGCCGCCCACGTTGTTGTTGAAATACTTGAGGGGCTTGACCATGCTCTCGCCCACCTGGGAATCGGCGGCGAAGTGCATGACGCCGTCGATGCGGAAGCGGCGGAAGATGCCGTCCAGACAGGCGGCATCGCGGATGTCGCCCCGCACGAAGGCAGCCTTGCCCGCCACGGCGGCGGCATGGCCCGTCTGGAGATTGTCCACCACCACGACTTCCTGCCCGGCCGCCGCCAGGGCATGGACCGCGTGGGAACCGATATAGCCCGCACCGCCGCAAACAAGGATCGCCATACAGACCTCCACAGCAAAGATGATGATGGCGGCACGCTACGATGTTTGCCTCCCGCTGGCAAGGCCCGGGATGCCGGGGACCGCGAAGGCGACGGGGCGGACATGAAAAAAGCGCGGAGTCCATGGCCAGACTCCGCGCAAGGCACAGGACGCGCCCCGGCGAAGGCCGGGGTCCTTTTGCGGCTACAATGCTGCCAGAACAGCGGCCGCAAATTCCTGCACGGCATCAGGGGCATCGCTGGCCGTGCCGTCCACTTTCAGCCCCTCGGCCACGATCCGCGCCCCCAGATCCTTGCCCCTGGCCTCGATGGCGTCCACCGCACCGCAAAAATGCGTGTAGGAACTGTCGCCGGAGGCAAACGCCGCCAGCCTGACGCCCGAAAGGCCCATGCCTTCCATGTTTTCATAAAGAGGGATGAAATCGTCCTGCAGCTCCAGCTCGTCATCGCCCCAGGCGGAGCAGCCCAGCAGCACGGCATCATAGCCTTTGGCCAGACCGGCGGCATCCACGTCGGCGGCGTTTTTCAGCGTGACCTCATGGCCGGCGGCGGCGATGATCTCTTCCAGTTTCTGGGCGATGCCCTCGGTATTGCCGGTGCTGGAACCAAAAACGATCAGGACTTTGCTCATGACAACTCCCTGGCGGCACGGCCGCCGTTGGATGTTTAGAAAAAGAAATTCAATTTCAAAAAGAAGCTATAAAAGAACAGGACGCACGTCAAGCGAAAGACCGTCTTTCGATGAAAACTCTTTATATCCAACCAGAAACATTAGCTTTCCACCCCAAAAATATCCAACAGGGGACCAGCGCACGGCTGCGCCTTCCATCTGTATCCGCCGTGCGTGTGTCTGCCCTCTCCTGCCCTTGCGTCCCGCATCCCACGGCCGGGTCGCCCTTCTCGTGGATCGCGCCCTGCGCCCTGCACGACTCCCGCACGGCAACATGTCCGACAACCGCCGTCCCCACATGCTCCCGGGCAGCCCCGGCCTCTTCCAGACACAGGGGGCGCCGTACAGCATCCCCCTTTCCCGGTCACGGGACAAAATCACTCCCCGCAAGCCGAAGACGGGGACCTGCCATCCGTGCCAGAGCAAAAGTTTTACGGAGAGAGGGGGCCCGGAGGAGGGGGACGCTTTTCCAAAAGCGCCCTCCTCTCCCGGAAAACAAGCCCCCCTCCGCAAAAACTACTCTTCCGCTTCCGTGTCCGCCTCTCCGGCGGCATCTTCCGAAGCGGGCCCGGCCAGGGGCGCGTCAGCCACGGAGAGGTCAGGCATCCGCCACTGTCCGGGCAGGGGGGCCGTGAGCTCGGCCTTCTCGCCCACATAGGGATTGAAGTAGCCGAAGCGCAGCCAGGGGCAGAGCTTTTTCAGGCGCTTCATGAACAGGCTGAGGCCCATGACGGGACCGTGGTCGATGCCGCGCATGAGGCCCAGATACCATTCGGGGTCGATGTTGAGGTTGCGCCACTGGATCATGCTCACGCCGTTCTCGCCCACCAGGCGGGCCAGGGCTTCCAGCTCGCCCTCGCTGTCGGTGACGCCGGGGAAGAAGAGCAGGTTCAGCGAGACCCAGAGGCCGTTCTGCCGGGCCACGGCGATGGAGCGGCGCACGTCGTCGAAGCTGTAGCCGTGGGGCCGGTAATAGCGCTCGTAGACGTCGGGGCGGGCGCTGTTGAGGCTGACGCGGATGCTGGAGAGGCCCGCCCTGGCCAGACGCTCCACGGCCTCGGTGCGGGAGGCATTGGTATTGCAGTTGACCGTGCCCGCACCGCCCCGGCTGCGGAACAGGCGCACGCTCTCCACCAGCAGGTCGGGATTCATGAGGGGGTCGCCCTCACAACCCTGGCCGAAGGAATAGATGGGCGTCTTCGTCTCGCGGCTGGCATGGAAGCTCATGACCTCCGCCAGTTCTTCGGGGGTGGGCGTGAAGGTCAGGCGGCACTGGGGCGTCACGTTGATGGGCGAATCCTTGTCCTGCTCGGAGATGCAGCCCACACAGCGGGCATTGCAGGTGCGCGAGCTGGGCAGGGGCGCCTCGAAGCGGCCCAGGGCGAAGTTGCGGGCCGCCGGGCAGTCGTACTTCATGACGCAGTCTTCGAGGATGTGGCCCACCAGCCGGTTCCCGGGGAACCGGCGCAGCAGGGCGCGCACGTTCTTTTCGATGCGGGAACGCGGGATGTGACGGAACTCCTGGCGCTGGTCGGCATCCACCTTGCGGGCGCAGATGTAGAAGCGTCCCCTGGCGAAACCCACGGCGCCGTAGGCGAACAGGGGCAGCAGGGGGGCGTCGGCATCGCTGGTGTAGGCCGGATGGGCGGAGAGCGTATGGGCCGGAGCGGCAAAGGCGGCCACGGCCAGATCCTCGGTGCGCTCTATCTCGCCGGTCCCGGGATTCAGGCCCACGGCCCGGCGGCCGGGCAGGAGGAAGAGCTCGCTCTCCTCGGGCAGGGGCATGAGTTCGTCAGGGCGGGGCGTGCCCCATTCCTCGCCGCGGCGGCAGACCATGAGCAGGTCGGGATCATCGTAGATATTGCCCTGGGCATCGGCCATGACCATGTGCGGTTCGATCTTCGCTGTTGCCATTTTCCTTCCTTGCGGCATCTTGCCCTGCCGCGTCCGAATGTATATAAGCGGAGCTGCGGCCAGCCCCGGAAACATGGGCACGACGGCCGCCAGAATATCCGCGAGGCCGCCCCATGTTTTCCCTGATGCTCTTTATTTTTCTTTGTTTTCTCGGCATGCTTGCCGTACAGTTCTACATGCTGCGCAGCCAGGAACGCCTGAACCGCGCCCTGCGCGACGAGCACGCCCAGATGCGTGTGCTGCTGCGCGCCATGGAATCCCGCCTGGATGCCCTGGGCTGCCCTGCCCCCAAACTGGCCGAAACCGCCGTGCAGGCCACGCCCGCGGCACAGGACCCCCTGCTGCATCTGAGCTTCGATGCGCCTGCAGCCAGGAGGGCCGCGCCCCGCACGCCGGTGGTGGACCCGGGCCTGGACCTGCACATGGACAGCGGCCGCTAGGCCTGCGGCCCGTTTTGCCCGGAAACGGGCTTTCCCCTCCGGCGGGGCTTTTACCGTGCCTTCCGGCACGCCGCAACAGCGCTTCGTCAACCTAGCCTCGCCCCTTTTCATCGTCAAGCAGCCTTCCTGCCATGCCCGAACCATCCCGCCGCCTGCGTCTTTTCCTCCGCTGTCTGGCAGCCCTGCTGCTGGGCATCCTCCTGCTGGCCGGCGCGGCCATGGTCTATGTGCAGCACAATTCCGTGGCCATCACCCATGCCCTGCTGGAAGACTTCACCCGGCGCACGGGGCTCGCCCTGCATGTCAGATCCATCGGGCTCTCCTGGCTGCCTCCGGCCGTCCAGGCCGACGACGTGCGCATCCGCGGCCAGGAGCTGGACATCGCCGTGCGCACGGCCCGGCTGCGGCCCCGCCTGACGGCCCTGCTGCAGGGGCGGCTGGAGCTGGAGTACGTGGCCCTGCAGAATCCCGTGCTGTCCGGCAGCCTGCCGCTGCCCACACTGGATCTGCGCAAGCTTTCCTCCGCCGCCGGGGGCGGCAGCGGCGATGCCGGGGCCCTGGCCCGGCTGGACGGCCTGCTGCCCGGTACCCTCCAGATAGAGATAGACCAGGGCAATTTCTCCTTCCAGGCCCGGGACGCCTCGTCCCTGCGCGCGGGCAACCTTTCCTGCGTGCTGCATCTGCGCGGCCTCCGGGACGTGCGCGGCAAGCTGCAGGCAGGCCTTATCCGCAATCTGGCCGCCGGAGAGGGGACGCCCGTGCTGGACCTGGAGAACCTGCTGGTGGAAGGCCGCAGCCGTCCGCTCCGTTTCTTGAGCGATACCCCCCGCCTGCGCCTGCGGGCCCTGCTGCATCTGCCGCCCCACCTGCCCCGCATACGCATGAACCTCGATTTCACGGCCACGGCCGCGGGCTGGCAGCTGGATCACGACATCCAGGGCGACCTGATGCAGGACGACGAGCCCATCCCCTTTGCCGTGGCCGGACGTCTTGTGCAGGACAGGAACGCGCCGCAGGCCTCGGTACGGCGCATGCTGCGCGAGGTCTTCCTGCCCGATCCGCAGGAGCTGGCCGCCGCCGGGAAGGAAGACCCGGCGATGCCCCCCGCTGCGGCGGCCCCCACAGCACCGGCCGCCGGTACCGCCGCCACGGCATCCGCCCCCGCAGCCCATGCGGTCCCCCAGCCCGGCCTGCCCGCCGCGGGCGGCACGCATCCGCCCATACGCCTGGAACGCATCCGGCTGGAGCTGGACGAGGACAGCGCCACCCTCGACGGCAACCTGACTTTCGACAGCCGGCGGGGCCCTGTCCTCAACGGCAGCCTGCAGGCCCACCGCCTGAGCCTGACACGCTGGCTGGGCTTTGCCCGCGGGCTGGCCCCGGGCCTGCAGATGGCCCTGGACAACCTCACGGACAGCCTCCTGGAATTCGAGCTGGACGCCGAGGGCCTGCGCGTGCCCTGTATCGTGGCCCATGCCTCGGGTTCGCGCTTCACCGGTTCCGGCGGCGTGGCCCGCTGGGCCGAGCCGGTGGTGGCCCTGGACCTGACCGCCCCGGAAGTCACGCTGGGCCGGGCCATCCCGGAAGCCGTGGGCACCCTGCCCCTGCAGGTCCATTTCCCGCACGGTCCCCTGACCAGCCTGCGGGCCTCGCGCTCCACGCCGCTGCCGTCGCCCGATCCCGCCACGGACCTGCACATCGGCTATGACATCCGCCTCAATGCCCGCACCGTGCACTACGGCCCTGTGACCATCACCGGCGCGGCCGTGGTCATCGAACCCGGCACACCGGACAAGGCGGGCAACGGCACGGCCGTGATCCGCGCCACGGGCGACTTTTACGAAGGCCGCCTCAAGGGCCGCTGCGCCATCGGCGGCCCCACGGACATGCCCACCTTCGACATCGACCTGCGCCTGGACAAGATCCACGGCAGCAAGCTGTCCAGGGATTTCGACCTCATCCCCGTGCGGCGCGGCATGCTGTCCGCCCAGGCGGCCATCACCAGCCGGGGCAGCGACCTGGATGTATTCCTGAAGAGCATGCGCGGCACGGTCACGGCCGAGGGCAGCAAGGGCCTGCTGCCCGCCGGAGGCAAAAAGAGCCTGCCCTTCGACAGGCTCTCGCTGCGCCTCGACCTGCAAAGCGCCCGCCGCGACCTGCGCCCCACGCCGGCCCGGGCCGGTTTCGAAGGCCGCTGGACGGCCTCGCTGGAAGAGGAGGGCCTGTCCCTGACCCAGAAGCTGGACGGCCTCGTCTGGTTCGGCGGCAAGGAGTTCGTGGCCTGGCAGGAGCTGCCCGGCTCCCTGCGCCTGCACCTGCCGTCCCGCGAAAAGGATCTGCTGCCCCAGGGCATGGATCTGGACGCCGGCGGCCTGTTCAGCTGCGCGGGCCCTGCCGGTCTGAAGCTGAAAAAGGCCACGCTCTCGGCACTGGGCCTGCAGCTCAAGGGCGACCTGGACGTCGGCAACGGACGCGGCGGCCTGACCTGGGGCGGGACCGTGGACCTCACCGCCCGCGACCTGAAGCACAGCCTCCGGCAGATACGGGGCAGCGCGCCCGCCCGCCTGCCCGCCTCCCTCAACAGCCTGCGCCTCAGGGGCACGGCCTCCGGTACCCTGGACAGCCTGCGCCTCAGGGATCTGCGCTGCGGCCTGGGCTGGCAGCAGGTGGACGGCGAGGCTGCCGTGACCTGGAGCGGCACGCCGCAGCTGGACCTGCGCCTGCACGCCGCGGACTTCGACCTGGACCGTCTGCTGGCGGAGCTCTTTCCCGACCAGGCCCGCAGCAAGGGGCGGAACAGGGCCCCGGGCGCTCCCTGGGACCTGCGCTTCATGAAGGCCGTGGAGGCCCGGGGGAGCCTGGACGTGGACAGGGTGCGCTTCATGCGTCTGCGCATGCAAAAGATGCGCACCCGTTTCAGCCTCAAGGACGGCCACCTTGCCGTGCCTGCCCTGGAGGGCGATTTCTACAATTCGCGCCTGCGTGCCTCGGGCGATTTCCACTTCGACCGCGGCCTGAGCTACACCACCAGGGTCAGGGCCCTGAACATCGACCTCGGCGCCGCCAGCAACGACCGCAACGACAAGCGCGCCGTGCGGGGCCTGGCCTCGGTGGAATCGGAGATGAGCGCCCATCTGACCGGCGGCGGCCAGATGCCCGCGGCCCTTTCCGGCACCTGGGGCGTGGCCATCATCAACGGCAGCTACCAGGACCGCGACAAGGCCGGACGGCCCGGCGGCAGGCCCACCCGCTTCCAGCGCCTCAGCGCCTCGGGCAACATGCAGAACGGCGTGGCCCGCAGCAGCAACATCTTTTATCAGGATGCCGAGATGCGCGTGCGCGGCGGCGGCCGCATCGACTTCAACAGCGAGGACCTGGACTGCAACCTCTTCGTCAAGACCGACCGCATGCAGGAGTTCCCCGTGCGCGTGACCGGCACGCTCCACGATCCCAAGACCTCGGTCAGCGCGGGCACGGCCATCCTCTACGCCGTCACCAGCCTGACCCACGGCATCTTCGAACTGCTGGGCGGTGTCATGGAAGGCACCTGGAACCTTTTCCGCTGATCCCGCACCCCGGGGCTTTCCGCCACGGTCCCGGCAGGTCCGGCCCCTGCCGGAAAAAAGGCCTTGCACTTTCCCCGCCCCCGTTGACAGAACGGCCTGCAAAGGGTAGACAGGCCGTATCTGTTCTTTTTTGCACAAACCCAACGACGGTCCGTCACAATAAGGAGAAGCGCCATGAATATCCTCATCTTTGGTCCCAACGGCAGCGGCAAGGGCACCCAGGGCAATCTGGTCAAGGCCAAGTACAATCTTGCTCACATCGAATCCGGCGCCATCTTCCGTGAACACATCGGCGGCGGCACCGAACTGGGCAAAAAGGCCAAGGAATACATCGATCGCGGCGACCTGGTGCCCGACGACATCACCATCCCCATGGTGCTGGAGACCCTGAAGACCAAGGGCAAGGACGGCTGGCTGCTGGACGGCTTCCCCCGCAACATGGTGCAGGCCCAGAAACTGTGGGAAGCCCTGCAGGCCGAAGGTCTGAAACTGGACTACGTCATCGAGATCCTGCTGCCCCGCGAGATCGCCAAGAACCGCATCATGGGCCGTCGCCTGTGCAAGGAAAACAACAACCATCCCAACAACATTTTCATCGACGCCATCAAGCCCAACGGTGACAGGTGCCGCGTCTGTGGCGGTGAGCTTTCCACCCGTTCCGACGACCAGGACGAAGCCGCCATCAACAAGCGTCACGACATCTACTACGACACCAAGAACGGCACCCTGGCCGCGGCCTACTTCTTCAAGAACCTGGCCGCCGAAGGCAAGACCAAATACATCGAGCTCAATGGCGAAGGCAGCATCGACTCCATCAAGGAGACCCTGATCTCCCAGCTGAACTAGCCTGAGCACGCCTTTCCAGGCCGGGGCCCCGCCCCGGCCTTTTTTTTGTCCCGAAAGTCCGGGGCCCGGCCGGGACCGGCCTTGCCTTTTGCCGCCGCATCCCCATCTTTAACAGCGGAGGCACAGGACCGCCGGCCCGCAGCGGGCACGTGTCCCGCACCGGGGGCCCCACTGGACATGCCTGTCCAAGTTTGCCACTATGCCCCCAACGTCACAGCGAGGTAACAACATCATGCAAGTCTGCATCGCGATCATGCACGGCAAGCCCGTCATGCTGGAACTGCGGGAAGGCGTCCCCTACATCAATGATGAGCCCCAGCCCATCAAGCACCTGAGCGAAGATGACCTCACGGCCTTCCACGAAGCCGTGAGCGCCATCCCCGATGACGGTGCCCCCGGCCATGCCGCCCTTGTCAATGCCAAGCGCGCCGCCTTCATCGTGGACCTGCTGGGCCATGCCGTGGGCGACGAATGCGTCTCCTATCTGACCCATGTGCTGGACCACGTGCACTACGACGTCATGGAATATCTGGGAGAAACCGAACCCCAGGACTAGAAAGCCTGCCGGGCCCCCGCAAGGGATCGGGCTTCCGGCATAATTGAGGGAAACAATGCTTGAGATCCAAGACCTGCACGTTTCCGTCCACGGCACGCCGGTGCTCAAGGGCATCGACCTGAAGGTGGAAGCGGGCGAAACCTTTATCCTGTTCGGCCCCAACGGCTCCGGCAAGACCACCCTGCTCATGACGCTGATGGGCTTTTCCGGCTATGAGGTGACCCGGGGCAAGATCATCTTCAAGGGCCACGACATCACCTACGCCCCCATGTACGAGCGCGCCCGCCTGGGCATCGGCATGTCCTTCCAGCGGCCGCCCACCATCCACGGCCTGCCCACGGGCAAGATGGTGGAACTGTGCGGCCGCGGCCGCGCCATGGACATCCCCGCCATGGCCAGACGTGTGCATTTCGACACCTTCCTCGACCGTGACGTCAATGCCGGCTTCTCCGGCGGCGAGATCAAACGCTCCGAACTGCTGCAGCTCATGGCCCAGCAGCCCAGCCTGCTGCTCTTCGATGAACCGGAATCGGGCGTGGATCTGGAAAACATGGCCCTGGTGGGCAAGACCGTGCGCAAGCTGCTGGACGGCGTGCCCGACTGCTGTAGCGCCACCCTGCGCGAGCAGGGGCGCAAGCGTTCCACCAGCGGGCTCATCATCACCCACACCGGCCACATCCTTGAATATGTCAATGCCGACCGCGGGCAGGTCATGTATCACGGCAAACTCTGCTGTGAAGCGCGCCCGCGCGTCATCCTCGACCATATCGCCCAGCACGGCTACCAGGAATGCCTGCGCTGCCTGGCCGGCGACATGTACGGCAAAATCGCGGAGGCTCCCCTGGCATGAGCAGCATCGACCTTTCCCGTTTCAACTTCAGCGGCGGCGAGAACGCCGCCCCCATCGAAGACCTGACCCGCCTGCCCCGGGAAGACCAGCAGCGCCTGGTCCTGGCCGGCATCGACGTGCACGACGACAAGGTCAGCGGCGCCTTCATGCAGCTCAACCACGCCGACGTGCACTGCACCACCCGGCAGGAAGGCCTGGAACTCATGGACATCCGCGCGGCCCTCAAGAAATTCGACGGCCTGCCGCAGTATTACTGGAAGCTGCTCGATCCCGACAAGGACGAGATCACCCGCATGGCCCGCGAACACCTCAACGGCGGCTACTTCGTGCGCGCCCGCAAGGGCGTGAAGATCAGCCAGCCCGTGCAGTCCTGCATGTTCATCAAGGGCAATGCCGCCGGACAGGCCGTGCACAACATCGTGGTGGTGGAAGAAGGCGCCGAGCTCAACATCCTGGGCGGCTGCGCCACCTCCCAGCACAGCAACGACGCCGCGCATCTGGGCATCACCGAATACTATGTGGAAAAGGGCGGCAAGCTCACCTTCACCATGATCCACAACTGGGGCGACTCCACCACCGTGCGGCCGCGCTCGGCGGGCGTGGTGGAAGCCGGGGGCGTGTTCCAGAACAACTACATCCTGCTCAAGAGCGTGGGCAGCCTGCAGTCCTATCCCCGCATCGACCTCAACGGCGAAGGCGCCGTGGCCACCTTCAACTCGGTCATCGTGACGCCCACGGGCTCCCATGTGGACAGCGGCAGCGCCATCCATCTCAACGCGCCCCATACCCGCGGCGAGATCATCTCCCGCACCCTGACCACCGGCGGCACCATCATCAACCGCGGTTTCATCGGCGCCTCGGCCACTCCGGTCAAGGGCCATCTGGAGTGCAAGGGACTCATCGTGGGCGGCGGCCGCGTGCACGCCATCCCCGAACTGGACAGCTGCCGCGACGGCGTGGAACTCTCCCACGAAGCCGCCGTGGGCAAGATCGCCCAGGAAGAGATCGAATACCTCATGGCCCGCGGTCTGGACGAGGACGAAGCCACCTCCACCATCGTGCGCGGCTTCCTCAACGTGGACATCATGGGCCTGCCCGCGCCCCTGAAGAAGGCCATGGACGAACAGATCAACAAGCTCAACGCCGGCGGCGCCATGTAACGCCCCGCTGCGATCATCCGCCTGTTTACGGGGCCGTCCGCGTGTGCGGGCGGCCCCGGGCCGTTTTCACGGAGCGGCCATCCCCTCGGGGGCGCGCAGCTGTCCCCCGGCGATGCCCTGCGGCCCGCCACCGGCAGACCTGGAGGCCCTTGTCTCCGCCGCCGGCCGGGCGGCCTGCCCCCCCTCCCCGGACGGACGCGGGCCGCCTGCGGCCACGGTTCCTGCGGCGCGGCGGCCGGGGACGCGCCACAGGCACGGCGTGCTGCCGCTCCCCGGCCCCCCCTTCCCTTCCCCGCACGCCGGCCGGGCCTGCCGGGACCGCCTGCGGAAGGGCTTGACCATGACGCGCCCTTCCGGCTATAGTTCGCTTCCTTCGCGGGCCTATAGCTCAGTTGGTAGAGCCTCCGGCTCATAACCGGCAGGTCCCAGGTTCGAGTCCTGGTGGGCCCACCAATATTTGAAAGGCAGGTTCCCTTCATGGAAACCTGCCTTTTCATTTTGCAAAGGGCATCCCGGCGTCCTGCCGGAACCTCCCTGTCTTCGGGCCTATCCCAATGCCCGCATCCCGGCGAACGGCAGATAGCCGGGCGGCACGTCGTCCTTGAGCGCCACGCCGGACAGGCGGCGGGCAAGGGCGTTCTCCACCAGATAGCAGAGCTTGCGCACGGCCTCCTCCACGGGCAGGCCCGCGGCACGCACGTTGGAGATGCAGTTGCGGGCCTCGTCGGTCAGGCCGGGCGTGGGCGCGTAGGTCATATAGACGCCCAGCGAGTCGGGCGAGCTGAGGCCGGGGCGTTCGCCCACCAGCACGACCACCAGCCGTGCGTTGAGCAGGGCCGCCACATCGTCGCCCACAGCCACGCGGCCGAATTTCACCAGAGCCACCGGCGCGGCACTGAGCCCGGCAGCGGCCGCTTCTTCCAGAAAACGGGAGGCGAAGGGCACGGCGTTCTCGTGCACGGCCCGCGCGGACAGACCGTCACAGATGACCACGCTCACGTCCGGCGCGCTGCCGGGATGCGCGTCCGTCCAGGCATCCAGCAGCTGCCGCGAGGCCACGGAAAGGCGGCGCCCCTTGTCCGGCCGGGTCAGGTATTCGTTCCTGTCCGCCACGGCGCTGCCCAGGGACAGGCACTCCAGACCGTGGGCGGCCAGACCGGCGCGCACCCGCTCCTCATCCAGCGGCGTCATGACGGCATCCCGGGCGCGGGCATGGGCCAGACGGAATTCCAGCCAGCGTTTCACGGGCAGGCTCACCCCGCAATGCCCCAGACCGATGCGCGCATCGGTGAAGCGGCGCAGCTCTTCCCAGGGATCCGGCGTCACGATGGCGGGCGCGGCGCCCGCGAGCGCATCCTGCCTAGTTGCCATGACGGCCCTCCTCCAGTTCCCGGCCCAGCGCGGCCATGCCCCGGCGCCCGCCGGGCGGCAGCAGCTCGCCCGCGGCGGACAGGATGCCCGTGCGCTCCAGCCATTCCTCGAATTCCGGTGCGGGCCGCTTGCCCAGCACCCGGCGCAGCCAGGCCACATCGTGGAAGGACGTGGACTGGTAGCCCAGCATGATGTCGTCGGCGCCGGGGATGCCCATGACGAAATTGCAGCCTGCCACGCCCAGCAGGGTCAGGAGCATGTCCATGTCGTCCTGGTCGGCCTCGGCGTGGTTGGTGTAGCAGACGTCCTCGCCCATGGGCAGGCCCAGCAGCTTGCCGCAGCAATGGTCCTCCAGACCGGCGCGGATGATCTGCCTGCCGTTGAACAGGTATTCCGGCCCGATGAAGCCCACCACCGTATTGACCAGCAGGGGGCGGTAACGCCGGGCCACGGCATAGGCGCGGCATTCCAGGGTCTGCTGGTCCACGCCGAAGTGGGCCCCGGCGGAAAGCGCGCTGCCCTGACCGGTCTCGAAATACATGACATTGTCTCCCACCGTGCCGCGCTTCAGGGAAAGGGTGGCGTCCCAGGCCTCGTCCAGCAGGGACAGGGAGATGCCGAAACTGGCATTGGCCTTTTCCGTGCCGGCGATGGACTGGAAACAGAGGTCCACGGGCACGCCGCGCCGGATCATCTCCAGGGTATTGGTGACGTGGGTCAGCACGCAGCTCTGGGTGGGGATGCCGTAACGGGCGATGACATCGTCCAGCAGATGGAGCAGGCGCCCGATGGCGGGCAGGCTGTCCGATGCCGGGTTGATGCCGATGACCGCGTCGCCGGAACCGTATTGCAGGCCGTCGATGATGGAGGCCAGCACGCCGCGCGCGTCATCGGTGGGATGGTTGGGCTGCAGGCGCGAGGAAAAACGCCCCGGCAGGCCGATGGTATCGCGGAAGCGCGTCACCACGCCGCACTTGGAGGCCACCAGCACCAGATCCTGGATGCGCATGAGCTTGCTGGCCGCGGCCACCATCTCCGGGGTCAGGCCCGGCGCCAGTGCCGTCAGGGCCGCCGTATCCGCGGCAGGGGTCAGCAGCCAGTCACGCAGCTGGCCCACCGTGAAGGAGCTGACCGGCGCGAAGGCCCGCGCGTCATGGCTGTCCAGGATGAGCCGGGTGATCTCGTCCGTCTCGTACGGCACCACGCATTCCGACAGGAAGCGCTTCAGGGGCACATCGGCCAGGGCCATCTGGGCCCGGATGCGCTCTTCCTCATTCTCGGCCGCGATGCCGGCCAGCACGTCCCCCGAGCGCAGGGGGGACGCCTTGGCCAGCAGTTCGCGCAAGGAACGTTCGTTCACAACGTCTTTCCATGGGCTTGAAGGTTACAGGAACCTGTCGGGAAGATACATGGCGATCCCGGGGAACAGCATGACCAGCACCAGCCCGACGAGCATGATGCCCACAAAGGGGATGATGGAGCTGTAGATGTCCGCAAGCGTGATCTCCTTCGGGGCCATGGCCTTCATCAGGAACAGGTTATAGCCGAACGGCGGCGTCATGTAGGCTATCTGGCAGGTGATGGTGTACAGCACACCGTACCATATCGGGTCAAAGCCCAGGGACTTGACCAGCGGGATATAGAGCGGCGCCACGATGACCAGCATGGCCGTATCGTCCAGGAACATCCCCATGAGCAGATACGAGAGCTGCATGACGATGAGCACCCCCCAGGGACTGAGGCCCCAGTCCTCCAGGAAAAGGCGGCGGATGGCGTGGACAGCCCCCAGACCGTCAAAGACAGAACTGAAGCACAGGGCCGCCACCATGATCCACATGAACATGCAGGTCACGCTCAGCGTCTGCAGCAGGGAGACGCGCAGGACCCTGGCCGTCAGCCTGTGCTTGAGGGCAGCGGCTATCATGGCGGCAAGCGCCCCCACCGCCGAGCTTTCCACCAGGCTGGTCACCCCCAGCAGGAAAAAGCCCGTCACGGAAAAGATGATGGCCAGGGGCAGCAGCCCGGCCAGCAGCAGACGGAACTTCTCGGCCCGCGGCATGGCCCGCTCTTCTGCCGGCAGGGCCGGCCCCATGGAGGGATTGAGCCGGCAGCGGATGACGATGTAGGCGATGATGAGCACCGCGAACAGCAGGGCCGGCCCCACACCGGCCAGCCACAGCTTGTTGACCGGTTGCCGCGCGATCATGCCGTACAGCACCAGCACGACGCTGGGCGGCATCATGAGCCCCAGCGAGCTGCCGGCCTGGATCACCCCCGAGACCATGCGCTTGTCGTAACCGCGCCGGAGCATCTCGGGCAGGGCGATGGTGGCGCCGATGGCCATACCGGCCACGCTCAGGCCGTTCATGGCCGAGATGGCCACCATCAGGACCACGGTACCGATGGCCAGCCCGCCGGGCAGGGGCCCCATCCAGACATGGAACATCCGGTAAAGGTCGTTGGCGATGCCCGATTCCGACAGGATATAGCCCATAAAGATGAACAGGGGCAGGGTTATCATGGGGAACCAGTTCATCAGGGACATGCTGGCATTGAAGGCCATCTCCGTGCCGCCCGTCCCCCAAAGGAAGGCCCCCGCCACGGCCCCCACGAAACCGATGGCGCCAAAGACCCGCTGTCCGGTGAGCATGAGCAGCCCCATGGACGCGAACATGATGAGGGCCACTGTCTCATAGGAAAAGGTGAAGGTCATGCGTGGCTCACCTCCGTGGAGGTCAGGGCGGGCTGGGGATGCACCGCCGGATCCCGGGTTTCCGTGTCCTTGCCGTCAACCAGCAGCAGCTCGGGGATGTCCAGTCCGATGACGACACCGAAGACCCGGGCGATGTCCTTGAAAAATTCGGAAACGGCCTGCAGGAGCGTCAGCACGATGCCCAGCACCATGAAGCACTTGACCGGAGCCACGGCGGGCCCCCAGGCCGTATTGTTGTGCTGGTTGAATTCGATGGAATAGACGGTGCTGGAGATCCCGCCATAAAGCAGGAACGCCAGGAAGGTGAGCAGGCAGATGACGGTCACGGCATCCATGGCCGCGCGTCCCCTGGCGCCCAGACGGCCGTAAAACAGGTCCATGCGGGCATGGGAATGCATCAGCAGGGCAAAGCCGCCGCCCAGCAGATAATAGGCCGTCGTGACGAACTGGGCCATCTCCACGCCCCACAGCACGGGCCTGTCGAAAAGCGTGCGGGACAGGGAGGAGAACAGCAGGATGGCCATGATGGCGAAGACCAGATACATCACGCAGCGCCCGACCAGACGGTTGAGCGCATCCACATAGCGCACATACAGCTTCATATACGCGAACATGATTTTCCCCCTTCCCCCTGCCCCGCGGGGCAGGGGGTGCCGGTAAGGATCAGGACAAGGATCAGTAACGGTAAGGACGGCCGGCCTTTTCCATCTCGGCATTGTACTGCTTGAGGATCTCCACGACCCTGGCGCAGCGCGGGCTGCGGGCCGCCACCTCGTCCCAGAACTTGTGCGCCTCGGTCTCCACCTGCTTCCACTCGGCATCCGGGATGGACGTCAGCTGCATCTTGCCGCCGGTGACACGGTAGTGCGCCTCGCCCCACCAGTACCAGTGCTGCCGATAATAATGCGAACTGTCGCAGGTCAGGCGGAAAAGGACCTTCAGATGCTCGGGGAGCGCGTTCCACTTTTCGCTGTTGGCAAAATAGCTGCCGATCCAGCCGCCATTGATGTTGTTGGTCAGGTAATACTTGCAGACGTCGGCCCAGCCGGCGGTATAGTCCTCCGTGATCCCTGACCAGCACACGCCGTCCAGCTCACCCGTCTGCAGGGCCACCTGGATGTCCTCCCACGGCAGGGAGACGGGGATCACACCGAACCTGCTCATGAAGCGGCCCCCGGTGGGGAAGGAGAACACCCGCTTGCCCTTGAGGTCGGCGAGGGAGCGGACGGGCGTGGTGGTGGCAAAGTTGCAGGGGTCCCAGGAACCGGCCCCCAGCCAGGTGACGCCCTTGATCTCGGCGTAGGCCTCCTGCCAGATCTTATTGAGGCCCCAGTGCTCGAACAGGGCCGGAACATCCAGGGAATAGCGCGTGGCGAAGGGGAAGTAGGCGCCGAAGATGGCCACGTCCGCGGGGGACGACATGGAATCCTCGTCGCACTGGGCGGCATCGATGGTCCCCCGCTGGACAGCGCGGAACAGCTCGCTGGTGGGCACGAGCTGGTCCGAGGTGTACAGCTCGATGACCATCTCGCCATTGGCGGCCTTGTTGAAGGCATCGATCTGGGGCTTGATCACATGCTCGGCCAGGGCCGCGCCGGCGTATGTCTGCATGCGCCAGCGGATGGGCTCCGCAGCGGAGCTCGTCTTCGCCGCTCCCGCTGTCGCCATCGCGGTCGCCGCACAGATGCCAGCCTGTCTCAAGAATTCCCGTCTTCTCATAATGCTTTCTCCTCACTTCAAGCATCCCGTCCAGGATTCGGGGATGTCTTGCCGGCTATGAAGCAAATATCGTTCCACAGCGGACATGCATCGAAAACATATTGATAATACATGTTTTTTTGATACTGATCCCTGAAAGGGAACAGACGGATGGCCGCGCAGCCCCCCTGAAGTTACAAAAATGTGGAAATATGGCGCCCTGCGCCGCAGCCTTGCGGCACAGGGCCCCCGGACAAGGGGAGACCATCGCTGCGCACCGGCACCGGACAGCCGGCACATCCGGCCCCAAACCTTATGGCCCATGAAATAAAAATATATTATATCAATATGGTATAATTATACTTTCCGTTTTTTTCCGCAAAGGCCGCAGGGGCATCGTCTGCCGGGCCCCGCGCATGCAGGCACGGCAGGCATGGCCGGAACTACTGCAAAAACGTTGTTTCTTTGAGCACTCAAAGAAAACATGCGGGGGAAATATGATAAAAGAATAAATAATACCACTATATTATAAATTTCTACAAAAATGTTGCTTTTTTTGACGCGCCACCATCCGGCCGCAGGACGCTCCTGCGGGAAGGGCGCCGCCATGTATCAAACTGTACAGTCCGGGCCCGGGGCATTGCCTTGCGCGGACGATATCCTATACTTGCGCCATGATTTCCTGACCGGCAGCCTGCTGCCGCGCTTCCTTCCCGCCCCCGCGCGGACGGGACTGCTCCCCCGCATCCCGTCCCTTCAAGGACCGCCCTTCGCGGCGGTCCTTTTCCATCCCCCGGACACAAAAAGGGCGCTGCATGCGCAGCGCCCTTTTTTCCTCAAACAGCACCTTGTGGAAGGCACAGACTGTCCCGGCTACTTTTCCTGCCCGGCCTCTCCGATCCAGGTCTGCAGGGCATCCACGATCTTGCGGGCCTGATCGGCACTGGAGATGGTGAACTTGCTCTGCTGCCGGTATTCGCCGCCCACCTTCTTGTAGCGGCGGATCACATATTTGTCGGGGCCGTAGGACGAGGTCTGCGGCTTCCACTCCTGATAGCGGAAGAGAATCGTGGTCCAGGCGCCCTTGCTCAGGACGATCTTGCCCAGTTCCTTGAGGATGACCTGGCCGTTCTCCTCATATTCCACTGTGAGATCATCGATGGATTCGCTCAAAACTGCCTTCCCTTGCGAACGCGCACCCGGGAGCGTGCGCGGTTGAAGTAAAGAGTCTGCACGGGCCGCCGGGGCCGTGCCGCCCCTCTCATGGCGCACAATCTACGCATTTCGTGGCCAAACGGCAAGCCTGCCCCGGGCGGGCACGTTCCCGGCCCGTCTCGGGAAGCGGTGGCGTCCGGGCCCGGAACGGGGGACGGGGGCCTGCCCCGTGCCCGCATGCCGCGCCGCGGGCAGCGGGAGGGGCCGCACACGGCCTGCCGCAGGGGGACGACGGCAGGCGGCCGCCAAGCCGGTACGGCACGGCGGCACGGGCCATCCGGCTCAGGGGCGGCGCAGCAGCGACAGGGCGAAACGCTCCACCGGGGCGAAATCGTCGCGCAAGGGCTCCGCCGCCGGCAGGGGCGCACGATAGCGGCAGGCCAGCATGGCCGCCATCTCCGGCGAACGGCCCGGGGCGTCACGCAGGGCCGCGGCCGTGGCGGCCTGGCTGAAGGCCAGCACCATCAGGTTCTGCAGCTGTCCGGGATGCCGGGGGCTGGTAACGCAAAAGATCTCCACCCGGGCGAAATGCCGTCGCAGCCCGGCATGGATGGCCCGCAGCAGACGGCCGTCCTCGCCTTCCACGGCGGCGATGACGTTCATGGCCAGCACGCCGCCGGGGCGCAGGGCCCGGCGCATGGCGGCGAAGGCCTCCTGCGTGCCCAGATGGAAGGGGATGGAATAGCAGGAGTTGAACACGTCCACCAGCAGGAGGTCATACTGCTCCCGCTGCCGGTTGAGGAAGGTGCGCGCATCGGCGTGGACCAGGCGCAGGCGCGGGTCTTCCCCGGGCAGGAGGAACCAGTGCCGGGCCACGGCGGTCATGCCGGGGTCCAGCTCCACCACGGTCAGGCGCAGGCCGGCGGCGTCCAGACCGCTCCTGCCGGACAGCAGCCACTTGGGCACGGAGCCGCCGCCCCCGCCCAGCATGAGGATGTCCCGGGCCTGCGGCCGGGCCAGCACGGCCAGGGCGTAAAAGCGGGTATAGTCGAAATACAGCTCGTCCGGGTCGTCCAGATACATGCCGGACTGGCTGTAGCCGGGATCCGTGGAAAGGACGCGCACCGGCCTGCCCCTGTCGCGGCCCTCGTGGATCACCATGCAGTTGTAGGGGCTCTCCACCATGAGGGGCCCGTCCGCCTGGCGGCACTGCCGGTCCCAGACGGCCAGCAGGAGCAGCAGGCACAGCAGGGCCAGCCGTCCCCAGGGACGGGAAGGCTCGGCCGGCAGCGAGAGCAGCAGCAGGCCCAGGGCCACGCCCCAGAGGATGGTGCCGCTGGCGAAGAAGGAGATGAGGACGAAGCCGCCCAGAAAGGTCCCCGCGATGCTGCCCGCCGTGGACAGGGCGTACAGCCGCCCCACCGTGGCGCCGGAAGTGGCCACGTCCCGGATGCGCAGCCGGATGATGTAGGGGCTGATCATGCCGCAGCACAGGGCGGGCAGGGCCAGGATGCCCAGGGCGCAGGCCACGGCGGCCAGGTGGATGTCCGTGATGGCGGCGCTCAGCGCCCCGCCCACCAGACGGTGCGTCCCGGCGGCCAGGGCGCTGCCCAGGGAGGCCCCCAGCAGGATGAGGGCCAGGCCGCGCCGGGAAAGGTGCCTGTCGGCCAGGCGGCCCCCCAGCCAGGCGCCCAGGGCCAGACAGGCCAGCACCACGCCGATGAGGCTGGTCCAGACCACGGCCGAGGTGCCCACATGCGGGGCCAGCACGCGGGCGCCCACCATCTCCAGCACCATGACCAGGGCGCCGCAACAAAAAGCGATGATCTCCAGCATCGTCGTCCCGTACGCGGGCGTACCCGCAAAAAAAGCGGGCTCAGTCCCGCCGTCCGGCAAAAAAATCCTGCAGCAGGGCCACGCTCTCCCGGGCCAGCACGCCGCCCATATGCCAGACCCGGTGGTTGAAGAAGGGCTGGTCCAGCGTCTCGGTGCAGGAGGTCACGGCACCGGCCAGCCTGTCGGCCGCGCCGTAGACCACCCCGGCGAGCCGGGCATGGACCAGGGCCGCGGCGCACATGGCGCAGGGTTCCAGGGTCACCACCAGCACCCCGCCGCCCAGGCGGTAATTGCCGCTGGCGGCCCCGGCGGCACGCAGGGCCAGGATCTCGGCATGGGCCGTGGGATCGTGCAGGGCCACGGGCCGGTTGTGGGCGCGGGCCAGCAGACGGCCGTCCGCCGCCACCAGCACCGCGCCCACGGGCACTTCGTCCTCGCGGGCGGCCTGCCGCGCCTCGTCCAGGGCCAGATGCATGAGGGCCTCCCAGCGCCAGCCCGGCGGCGCGGGGGGCACGGGACCGCCGCAGGGGCGCACCAGGGCGCCGCCGCCTACAGGATCACGATCTTGCACAGATGCTCCACCACCTGCTCGGGCGTGTCGCACACCGTGACGAGCTTGTCGATCTCCTCCCTGTTGATGAAGCGGCCGTTGGCCATGCTCGTGCGCAGCCACTCCAGCAGGCCCGACCAGTAGGAAGCATTGTAAAGGATGATGGGGAAGGGACGGATACGTCCGGTCTGGGCCAGCACGAAGGCCTCGGACAGTTCATCGATGGTCCCCATGCCGCCGGGCATGACCACATAGGCCATGGCGTACTTCACGAACATGAACTTGCGGGTGAAGAAGTAGCGGAAGTTGCAGCGCGTCTTCACATACTGGTTGCAGCCCTGCTCGTGGGGCAGCTCGATATGCAGGCCCACGGAAACCCCGCCCGCCTCGGCGGCGCCCTTGTTGGCCGCTTCCATGACGCCGGGGCCGCCGCCGGTGATGACCCCGAAGCCCTTTTCCACCAGCATCCTGGCCAGGCGCTCGGCATCCCGGTATTCGGGGCTGTCGGACGTGGAGCGGGCCGAACCGAAGATGGACACGCAGTTGGCGTCCAGCTTGTTCAGCGTATCCAGGGCCTGGACCATTTCGGCCATGATGCGGATGGTACGCCAGGACTCCGTGGTCATGGCATTGAGATCGTCGATGACGTTCTGCCGGATCTCCATGAAAGCCTCCTTGTTGCGCGGATCGCAGGAAAGAAGAATGAACCTTCATCCTAAACTGCCGGGCACAGGCCGTCAAAGGTTTATAGGGGGGCCTTGCGCTTCCGGGGCAGGAAGCGCATAGTGAAGAATCACCCGCTTGCACCCGGCAAGCAGAACATCACCCCGGAGCACCCCATGAAAGTCCAGTTCCTTGGCGCTGCCCAGACCGTTACCGGCTCCTGTTACATGATAGAGGCCTGCGGCAAGCGTTTCTGCATCGACTGCGGCATGCATCAGGGCAACAAGGCCATCGAGGAGCGCAATCGCAATCCCCGTCCCTACGCCCCCGGCAATATCGACTTCATCCTTGTGACCCACGCGCACATCGACCATTCGGGCCTGCTGCCCCTCATGGTGCGCGAAGGCTTCAGCAAGCCCATCTACTGCACCAAGGCCACCAGCGAGCTGCTGGAGATCATGCTGCAGGACAGCGCCCACATCCAGGAGATGGAAGCCCAGTGGGAAGCCAAAAAATACAGCCGCCGCGGCCTCAAGAACCCGCCCGAGGCCCTGTACACCACCGAGGACGCCCTCAAGACCGCCGGGCTCCTGCACCCCGTGGGCTACCATGAGGACTTCGAGCCCGCCCCGGGCATCAAGGTTACCTATTACGATGCGGGGCACATCCTCGGTTCCGGTTCCCTGCGCCTGGAAGTGACCGAAGACGACAAGACCACCAGCATCATCTTCTCGGGCGACATCGGCCGCCCCCAGGCCCTCATCGTGCGCGATCCCGAAAGCCCGCCCAAGGCCGATTACATCTTCATGGAATCCACCTACGGCGACCGCAACCACAAAAACGAGGACATCAGCGACCAGGAGCTGGCCGACGCCATCGCTTACAGCTACAGCAAGGGCGAAAAGGTCATCATCCCCGCCTTTGCCGTGGAACGCACGCAGGAGATCCTCTACTGCCTGCACATCCTCCAGAGCAAGGGCAAGCTGCCCGCGGACATGCCCGTCTTCGTGGACAGCCCCCTGGCCATCCGGGCCACCGAGGTCTTCCGCCGCAACCGCGAGCTCTTCGACGAGGACGCGCAGAAGATGCTCCATCAGGGCGACGACCCCTTCGAGCTGCCCAACCTGCGCTATACCCTGGATGCCGCGGAATCCCAGAGCATCAACGAATACAAGGGCCCGGCCATCATCATCTCGGCCAGCGGCATGTGCAACGCGGGCCGCGTGCGCCATCACCTCAAGCACAATATCTGGAGGCCCGGGGCGAGCATCGTCTTCGTGGGGTACCAGGCCGTGGGCACCCCCGGCCGCAAGATCGTGGAAAAAGCCAGCAAGATCACCCTGTTCGGCGAGGATATGGAGATCGCGGCCCGCATCTACACCATCAACGGCTTCTCCGCCCACGCCGGACAGGACCAGCTGCTCTCCTGGCTGGAGCCCCTGGTCCACGACAAGGCCAACGTGGTCCTGGTCCACGGAGAAGAAAAGGCCCAGTCCGTCCTTGCCGGCCTGATCAGGGAAAAGTTCGGTGTGACCCCCCTGGTGCCCGGCTACATGGAAGAGATGATCCTGGAAGGCCATCAGGTGGCCCAGACCGTCCAGCACGAGGCCCTGGCCCATCCCCGCGTCAACTGGGACTTCCTCACCGGCGAAGTGGAACGCAAGTGGGACATGTTCAAGGGCAAGCTGGCCGACATCGAGCAAAGCCCCTGGGTCCAGCAGACCGAACTGCAGGACGCCCTGGCCAAGATGGACTATGCCCTGACCCGCCTGCTTTCCCGCATGTGAGGCGAGCCGGCCTGTCCGCATGTCTCATGGGGGGAAGCGGTCCCTTTGCCTGGCGGGCGAACGGGACCCTTCCTCCCATGTCCCCCCCTCCCCCACGACGTGCCATGCGGGCGGCTGCGGCACCGGGAGGCTGCGGCCTGCCCGCAGCAGTCCCCCCGGCGACAGGGCAAAGGGCGGGGATCGTGCCGTGGCCCCGTGACGGCGCCCGTCCTTGCCGGGAGCCGGGGCCGTTCCCGGAGGGCTGCGGAGCCGCCCATTGACGGAAGGGCCGCCCCGCAGGTAAAAGTCATTTCCCTGCCCCGGGGCAGCCTTTGCACCGTCAACCGCCGTCCATCCACGGCACAGAAAACACAGGAAAAACCATGCGCATCATTTCCGGCAGACTGGGCGGCAGACGCATCAGGACCGTGGAGGGCGAAGGCTACCGCCCGGCCATGGGCAAGACGCGCGAATCCCTGTTCTCCATGCTCACCTCGCGCGGCGTGGTCTGGGAAGGCGCGCGCGTGCTCGATCTTTTCGCCGGCAGCGGCAGCCTGGCTTTCGAGGCCGTGAGCCGCGGCGCGGCGCTGGCCGTGCTGGTGGAGAACTCCGCCGCGGCCGCCCGCTGCCTGGCCGACAACATCCGCCAGCTGGGCGTGGAGGACTGCGTGCGCCTGATCCGCGACGACGTGCGCAAGACCCTCAACAACACGCCCCTGGGCTGTTTCGACCTGGTCTTCCTGGACCCGCCCTACCGCAAGAACCTGCTCAACGCCACCCTGCAGGGCCTGCTCAGGCGCAACTGGCTGGCACCCGGCGCCCTCGTCTGCGCCGAGATCGAGAAAGACGCCGCCGTGGCCGCGCCCGACAGCCTGGAACTGCTGGTGGAACGCCATTTTGGTCAAACCCGCATACTGATATGGACACTCGCATGAAACTGGCACTCTATCCCGGTACCTTCGACCCCCTGACCAACGGGCATCTGGCCCTCATCCGCCGCGGCCTGGCCGTCTTCGACCAGATCGTGGTGGCCGTGGCCGACAATACGCCCAAGTTCCCCCTCTTCTCCCAGGAAGAGCGCGTGGCCATGGCCCGCGAGGCCGTGGGCGACGACGAGCGCATCCTGGTGGAGCCCTTCACCGGCCTGACCGTGGAATACGCGGCCAGGCGCGGGGCCTGTGCCATCCTGCGCGGCCTGCGCGCCGTCTCGGACTTCGAATACGAATTCCAGCTGGCCCTCATGAACCGCCGCCTGCAGCGCGACATCCAGACCGTGTTCCTGATGACCGACTACCAGTGGCTGTTCATCAGCTCCACCATCGTCAAGGCCGCGGCCAGCCACGGCGCCGACATCGTGGGCCTGGTGCCCGAGAACGTGCGCCTGCGCCTGATGGAAAAATACCAGCGCGGCGAAGTGCGCCAGGCCACGCCCTGCCTGTCCGCCCCCTACGGCGGCTTCCGCGTCACCAAATAAGATGGCCGCGCCCCTGCCCGTCATCTGTCTGGCCGGCCCCACGGGCTGCGGCAAGACCGCCGCGGCCCTGGCCCTGGCCGAAGCCCTGGACGGCGAGGTCATCAACGCCGACTCCCGCCAGGTCTACAGCGATTTCCCCCTCATCACGGCCCAGCCCTCTCCCGCGGAGCGGGCCTGCTGCCCGCATCACCTGTACGGCTTTCTGCCCACGGAACGGAAGATCAGCGCCGGGCGCTGGGCCGGCCAGGCCGTGGCCGCGGCAAGGGCCGTGCTGGCCCGGGGCCATGTGCCCCTGCTGGTGGGCGGCACCGGCCTGTATTTCCAGGCCCTGCTGCACGGCATCGCCGAGATCCCGGCCGTCGACCCGGCCGTCACCGCCGCCCTCACGGCCCGCCTGGCCGCAGAAGGCCCGGCCGCCCTCCATGCCGAACTGGCCGCCAAAGATCCCGCCTACGCGGCCCGCATCCATCCCAACGACCGCCAGCGCATCGTGCGCGCCCTGGAAGTGCTGGCCGCCACCGGCCATTCCTTCAGCTGGTGGCACGAACACGCCATGCCCGCACCGCCCTGCGCCGGGCCTTTGCTGGTGCTGGACATGGAGCTGGATGCCCTGACGCCCCGCCTGGCCCGCCGCATCGACCTGATGCTGGAACAGGGGGCCCTGGACGAGGCCCGCGCCGCCCGGCAGCGCTGTGACGACGCCGCGGCCCCGGGCTGGTCCGGCATCGGCTGCGCCGAGGTGCTGGCCCATCTGCGCGGGGACCTTTCCCTGGCGGAGTGCCGCCGCCTCTGGCTGCACAACACCCGCGCCTACGCCAAGCGCCAGCGTACCTGGTTCCGGGCCCGCAGCGGGGCCCGCTTCTTCGCGCCGCAGGATCTGGACGGCCTGCTGGCGGCTGCCCGGCAGGCCTGCTGAAGCGGCACGGCGGCCACGCGCCACGGCTCACGGCACCATGCCGGCACGGCGCCGGCTGGGGAATGGCGCGTGCCCCCTGCATCCGGCCCGTCCGGGCGGCGGGCGCGCCGAAGCGGCCGGAAGCCCCGCCCCATCGCAGATCACAGAAAATTTCTCAAAACATTTCCCGGCATCCTGCCGGGGGCCCCGGCCCCGCCCGCCGTTCCCCCCCTTGCCCGCTCCGTTCCCGAAACAGGGCCAGCCGCAAAGGATTTTTCCCGCCGCGCCCTCGTCCCGGCCCCGCCCGGATGCCCCAATACCAGTGTGCAAGTAAGCTTTTCAGCCTGCGCCCCCCCCTTGACGAGACCTTGTGCCTGCGGTAACTTGCCACACATTATTGGTGTGTTTGGCTCATGAGAGCCGGAGGACGCCCGCGGCCCTGCGCTGCGGGAGAATGGGGAAAAGTCTGTTTCAAAAGGACGAGCACATGAGGAACGGTAAAGCACTGCTTTTGGCGGCGGTGATTGCCTTGGCCGGCGTGGCCTGTCTGATGCTTCCCGAAGCCAACCGCGCTGTGGCGGTGGGCCTGGAAGAATCCGACGCGGAAATGCCTAATGCCACGGTTCTCTTTCCGGTCAGCGAAAAGCCCAATCCCAAGGGCGCCAGCATGACGCCGGTGACATTCAACCATCAGGCCCACGTCGACAAAATCGACGACTGCACGGCCTGCCATCACACGGGCGATATGGTGGCCTGCAGCACCTGTCATACCGTGGAAGGCAAGGCCGAGGGCAATTTCATCACCCTTGAGCGCGCCATGCACGCCACCAAGATCGCCCCGCGCAAGGATGGCGTCACGCCCAAGAGCTGTGTGAGCTGTCACGAAGAACAGTACAAGGAACGCCGCGAATGCGCCGGCTGCCACGAGATCGTCACCCCCAAGCGTGACGCCCGGTGGTGTGGCGTGTGCCATGTGGTCACCTCCAAGATGACCCCCGAACAGTACCAGCTGGGCGTGGCCGGCAAGCTGTCCGCCGAGGACCGCACCGCCCTGGCCGAAGCCACCATCGAAGAACGCAAGCCCGTGGACTACATGGCCCCCGAAGCCTGCCCCTACAAGGTGGTCATCGGCAGCCTGTCCGACAAGTTCGAGCCCAACCTCTTCAACCATCGTCGCCACGTCTCCTCGCTCATGAAGCGCATCGAAGGCGACAATCTGGCCAAGGCGTTCCACAGCGAACCCGAGATCCTGTGCACCACCTGCCACCATCGCAGCCCCCTGTCGGCCACTCCGCCCAAGTGCGGCAGCTGCCATTCCGCCAAGATCGATCCCCGCGTGCCCGACCGTCCCACGCTGAAGGCCGCGTATCATCTGCAGTGCATGGGTTGCCATGACGGCATGGACGTTGCCCGTCCCCTCGATACGTCCTGCGCGTCCTGCCACAAGCCGCGTGCGACCGAGAACGCCAACTAGCTGGAGAGTACGATTATGAATCGTAGAAAATTTCTGACCATCCTGGGCAGCGCTGGCGTCGCTTCCGCATTGGGCACGGCACAAGTGGCCAAGGCCGGCGGCACCCACATGTTCCCTTACTATGAAGACAGCTACGGCGTCCTGCACGATACCACCCGCTGCATCGGCTGCCGCAGCTGCGAAGAGGCTTGCAACAAGGTCAACCACCTGCCCAAGCCCGAAAAGCCCTTCACCGACCTTTCCGTCTGCGACACGCGGCGCCGTACTTCCGCCGATACCTGGACGGTGGTCAACAAGTACGAAGTGGGCGGCAAGCCCGTGTTCCGCAAGCTGCAGTGCTTCCACTGCAACGACCCGGCCTGTGCCTCCGCCTGTTTCGCCAAATGCTTCCAGAAGCAGCCCGACGGCAGCGTGACCTACGACGGCTCCCAGTGCGTGGGTTGCCGTTACTGCATGATCGCCTGTCCCTTCTATGTGCCCGGCTTCCAGTACAACGAGGCCTGGGACCCGCTGGTCCAGAAGTGCACCTTCTGCGAACCCCGCCTGAAGGAAGGCAAGCTGCCCGGCTGTGTGGAAGCCTGCCCCATGGATGCCCTGACCTTCGGTCGCCGCTCCGACCTCATCAAGATCGCCCGCAAGCGCATCGCCGAGAACCCCGGCAAGTATGTGGACTACATCTATGGTGAGTGGGACGCCGGTGGCACCGCCTGGATGGTCCTGGCTCCCAAGCCCACCCCGTCGGCCGTCAAGGCCGCCGGTACGGCCGACGCCGGCCATACCTTCAAGGAACTGGGTCTGGACACCCACCTGGGCAACCGTCCCATGGGTGAGCTGACCTACGGCGCCCTGGGTGCCGTGCCCATGATCATCGCCTTCTGGCCCATCCTCTTCGGTGGCGCCTACGGCATGACCAAGCGCCGCGAGGCCATGAGCAAGGCCGCCCAGGAAAAGACCGTCCAGACCGCCAAGGAAGATGTGACGGCCGCCATGGACGCCGCTGTGCGCAGCATCGAGCAGAACCAGGGCCCCGTGGCCGCCGATGAGGCCCGCAAGGCCATGATCGAGGCCCTCAAGGCCCGTGAGGCTCAAAACGGCTGCGACGGCTGCTGCGGCTGCAAGCACGGGGAGGATAAGTAAATGTCCCAGCACCAAATCGTGATCCCCACCAAGGACAAACTGTTCAACCTTGGTGAGTTTTCCCTGCGTCGCCCCGGCAACATGATCACCGCGGTCATCCTGGTCGTGGGCTTCGTACTGACCTTCATCCGCTTCACCCAGGGCATCGGCTCCATCACCAACCTGTCCGATACCCAGCCCTGGGGCATGTGGATCGGCTTCGACCTGCTCTGCGGCGTGTGTCTGGCCGCCGGTGGCTACTTCACCACCGTGGCCTGCTACGTCATGGGCATGAAGCACTTCCATTCGGCCGTGCGCCCCGCCGTGACCACCGCCTTCCTGGGCTACGCCTTCGTGGTCTTCGCCCTGCTGTATGACCTTGGTCACCCGCTGCGTCTGCCCTACATGTTCTTCTTCCCCGGCACCACCTCGGTCCTGTTCGAAGTGGGCCTGTGCGTGGCCACGTACCTGACCGTGCTGTTCATCGAATTCTCGGTGGCCCCCATGGAATGGCTGGCCTGCAAGTTCCCCTTCCTCAAGAAGTGGCGCAAGGTCGTGGTGCGCTGCACCATCATCCTGACCATCTTCGGCGTGTGCCTGTCCACCCTGCACCAGTCCTCGCTGGGCGCCCTCTACCTGATCGCCCCCGGCAAGCTGCATCCGCTGTGGTACTCCCCCTTCATGCCCATGTTCTTCTTCGTCAGCTCCATGGCTGCCGGCTGCTCCATGGTCATCTTTGAAGGCATGTGGGCCCACAAGGGCGTGCACCACTACATGGACGAAACACACCTGCGCGAAGCCGACGAAGTGGTCTTCAGCTTCTCCAAGGCCGGTGCCTTCATCCTTTTCGGCTACTTCATGCTGAAGCTCATCGACATGCTGGTCCAGGCCAACCTGCCCTACCTCTGCAGCGGTTACGGTCTGTGGTGGCTGGTGGAAATGCTGTTCTTCGTGCTGATGCCCGCGCTGCTGTATGCCAAGGGCTCCCGCGACCGCAACATCAAGCTCTGCCGCTTCGCTTCCGCCAATGCCGTGCTGGGCATCGTCCTGAACCGCTTCAACGTGTCCATGATCGCCTTCAACTACACCCTGCCCGCTGACGAGCGCTACTTCCCCAGCATCTGGGAAGTGTGCATCTCCATCTTCGTGGTGACCCTGATCGTGACCGTGTACCGCTTCATCGTCTATCACATGCCGGTGCTGTACGAACACCCCGACTTCAAGGATGCCCACTAGGACAGGAGGAACATCATGGAATTCCATACTTTTTACGACTACTTCCTCTACACCAAGAACTGGGCCTACGTCATGATGTTCGTGACCCTGCCCGTCTACGTCCTCTACTGGAACACCCTGCTGTTCCCCAAGAAGGGCCCCTGGCTCTTCGGTGACGACGACGAGCACTAGGCCGTACGCACACCACAAACCGGAAGGGCGGGGGAGACCCCGCCCTTTTTTCGTGCCCGGCTCCCGGCGGCCTTCCTGTGGCGGCCTTCTGTGGCAGCGTGCTGTGCCCCTTCCCCCGGCATCCCCTTGCGGCTGCCCCGCCGGGCTGCTATGCTGGTGCCTGTCCGCAGCCGCCCCTGCCGGGGCATCCGCGCCTGGACGGCCGGTGCCCGTGCGGGCCCGGCACGGCGGCCCCCCCTCGCCCTGCCGGGCGCAACTCCTGTACCGAGGATTGTATGGACAAAGTGCTTGTCATGGGTATCGGCAACCTGCTCCTCACCGACGATGGTGTCGGCGTCCATGCCGCCCAGACCCTGGCCGGGGAATCCTGGCCCGAAAACGTCACCATCATGGAAGCGGGCACCTTCACCCAGGATGTCTTCTATCTGTTCAAGGGCTTCGCCCATGTGCTCATCCTGGACATCGTCCACGGCCATGCCGGGCCCGGCACGGTCTATCGCCTGAGCGAGAGCCAGCTGGTGGACAACGAGAAACAGCGCCTCTCCATCCACGACATCGACCTGCTGGATTCCCTGCGCATGGCCGAGATGCTCCACGGCTCCCGTCCCAGACTTACCGTCATGGGCATGGAGCCCGCGGACTACACGTCCTGGAGCATGGAGCTTTCCCCGGCCGTGCGGGAACGCTTCCCCGCCTATCTGGACGAGGTCCGCAAGGAGATTTTGCGCCTGTCCCGCCAATACGCCGGGAACGATCCCGGCACTACCTGCTAACCATCGAGGAAGAGTCATGTGTCTTGCCATTCCGGCCCAGGTGGTCGAACTCCAGGAACAGGGCATGGCCCGCGTGCGCGTGGGCGAAAGCCAGACCTACCTTACCGCCTCCATGCTCCTGCTGCCCGAGCCGCCCAGGGTCGGTGATTATGTCATCGTCCATGCGGGCTTCGCCCTGCACAGCCTCACGCCCGAGCAGGCCCAGGAGAGCCTGGCGGCCCTGCGCGAGGTGGCCGAGGCCATCGAAGGCCAGAAACCCCTGTTCTGATCCGCAGCGACAGCAAAGGGCTTTCCCGCGGGAAAGCCCTTTTCGTCATCCGGCAGCGGGGATGGGCTCCCGCCGGTGCACGCCCGCGGCCTGCTCCCCCGCCGTCCGCCGCCCTTGCCGGTCCCCTTCCCTGCCGGTCGCTGCGGCCTTCGGCCCGTCCGGCAAAGCCCGCTTCCGCAGGTGCCGGGCGGCACTCGTGCCGCCGGCCGCATTTTCCCGCGGAAAAGCAGGACAGGGCGGCCTTTCCTGCCGCCCTTTCCTTGACTTTGCAAACGTATTTGCCGAAACTTAGGCGCTTTTTACATTGCCTGAGGAGCCAGCATGAGCGACTATAAAAAAACCCTGAATTTGCCCAAGACCGCCTTCCCCATGAAGGCCAATCTTGCCCAGCGCGAGCCCCAGCAGCTCAAGCAGTGGGAAGAAACCAAGGCCTATGAGGCCATGATCGAAAACTGCACCGGCAAGGGCGCGTTCGTCCTGCATGACGGCCCGCCGTACGCCAACGGTCATATCCACATGGGCACGGCCCTGAACAAGATCCTGAAGGACATCGTGGTCAAGTCGCGCAACATGCAGGGCTACCGCGCCCACTATGTGCCCGGCTGGGACTGCCACGGCCTGCCCATCGAGCACAAGGTGGAACAGGAACTGAAGGAAAAGAAAAAGACCCTGCCCGCCCATGTGGTGCGCAAGATGTGCCGCGACTACGCCGGCAAGTGGATCGACATCCAGCGCAAGGAATTCAAGCGCCTGGGCGTGCTGGGCGACTGGGACGACCCCTACAAGAGCATGAACCCCGCCTATGAGGCCGCCACGGCCCACGAACTGGCCAAATTCGTGGACAGGGGCGGCGTGGTGCGCGCCAAGAAGCCCATCTACTGGTGCTGCTCCTGCCATACGGCCCTGGCCGAAGCCGAAGTGGAATACGGCGACCACACCTCGCCCTCCATCTTCGTGCGCTTCGCCCTCAACGACGCCGACCTGGCCCGGCGCATCCCCGGCGCCGACCCGTCCCGCGCCTATGTGGTCATCTGGACCACCACGCCCTGGACCCTGCCGGACAACATGGCCGTCTGCCTGCACCCCGAATTCACCTATGTGCTGGTGGAGACCGGCGGCTGCCAGTACCTGCTGGCCGAAGAGCTGCTGGAAGGCTGCGCCGCGTCCTTCGGCTGGGAAGACGTGAGCGTGGTGGGCCGCGCCACCGGCCAGGAACTGGAAGGCCTCATGGCCCGCCACCCCTTCTATGACCGCCAGTCCCCCCTGATCCTGGGCCGCCACGTGACCCTGGATGCCGGTACCGGCTGCGTCCACACCGCTCCCGGCCACGGCCGCGAGGACTACGAAGTGGGCCTGGCCTACAAGCTGGACGTCTATTCGCCCCTGGACGACGCGGGCCGCTTTTTGCCGTCCGTGGAATTTTTCGCCGGTCTCAACGTCTTTGAGGCCAACCCCAGGGTCATCGAAAAGCTGACCGAAGTGGGCGCCCTGCTCAAGACCGCCAAGATCAGCCACTCCTACCCGCACTGCTGGCGCTGCAAGCAGCCGGTCATCTTCCGTGCCACCACCCAGTGGTTCATCAGCATGGAGAAGAACGACCTGCGCAAGAAGGCCCTCAACGCCATCGACACCAAGGTGCAGTGGATCCCCGCCTGGGGCCGCGACCGCATCTACAACATGATCGAGTCCCGTCCCGACTGGTGCATCTCGCGCCAGCGCCAGTGGGGCGTGCCCATCATGGCCCTGCTCTGCAAGGACTGCGGCGAAGCCTGGAACGACGCCCAGTGGATGCACGAGATGGCCGACCGCTTCGCCAAGCACCCCACGGGCTGCGACTACTGGTATGAAGCCCCCCTGGAAGAGATCGTGCCCGAAGGCCTCACCTGCCCCCACTGCGGCGGCCGGCACTGGGAAAAGGAAGACGACATCCTCGACGTGTGGTTCGACTCCGGTACCAGCTTCGCCGCCGTGCTGGAGACCCGCCCCGAGCTCTCCGCGCCTGCTGACCTCTATCTGGAAGGCTCGGACCAGCACCGCGGCTGGTTCCACAGCTCCCTGCTGGTGGCCGAGGGCACCCGCAATGTTCCGCCCTACAAGGCCGTGCTGACCCACGGCTATGTGGTGGACGGCGACGGCCGCAAGATGTCCAAATCCATCGGCAATGTCATCGCCCCGCAGGAGCTCATCGACAAATACGGCGCCGAGATCGTGCGCCTGTGGGTCTCCTCGGTGGAATACCGCGAAGACATCCGCATCTCGGACCAGATCCTGGGCCGCCTGGTGGATGCCTACCGCCGTATCCGCAACACCTGCCGCTTCATCCTGGGCACCATCAACGACCTGACCCGCGCCGACCTGCTGCCCCTGGACCAGCTGCTGCCCCTGGACCGCTACGCGCTCCATGCCGCCGCCCAGGTGCATGACCGCGTGCAGGATGCCTACATGACCTATGATTTCCACAAGGTCTACCACAGCCTGCACAACTACTGCGTGACCGACCTCTCGGCCGTGTATCTGGACATCCTCAAGGACCGCCTGTATTCCTCCGCCCCTGCCGCCACGGAACGCCGCTCGGCCCAGACCGCCCTGTACCACCTGCTCTGCCTGCTGGTGCGCGACATGGCGCCGGTGCTGTCCTTCACCGCCGAAGAGATCTTCCACCACCTGCCCAACGACCTGCGCGACGACGTGCCCACGGTCTTCGCCCTGCCGCCCGTGGACAGCAGGCCCTATCTGCTGGAAGACGGCGTGCGCGACGACTGGAACGTGCTGCTGGCCGTGCGCGGCGCCGTGACCCGCGCCATCGAGCCCCTGCGCCGCGACAGCGTGGTGGGCCATTCGCTGGATACCAGCGTGACCCTCTATGTGGCCGACGAGCTGCGTGAACGCCTGGAAGGCCTGCACACCGACCTGCGCGCCTTCTTCATCGTCTCGCAGCTGCATCTGGCGCCCCTGGCCGCAGCTCCGGCCGACGCCGTGCAGGACGCCGAAGTGGCCGGCCTGGCCGTGGGCGTGGCCAAGGCCGCCGGTGAAAAGTGCGAACGCTGCTGGATCTACAGCACCGAACTGGGCAGCGATCCCGCGCATCCCACCCTCTGCCCCCGCTGTGCCAAGGTCATGGCGGAACTGCCCGAGGCGTAATGCGAAAATATACGATCCTGGGCGGCTACGGCCTGCTGGCGCTGGTGCTTGACCAGCTGACCAAATGGTGGGCCGTGGCCGCCATCGATCCCCCGCACCCCGTGACGGTCATCCCCGGCCTGCTGGATCTGGTGCTGGTCCACAACCGGGGCGCGGCCTTCGGCTTTTTGAACCGTTCCGACATCCAGTGGCAGTTCTGGCTGTTCCTGGGCGCGACCGTGGTGGCCGCCGCGGCCATCGTGGCCCTGCTGCGCAGCTCCCGCTTCAATGCCTGGCTCAGCGCCGCTCTGGGCCTGGTGCTGGGGGGCGCGCTGGGCAATCTGGTGGACCGCATCCGCTTCCGGGCGGTCATCGACTTCGTGGATGTCTATGTGGGGCAGTGGCACTGGCCCGCCTTCAATGTGGCGGACATGGCCATCTGCATCGGCGCCATCCTGGCCTGCATCGTCATCTGGCGTACCCCGGAAGCCCCGGAAAAGCGCAAGGAGAAAAAATCATGACCTTCGCCTGGTGGCATGTCCTGGTGGCCCTGATCCCCATCCTGCCCAACCTCTGGAGCATCTGGCACATCTGGAACCACCGCTTCTCTTCCTTCCAGCAAAAGGCCGTCTGGCTGGTCATCGCCGTGTTCCTGCCTGTGCTGGGGGGCCTGATCTATATTTTCGCCGGTCGCAGGCACGCCGGTGAAAAAATTTAAAACGGGAGACCAAGACTCTATGAACAGCAAACGTCTTCTTCCTCTGTGTGGCCTGATCTGCGCCACCGCCATGCTGGGCGCTTGCGTGGGCCAGAGCAGCAGCAGTGCTGCCAACGAAAGCATGTATCTTGAGCAGCGCGTGCAGGAGCATGATGCCCTGCTGCGCCAGATGCAGCCCGCCCAGGCCGAGGTCTGGAACCAGGTGCAGGCCATGCGCCAGGAACTGAACACCCTCAAGGGCCTGGTGGACGACCTGAAGAACGTGGGCGGTGCCGCGGCCCTGGCGGAACGCGTGCGCGCCCATGATGCCGCCCTGCGCCAGGTGGAGACCAGCATGGCCCTCAACCTCAACCTGGGCGAGCCCATGCCCGCTGCCGGCGCCGCGCCCGCCCATGCCGCCGCGCCCCAGGCCAATGCGCCCCTGTTCCAGCCGCAGCAGAACCCCTATGCGGCACCCGCCGCCGGTGCCGCGGCCGGTGCTGCCGCCGGTGCCGCCGCCGGTCTGGCCACCGGCCCTTACGGGGATGCCGCCGCTGCCCCTGCCGCCGCTCCGGCCGCCACGGGCAGCACCTGGGGGCAGCCCACGCCCCAGCCCGAAGCCAAGCCCGCTGCGAAGAAGGACCTGTCCCTGGCCCTCTATGACGCGGGCCTCAATGCCTTCACGGCCCGCAAGTACGATGAGGCCCAGCGCTCCTTCGCCGATTTCATGAAGAACTATCCCACGCACAGCATGGCCCCCGACGCGCAGTACTATCTGGCCGAGTGCTACTTCCAGCGCAACCAGTTCCCCGATGCCGCCCTGGCCTACGATACGGTCATCACCAAGTTCGCCAAAAGCTCCCGGGCGCCGGGCGCCTACCTGAAGCAGGGCATCTGCTTCAGCAAGATGAACCAGAAGGCCGCCGCCAAGGCGCGCATGAACGAGCTCATCAAGAAGTACCCCAACTCGCCCGAAGCAGCCCGTGCCAAGACCTTCCTCAAGACCAACAAGTAGGACACGCGCCTGACGGATATGGCAAAGCCGGTGGCCTCTGGCCACCGGCTTTTTTCATGCCCGCCGCCGGGGAATGCGCGTGGGGAACGGCCCGTCCCGTGGCGGACATCCGTGCGGGCAGGAGCCGGGGATGCCGGGCGCTGCGCTCCCTTGTCCGGTCCGGGCTGGCGCTGATGCTGCATCGTTGCGCCCCAACGACGAAGGGCCCCGTTGCCGGGGCCCTGTCTGGTGCGTTTGGTGTGGAGGTTTACGGGTTTCGAGGAGGGGATGAAGAAGGAAGGTCGTTATGACGTCAATGCTGTCTACTGGCCCAGTTCGTGGCGCAGCCAGCTCTTGATGGCGGGGGTGGGTTCGCTGATGCCGCGCCACTTGCCGTGCACGGATTCGTATTCGGGCAGCAGGTGGGAAGGCAGCGGCATGGTGAACAGGTCTTCAGCGTTTTCGGAATTGCGGCGCACCAGGCGGATGACGGGCTCCTTGCCCCAGCTGTCCACCACGAAATAGTGGGACACATCTTCCTTGGAGCGCACGGGCGGATATTCGGAATGCCAGTCGTTGTTGCCCCATTCAAGATACATGGTCACGGCATGCTCGGGGCTCAGGTTCCAGGAGATATCGTAAAGAGCATAATCTTGCAGGCGGTTCATATACTCCTCCATGTGCTTTTTTGAATAGTAATGATTCTTAATTAAAAAATCAATACCTAGCGCAAAAATAAGTAATATTTTTTTATTCTCAAAGCATTCCAGGATGTTGGGGAAGGAAGCTCCGCGTGCAAAGCTGTTTTTCCGCGTCGTCTTCCCTTTATCCGCGGGCCCGGGACGTGTATGCTGGCTCCGCGCCGGGACGATCCGGCGCCGCAGACAAAGGAGTCAGCATGGACGTCAACAAGGTTTTGCAGGAACTCAAGGCCCGCCCCGGCTTCACCGATCATGTGGGCATGATGCTGGTACACAACGGCGTGGTCCGCGGCTGGTCGCGCAAGGATCACGCGCCGGTCAGCTCCGTCACCGTCAGCCATGACCAGGCCAAAATGGACGCCATCTGTCATGAGATGGAGCAGCGGCCCGGCATCTTCGCCATCGTGGCCCAGGCCAATGAAGGCGAATTGCAGCCCGGTGACGACCTGCTCCTGCTGGTGGTGGCCGGTGACATCCGCGAGAACGTCAAAGCCACCTTTGCCGAGCTGCTGGACCGCATCAAGTCCGAAGCCGTCATCAAACAGGAGCACGGCCCGGAAGCCTAGGGCCCGCACCGCTATCGGAGGAGGGGCCGCGCCGCAGGGCCGATGGCGACAGGTGCAGGCGCACGATGGCCACCGCAGGGCCGGTCCGCGCGGCCGCAGCCCCTGCATCATCCCCGCCTGCGGCTGTGGCCGGTCCCCCGCGGGGCCCCTTCCCCTTCTTCCTCGCCCCGGCGTGTTCCGTAAAGCAGCGCTCCCGCGGCACGGCAGGCCCTCCCTGCCCGGGACGTTGACCGCCCGCCGGGGAAAGCCCCGGCGGCGTTTTGCACGGCCATCCCGTGCTTCCGGCAGGGGCAGCGGCGGCGTTTTCCCCCGCCCGTGAGGGCATTTTCCTCCCCCGGTGCATTGCCAAAGCCGTGTTTTGACCTTACTTCTACGGCATGCGCGACCGTTTGTGACGCCCGGCCCCCGGTGCCGGGCCCTTTCACGCACGGCCAGTCCGGCTTTTTTCTGGATGCACGCGGCCGCGCGCCTGCCCCGGGGCAGGCCATCCCGCCAAACGAGGAGAACGCATGTTCGGTTTCATTTTCAAAAAGATTTTCGGCAGCAAGAACGACCGCTACCTGCGCCGCCTGCGCCCCATCGTGGCGCGCATCAACGCGCTCGAACCCCAGATGCAGGAACTGGCCGACGAGGATTTCGCCCGGCGCATGGCGGAATACCGCCAGCAGGTGCAGGCCGGTGAACGCACCCTGGACGACCTTCTGCCCGAAGTCTTCGCCCTGGTCCGCGAAGCCTCCCGCCGGGTCATGGGCATGCGCCACTATGACGTGCAGCTGGTGGGCGGCATCGTGCTGCACCGCGGCAAGATAGCCGAAATGAAGACCGGCGAGGGCAAGACCCTGGTGGCCACCCTGCCCGTGGCCCTCAATGCCCTGTCCGGCAAGGGCGTGCATGTGGTGACCGTCAACGACTACCTGGCCAGCCGTGACGCCCAGTGGATGGGCAAGCTCTACAATTTCTTGGGCCTTTCCGTGGGCGTCATCGTCAACGGCCTTGACGACCAGGCCCGCAAGGAGGCCTACGGCGCCGACATCACCTACGGCACCAACAACGAATTCGGCTTCGACTATCTGCGCGACAACATGAAGTTCTACGCCACGCAGCTGGTGCAGCGCGGCCACAACTACGCCATCGTGGACGAAGTGGACTCCATCCTCATCGACGAGGCCCGTACCCCGCTCATCATCTCCGGCGCTTCCGACGAGAGCGTGGGCATGTACCGCGCCATGGACCAGATCGTGCGCCAGCTGGGCCCCGAGGACTACACCGTGGACGAGAAGGCCCGCACCGCCATGCTCTCCGAGGAAGGCGTGGCCCACTGCGAGGCCCTGCTGCATGTGGACAACCTTTTCGACCCGGCCAACATCACCCAGCAGCACTGCATCCTGCAGGCCCTGAAGGCCCATCACGTCTTCAAGCGCGACGTGGACTACATCGTGCAGAACGACAAGGTGGTCATCGTGGACGAGTTCACGGGCCGCCTCATGGACGGCCGCCGCTATTCCGACGGCCTGCACCAGGCCCTGGAAGCCAAGGAGAACGTCACCATCGCCGCCGAGAACCAGACCCTGGCCTCCATCACCTTCCAGAACTATTTCCGCATGTACGACAAGCTGGCGGGCATGACCGGCACGGCCGATACCGAAGCCGTGGAATTCCACCAGATCTACAATCTGGAAGTGGTCTCCATCCCGCCCAACAAGCCCATGCAGCGCAAGGACTACCCCGATCTCATCTACCGCACCCGCAAGGAAAAGTACGATGCCATCATCGAGGCCATCCGCGAGCTGTACGAAAAAGGCCAGCCCGTGCTGGTGGGCACCATCTCCATCGAGACCTCGGAGATGCTCTCCCAGCGCCTGAAAAAGCTCAACATCCCGCACAACGTGCTCAACGCCAAACAGCACGCCCGTGAAGCCGAGATCGTGGCCCAGGCAGGCCAGAAAGGCCGTGTGACCATCGCCACCAACATGGCCGGCCGCGGTACCGACATCGTGCTGGGCGAGGGCGTGCTGGAGCTGGGCGGCCTGCACATCCTGGGCACCGAACGCCACGAGAGCCGCCGCATCGACAACCAGCTGCGCGGCCGTTCCGGCCGTCAGGGCGACCCCGGCTCCTCCCGCTTCTACCTTTCGCTGGAAGACGACCTCATGCGCCTGTTCGGCTCCGACCGCATCAGCGGCCTCATGGAGAAGCTGGGCCTCAAGGACGGGGAGGCCATCGAGAACGCCATGGTCACCCGTGCCGTGGAAAACGCCCAGAAGCGCGTGGAAGCGCACCACTTCGAGATCCGCAAGACCCTGCTGGATTACGACAACGTCATGAACCAGCAGCGTGAGGTCATCTATGCCCTGCGCCGCGACATGATGGTGGAAGAAGACCTGGAACCCGTGCTGAGCGAGTTCCGCAACGATATCCTGGACGACGCCTACACGCCGCTGGAACAGGCCGATAGCGAAACGGCCGCCGAACTGCGCAAGGCCCTGCAGGCCCGCCTGGCCGATGTCTTCAACCTGGGCCGCGTGCTGGCGGCCGATGCCCCCGTGCCCGACCGCGCCGGCTGCGAGGAATGCATCCACCAGATCTTCCGGCAGCTGCGCGAAGAGGCCGGCCCCCTGTATCAGGACATCCTGCGCTATTTCCTGCTGGAAGAACTGGACCGCACCTGGAAGGAACACCTGCGCAACATGGACGCCCTGCGTGACGGCATCGGCCTGCGCGGCTACGGCCAGAAGGACCCCAAGCTGGAATACAAGCGTGAGGGCTTCGAGATGTTCCAGGCCATGCTCTTCCAGATCCGCGAAGGCGTGTTCCGCGCCCTGACCCGCGTGCATGTGCAGCCTGCCGAGCCCGCGCCCGCCGAGGGTGCCGCGGAAGAGGGCCATGCCCAGGACGAAGCCCCGCAGCAGGAAGCCCCCAGGGCCAAACCCACCCTGAGCCTGCGCCACAAGGAGAGCGATGACCTGGCCTACTCCGGCAGCCAGACCACGGATGCCGGCAACCAGCCCGCCAGGGCCAAGCCCCGCGTGGGCCGCAATGACCCCTGTCCCTGCGGCAGCGGCAAGAAGTACAAGAAGTGCTGCGGCATGGGCAAGGCCTAGCCACCGCTCCTGACCATCACTGACAAAAAAAGCGGGCCCCTCGTGAGGGGCCCGCTTTTTTTGCCGCCGGCGGAGGCCGTACGGCAGACAGGAGCAGACAGACAAAGATAACGGGCGGAAGGACGGCGGTGCGGGACGCTCCCGTCACGGGAGCCGGGCCGGACGGACCGGGCCCGTGCACACGCCGGACCTGCCAAAGCGCCCCGGGGGAGGATGGCCTGCCCGGGGCCCCCTTTGCCCGGGCCGCTCAATGCAATTTTTTCAACTAAGTAAAGAAGATCAGCTCTCCCTCCCCAGAGGACGCTCGCCGCATGTGCCCGCGCTCATCTGAAAAAGCGCGCTGGGGCAAGGATGGGGCTTGGAGAAAGGGAACCCCTTCTCGCGCGGGCAGCGACCGAATGGCGGCCCGCAGGGCCGTGCCCGTTAGCGACGAAGGAGCTTTACGGGCATCGACAGCGAGATGAGGGGCTTTCCTTCCCCCCAAAACAAGCCGGGACAGGTCAACAGGCCCTAGCAGGGCAGGCCGCGCCGGGCGCGCATCTCGCGCAGGCCTTCCAGCACGCTGTAGGGCACGCGCAGGGAGCCGTAGCCCGTGCCCAGACGGATGCGGGGCTTGTTGGTGCCGTGATAGTCCGAGCCGCCGCTGACGCCCAGGCCGTAACGCCGGGCCAGCTCCAGGCAGCGCCGGGAGGCGGCCTCGGAGTGTTCGCTGTGATAGGCCTCGATGGCGGTGAGCCCGCAGGGCAGGAGGCGTTCGATGAAGGCCTCCAGCCAGCCGTCAGGCAGTTTCTGCAACATGGGATGGGCCAGGCAGACCGTGGCCCCCAGCGAGGAAAGGACGCCCACGGCCTCTTCGGGCTGCAGGACCTCCTTGGGCAGATAGGCCCGGCCGTAATAGCCCAGATATTCCCTGAAGGCCTCGCTGACGTCCTTCACATAGCCCTTGCGGACCAGCACGGCGGCGATGTGCGGGCGCCCCACGCTCTCGCCGCGGGCCTCGTGCAGCACCTCATCGAGCGTGATCTCCACACCCAGGCCCTGGAGCTTTTCCACGATGCGGATATTGCGCTCGCTGCGCTTGCCGCGCAGATACTTGAGCCTGTCCTGCAGGGGCGCCAGGTCCCGGGGCAGCCACAGGCCGAGCACATGCATCTCGCCCAGCTCCGTACTGGTCGACAGTTCGCATCCACGCACGAATTCCAGCCCCAGCTCCCGGGCCGCGGCCTCGGCTTCGTCCAGACCGGAGACCGTGTCGTGATCGGTCACCGCCACTGCCGCCAGCCCCTGGGCATGGGCATTGCGCACGAGCTGCCCGGGGCTGTCCGTTCCGTCAGAAGCCTGTGAATGCGTATGTAAATCAATGAATTGCATGCTTTCATCCATGATAGTTATCTTTTTCTTTTCAAGTAAACTACGACTTTATGAAAAAAAAGCAAGCCGCTCACCGCTGCCGCAAGATAGGCGCTGCCCCGCAGGTCACGCTTTCCGGCAGGCGTTCCCGGCAGCTTTGGCTTGAAGAACAGACAGCAACACGCTATGCTTTTGCCCTCGAAAAACAGGGAGGCACCGCCCCCCAAGACAAGGAAACATCATGATGAACACACAGGAATTGCTGCAGATCCTGGCCTGCCCCCGCTGCATGGGCTCCCTGGAGCCCCTGCCTTCCGCCGGGCATGCCGAAGGTCTGGCCTGCCCGGCCTGCAACGTGGTCTATCCCGTGCGTGACGATATCCCCATCATGCTGGTGGACGCCGCTGTGGAGCGCGCCCGCTGGGATGAGGAACACAAGGGGTAGGGCCGCCCATGCGTCTGCTCATCGCTTCCGACCTGCACGGCTCGCTGGACAGTCTGCGCTTCCTCTGCGACACGGCCCGACGGCTGGCGCCCGACATGCTGGTGCTGCTGGGCGACCTGGTCTATCACGGCCCGCGCAACCCCCTGCCCGGCGGCTATGATACCCGCGCCGTGCTGGATGAACTGGACCGCCTGAACCACCTCCCCTGCCCGGTCACCGCCGTGCGCGGCAACTGTGATGCCGAGGTGGACATCATGCTCACGCCTTTCGCCGTCTCGGAAAACGCCTGGATAGAAGCCGATGCCCTGCGCATCTTCGCCAGCCACGGCCACCGCCTGCCGGAAAACCCGCCCCTGCCGGGCTTTGCCCCGGGCACGGTCATCCTGCGCGGCCATACCCACATCCCGCGCGGCGAGAGCCTGGACGGCCTGCACTTCTGGAACCCCGGCTCCCTCAGCCTGCCCAAGGGCGGTTCCCCCCGCAGTTACGGCCTGTACGAGGACGGCTGCTTCCACGTTTACGACATGGAAGGCAGGGAAGTGCTGCGCCACTGGCCCCGCCAGAACTGGTCCCATCAGGCGGGCCGATGAACGCGGTCCCGCTCCGGCCCCTCTTCGTCCTGCGGCCCGGCATCCGTCTGGTGCTGGCCTCCGCCTCGCCGCGACGCCGCCAGTTCATGGACGAATGGGGCCTGCCCTATACCGTCGTCCGTCCCGCGGGGGTGGAGCCGCGCCCCGGACACGGGGAATCGCCCGCCGCCTACGCCCTCCGCGCCGCCACGGCCAAGGCGCGGGCCGTGGCCGCCTCGGCGGATGCCGGGGCTGACGGCCTGATCCTGGCCGCCGACACCGTGGTGGCCCTGGACAGCGACATCCTGGGCAAGCCCGCCGATGACACGGACGCCCTGGACATGCTGCGGCGCCTTTCCGGCCGGAGGCACGAGGTCATCACCGGCGTCTGCTGCCTTTTCCCTGACGGGAGCAGCGCGGGCTTTGCCGATACCAGCGCCGTCCGCTTCCACGCCTGGCCGGACGACGTGCTCCGCGCCTATGTGCGCAGCGGCGAACCGGCCGACAAGGCCGGGGCCTATGCCATCCAGGGCCAGGGGGCCTTTCTGGTGGAAAGCGTGCACGGTTCCTGGTCCACGGTGGTGGGCCTGCCGGTGAGCCGTCTGGCCGCCCTGCTGCTGGAAGGGGGCTGGATGCGCTCCGAGGCCTGATCCCTTCCGTTTCCCCATCCTGCTTTCCCGGGCGGTCTCGTCGTAAGGCCGCCCTTTCCTTTTCGCCTGTCCGCTGTCCGCCACGCCGGGGCCACTGCCGCCGGCCCGGGCGTCCTGCCCCGAAAAATGCCCCCTGTCCCTGGGGAACGGAAAAATTTTTTAAAAAATTTCATAAAAAACAGGCCGTGATTGAGATTTATTTCACGATCTCTCATCCCCGTGCACAACGGCGCCTGCTGCCGTTTCGCGGCGGCAGCTTTCCCCACCTTGTCCTTTTTTTCTCCACAATGACTGGTAGCACAAACAGTTTTCTGGCCCTTGACGCCCGTAAAAAATCACTTTACGCCGGTAGCATGGATGATTTTCCACTGTTGTCTGCAGTCTTAAGCTTATGGAGTTGCCATCATGTCCCAGGAACGGATTACCACTCTCTTAACCGAGAAGCGTAGCTACCTCCCCCCCGAGCACGGCAAATCGTCCGCGTGGATCTGCGGTCAGGACGAAGCCGACGCCATCTGCCGGCGAGCTCTGGAAGACCCCAATGACTTCTGGGGTGCACGCGCATCGCAGCTGATCCACTGGTTCAAGCGCTGGGACAAGGTACTGGAGGCCGACGAAGCGCGGCACAAGTACAGATGGTTCACCGGCGCCAAGCTCAACGCCGCCTTCAACTGCATCGACCGCCACCTCATCTCCGGCCGCCGCAACAAGGCCGCCCTCATCTGGCAGGGCGAAAAAGAAATGGACGTGCGCTGCTTCACCTACCAGATGCTCTATACCGAGGTCTGCCGTGTGGCCCACGCCCTGAGCTCCCTGCACATCAACAAGGGCGACCGTGTGGCCCTGTACATGCCCATGATCCCCGAGCTGGTCATCGCCATGCTGGCCTGCGCGCGCATCGGCGCCATCCATACGGCCATCTTCTCCGGCTATGCCGAGGGCGGCGTGCGCAGCCGTATCCAGGGCTCCAAGGCCAAGGTCGTCATCACCGCCGATGCCGCCATCCGCGCCGGCAAGATCAAGCCCCTCAAGGCCAACCTGGACCCCATCCTGGAAAAGTGCCCCTCCGTGGCCCACGTTGTGGTGGTGAACCACGCCGACCTCTACGACGTGAAGATGACCCCCAACCGCGACATCTGGTGGCATGACCTCATCGAGGACTTCACCCTGGACGTGGACTTTCCCTGCGAGCCCATGGACGCCAACGACACGCTCTTCCTGCTGCATACCAGCGGCAGCACCGGCAAGCCCACGGGCATCATGCACTCCACGGGCGGCTACCTGACCTATGCGGCGCATACCACGCAATGGGTCTTCGACATGCGCGACGACGACGTCTACTGGTGCACGGCCGACATGGGCTGGATCACCGGCCATACCTACGGCGTGTACGGGCCGCTGGCCCTGGGCGCCACGGTGGTGATGTTCGAGGGCGTGCCCACATGGCCCAAGCCCGACCGCTACTGGCGCATCGTGGAAAAATTCCGCGTCAACATCCTCTACACGGCCCCCACGGTCATCCGCTCCCTCATGCGCCTGGGCGAAGCCTGGGCCGAGCGCTATGACCTGCGCACCCTGCGCATCCTGGGCTCCGTGGGCGAACCCATCAACCCCGAGGCCTGGCACTGGTACCACAAGAACATCGGCGGCAGCGAGCTGCCCATCGTGGACACCTGGTGGCAGACCGAGACCGGCGGCGCCATGATCAGCCCCCTGCCCTACGCCACCAAGCTCAAGCCCGGCTCGGCATCGCGGCCCCTGCCCGGCATCGACGCGGCCGTCATGGGCGGCAGCGCCACCCGCGACGGGGAAGACGGCGACGGCTCCGCCCGCAGCGGCCATCTGGTCATCCGCAGGCCCTGGCCCGGCATGATGCAGGGCGTGTACAACGACGAGGAAAAATACCAGTCCTACTTCTCGCGCTTCGGCTGCTACGAGTCCGGCGACGGCGCCGAGGTGGACGAGGACGGCTACTTCTGGATCCTGGGCCGCGTGGACGATTCCATCAACGTTTCCGGCCACCGTCTCTCCACCGCCGAGATCGAGGCCGTGCTGGCCTCCTGCCCCGAAGTGGCGGAAGCCGCCGTGGTGCCCATGCCCCATGCCCTCAAGGGCGAAGGCATCTACGCCTATGTCGTCACCCGTGACGAAGTGCCCTGGAGCGACGACGTGCGCAAGAAGCTGCGCGACACCGTGCGCCGCGACATCGGCGCCCTGGCCTCTCCCGAATACATCCAGTTCGTGGAGGCCATGCCCAAGACCTGTTCCGGCAAGGTCATCCGCCGCATGCTGCGCAAGATCGCGGGCAACGTCTACGACGACCTGGGCGATACCACGGCCCTGGCCAAGCCCGACGTGCTCGACCACATCATCATCGGCCACCGCAACCTGCTGCAGGGCCAGCACGAGACGGCCAACCTGCCCGATGAGGACCAGCCCAAGGAATAGGTCCTCCTCCGCTCCCCGACAAAAAAGACCATCCGCTGCGGGTGGTCTTTTTTTTTGCCCGCGGTCCTCCTGCAGGATGCCTTCCCCTTGCGGAGCGGCCGGCCCCCCAGGCCGCGACGGCCGCCCCGGGGTTCAGGCATCGCTGTCGCGTCCCTCCGCACGCGTCTCCCGCAGCATGCGCCAGAACTGGCGGCACTCCTCGGGATAGGAGGCCAGCAGGAAACACAGGGCCAGGATCACCAGCGCCAGCAGACACAGGGCCAGACAGACGATCTGGGCCAGGGCCAGCAGGGCCGCCAGGGCCGCCAGCAGGCCCGTCCCCCCCATGACCAGACGCCGGATGCCTCCGGCCAGCAGGGCCCGCCACCGGGGGATGCCTGCCACCGGGGCGGCGGGCAGGGCCGTTCTCCTGTCGGAAGGACGCTCCATGCGACGATCCTTACAGGGCCTTGCGGCGTTTCCAGACGTGATCGGCCAGCAGGGCGCTGAACACGGCGCCGGTCAGCACATGGGCCGTTTTGTTGCCGGCAAGGCCCAGCACCACCGACGCGCCCAGCGCCCCCAGCATGATGCGCATGGCCAGTTTGCGCCCGCTGAGCTTTCTGGTCGCGGGCCGTGCGGGGGCAGTCAGGCTCCCTGTGGCGAGACAGACTTCTTCCATACTGAAACTCCTTTGATAAGAGATTAAAATAAAAGGATAAAAATTTTTACATGGCCATCAAAAGAAAAAATGAAAGTGATTTTCTTTTTTCTTGACACTCATCCTAGATAGTGTCTACACGAGTTTAAGTTAATACCTTAAGCCATATCGCTATACAGCGTATTTGTGCAGCAGCCTCAAATGAAGTGAGCATCTTCGCATATCTTGTAGCGATACCGCGCCACCGTTTGAGATGGAGAAAAGCATTCTCCACCAAGTGCCTCACTCGATAGAGGCTCTTATCATACCAACGTTGCGTCTTACGATTCCTTTTGGGGGGAATAACAATTTCGCAACCAGTCTCAGTTGCTTTATCTATGAGCTCATTGCTGTCATATCCGCGATCCGCCAACAAACATTGAGCGGTAATACCGTCAATCAAGGCTACGGCTTGTGTGCAATCCGCTGTGGTACCAGCTGTAACAGCAACTCTGACCGGCATACCATGCGCATCCACGGCCAGGTGTATTTTACTGTTGAGCCCCCTTTTGTGCGGCCCATACCCTGATTACCGCCTCTAGCCCCTGCCGCATGGGGGTGGACTTTGCAATGGCTGGCATCGATCATCAACCATTCAAAATCTGGCTCATCAATCAATATTTCAAGGAGTTTTTCCCATACTCGTTTGTCTCGCCAACGAATAAAGCGTTGATGAACGGTTCCCCATTTGCCATATTCCGGTGGCAGGTCTCGCCACGGCGCACCAGTACGCAATATCCAGAAGACGGCATTGATAAAGAGGCGATTATCCTTTGCTACACCTCCCCATTGCCCGCTTTGCCCAGGTAGATGAGGTTCCAATAAGGCCCACGCAGCATCCGAAATGTCATGGCGGCGTTGAGGATTCGTCATAAGCACATCCTTGCAGAATTGATGCACTCCTCATAATATAAATCTCGTGTAGACACTACCTAGTTTACGCCATGCTTCTTTGCAAGCCCGGAGTAGCGATGCGGCATGCCGGATCAGCCGCCCCCCAAGCCCGGTCGGGATCGTCCCGGCCGGATCGCACTGCGCAGGTATGCCGGTTCCTGCTCCGGGCCCGTACCAGCAAAGGAGAAGATCATGAGCGACATCATCAGCCTTCGTCAGATGCAGATCGGCCAGAGCGGCAGGATCGCCACGGTGGAAGCCCTGGGAGAAATGGGCCGCCGCATCCGGGACATGGGCCTGATCCCCGGGACCACCGTTTCCATCGTGGGCCGCGCGCCCCTCAAGGACCCCGTTGCGCTGCGCCTTTCCGGGGTGACCGTCACCCTGCGCAACAGCGAAGCCGACCACATCACCGTCGACGTCTCCCACTAGCCCCACTCTTCTCCCAACCGTGCGTTTTCTGCTGTCCGGGCCGTGCCAGAACATGGCCCGGATGGCCCTCTGTATCCTTTTACCTGTGCAAACGGAGGCACAAGCATGAACAACGGTCTGAAATACGGTCTTTTCTTCCTGGGTGGTCTGGCGCTGGGCGTCGTGGGCACCGTTGCCGTCACCCGCGGCAAGCTCGATCTCAAGCCCCTGGCCACCGACCTGGTGAGCCGCGGCATGGACATGAAAGACGCCATCATGAGCAAGGTGGAAGCCGTCAGGGAAGATATGGAAGACCTGGCCGCCGAAGCCCGTCAGGCCGCTGACAAGCGCAAGGCCGAAGCTGCCGATCCCCAGGCCTGATGAGGGGGCACGCGCATGCGCTTTTTTCTGGTTCATGAACTGAGCTGCCCCAACGGGGCCGGAAGGCTGCGTGCGCGTGCCTGCCGCCCCATGACGCAGGCGCAGGCCGAGATCCTGGCCGACACCCTGGATGCCATCGACGGCGTGGAAGGCGTGCGGGTCAACCCGCGCGTGCCCAGCGTCCTCGTGCTCTACCGGCATGCGCAGGCCCGGCAGGACGTGCTCCGCTCCCTGGCCGCCCAGGACGCCGGTGCCCTCAACGACGGCAGCGTCCTGTCCACCCTTACCCAGGAACTGGAAAGCAGCCTCGAACGGCACGCTTCCGGCAGCCGCCTGCCGGCCCATGAAGATGACGAGACGGGGGCCCAGGGGTTCGGCCCCCTGATGCGCTTCCTCTTCGTCCGTCCTTTCCTGCCGTTCAAGCTGCGTGTGGCCAGCAGCGTCATGGGGGCCCTTCCCTTTTTGCGCAAGGGCCTCGCCTCGCTCCTCCAGGGCAAGCTCAATGTGGACGTGCTGGATGCCGCGGCCATCGGTGTTTCCCTGCTGCGGCGCGACTTCCGTACCGTCACGGTGCTGACCCTGCTGCTGGGGCTGGGCGAGGCCCTGGAATACTGGACGCGCCGCCGCTCCATGGCCAGCCTGACCGAGAGCCTGGCCCTCAATGTGGACACCGCCTGGGTGCTGGCCGATGGCGTGGAGACCAGCGTACCGCTCTCTGATGTGCGTGAAGGCGATCTGGTCGTGGTCCGCGACGGCGGTTCCATCCCCGTGGACGGCATCGTCGAGGACGGCGAGGCCGTGGTCAACCAGGCCAGCATGACCGGCGAGCCCCTGGGCGTGCCCCGCAGCAGGGGCGCTGCCGTCTACTCGGGCACGGTGGTGGAACAGGGGCACCTCGTCATCCGCGCCACCCATGTGGGCGACGGTACCCGTCTCAAGCAGGTGGTGCGCTTCATCGAAGAATCCGAGGCCCTCAAGGCCGGCATCCAGGGCAAGTTCGAACGCATGGCCGACATGGCCGTGCCCTTCACCTTCGCCCTGGCGGGCCTTGTGTGGCTCATCACCCGCAATCCCATGCAGGCGGCGTCCGTGCTGCTGGTGGACTATTCCTGCGCCCTGCGTCTTGCCACCCCGCTGGCCGTGCTGGCCGCCATGCGCGAAAGCGCGCGCCACGGTGTGGTCATCAAGGGCGGCCGCTTCCTGGAGGCCCTTTCCGAAGCCGATACCGTGGTCTTCGACAAAACGGGCACCCTCACCAATGCCAGCCCCCGTGTGGTGGAGGTCATCCCCGCCGCAGGACATGAGCGGGACGAGATCCTGCGCCTCGCGGCCTGCCTTGAGGAGCACTTTCCCCATCCCGTGGCCCGGGCGGTGGTCCGCTGCGCCCAGGAGGAAGGCCTGCAGCATGAAGAGGAGCACGCCCAGGTGGAATACGTGGTGGCCCACGGCATCGCCTCCACCCTGTACGGCAAGGCCGTGCGCGTGGGCAGCCGTCACTACATCGAATGCGACGAAGGCATCGACCTTTCGCCCCTGGAGGCGGAGATCGACGCCCAGGCCCGGATGGGCCGTTCGCTGCTCTACCTGGCCATCGACGGCAAGCTGGCCGGGTTCCTGGCCATCGAGGACCCCCTGCGTCCCGAATGCCCGCAGGTCCTCAGACAGCTTGAGGAGCTGGGCTTCCGCCGCATCCTCATGCTCACCGGCGACGACGAGCGCACCGCCCGTGCCGTGGCCGGCAAGCTGGGACTCAAGGAATACCGCTCGCAGGTCCTGCCCGCCGACAAGGCCGACGTCATCGCCGACCTCACCGCCCAGGGCTGCAAGGTCCTCATGGTGGGCGACGGCATCAACGATGCCCCCGCCCTGTCCGCCTCCCATGTGGGCGTGGCCATGTGCGACGGCGCCGACCTGGCCCGCGAAGTGGCCAATGTGCTGCTCACCCGGCCGGACCTCAGCGGGCTCATCACGGCCCGGCTGCTGGGCAGGGCCACCCTGCGGCGCATCCACACCAACTTTGCGGCCACCATGCTGCTCAACAGCCTGTTCCTGGCCGGGGGCCTGTTCATGGTCCTGACGCCCGGCGTCTCGGCCCTGCTGCACAACCTGACGACCCTGGGCGTGACTCTCAATGCCATGCGGCCGCATCTGCCCGGCCGCCACGCCCGCCAGCTGGAGGCCGCCTGATGCTCGACAGCCTGCGCTTCGTGAAATACGTCCGCAGCTTCATGGACGGACGCGTGCGCGTCCGGCACCCTGCCCTGCGTGACGCGGCCATTGCCGGCAAGGCCCGCGCCGCCCTCCTGCGTGTGGACGGCGTGCGGGATATAGAACTCAATACCCTGAGCGGTTCGGCCCTCATCCTCTATGACAGCGCCCGTCTGTCGCAGGACAGGCTCATCGAGACCGGCTGCCGCTGGGCCGACTGGCTGGACAAGGCCGCACGCGGCCAGGCTGGCGAGATGCCGCCACTGTAGAAATGGCGGGCATTCCGGGGGAGAGACCTTTTGTGGACAAAAGGTCCTCTCCCCCGGGCCCCCTCTTCCAAAAAACTTTTTCAGGTACGGACGCTGGTCCCCGCCGCTGTCTCGTGGCCAGGGACATCCCGCCTGACAGGGGCCCTCCATATCGCTTCCTCCCTGGAGCCCCCCATAAAAAAGGACGCTATTATGGCGTCCTTTTTTATGGCTTCGGACGGGAAGGTCCACCGGCCTTAACCTTTTGTGTCAAAAAAACGGCTTTTTATTTGACACAAATAACGGTATGATACGTTGACTCACTTTCATTGGACACAAATACGCCGTCAGCAAAGGAACGCTCATGCCTGCGACGCCTTATCTGCCTCCTCTTCTCCCCCTGACAATTTCCGAGGATGCCTGGGGAAGCTTCGGTATGCTGGAGTTCAATGCCGTTTCCTCTCTTGCGGAGCTCAACGGCATGATGCGATCCTCCGCCAAGGCCGATCTCTTCTGGCTCACCTGGCTGCTTCAGGAAGCACGGAGCTCCAATGTCATCGAAGGAACCGTCACAACTTTCGAAGAAATCCTGGGGGAAAACGCCGGGGTTGTCGTTCCCGCAGAACGCCAAGATGATGTCCGGGAAGTCATCAACTACAAAGAAGCCACAGAGGCCGGACTTCAGGCCATAAACAACGGACGGGATATTACGCTGTCCCTCGTCAAGTCTCTTCACGCGCTCCTCCTTGGAGGGACACGCGGAGAAAAGAAGAGCCCTGGACAATATCGCACTATCCAGGTCCACATTGGCCGTCCCGGCTCGACTCCTGATACGGCGACTTATATCCCGCCCGATCCCGTCCATGTCCCCGCCCTTCTGGAAAACTGGGAAAAATTCCTGCGCCGCGCTGACTTGAACCCTCTCATACAGGCCGCTGTCATGCACGCGCAATTTGAAATGATCCATCCTTTCTGTGATGGGAACGGCAGAATGGGACGCCTGCTCATCACCCTGCTGCTTGCAGAAAAAAAATTGCTGACCAAGCCTTGTTTCTATATGAGCGCCTATCTTCAGGAACACCGTACGGAATACTATACGGCTCTTGGGAACATTTCCCAGCAAGGAAGCTGGAAAGAATGGATAGAATTTTTTCTCAATGCCGTCATCCTTCGCAGCAAGCATAACAAAGACCTGCTTACTGCCATGAACGATCTTTATGAGCAGTCCAAAAGTACTTTTCCTGCCATCACAGGATCAGTCAACGCTGTACAGATACTGGATTACATGTTTTCAAAGCCACTGTTTACCCAGCCTGATCTCCAAAAACATGTGGGCACGGCACGTACACGACAGGGCTTCACAAACATCCTGCACAAACTGGAGCAGGCAGACATCATTGCCAAAGCCGCTCCCGGAAAAGGCAGAACCCCCGCTGTATGGAGATTCACAGCCCTCATGGAACTTCTTTCGTAAGAAAATTCCAGTATGGCTGCTGGCCTTCATAGCTGCCGCACGGTCCGGGACATTTCAGCCTGATGGGCAGATGGGATACGGAGACATGATACCATAGCAGTCCGCCCTTCCGCATGGCGAGTGTTGTTTGGTTCCGCGCCTCAAGTGGGCAACGAGTGGCCCACCATGTAAAAAAGGACGCTACAGGGCGTCCTTTTTTACATGGTGGAACAGTTTTCCACTGAGGGAGCAGAAAAAATTTCCGGTAGATCTCCCCTTTTTCCCGCTTTGGATGGGGAGGTGTGCCGGTTTCAGCAGTTTGTGTCAAATAAAACGGCTTTTATTTGACACAAATGAAGATATACCGCTTTGACGCACTTCCATTGGACACAACTCCGAAAAAATCATTGATGCGTCACAGGAAACTTCCCATGGAGGACTTTGCTCCAAAAGTCCTTTCCCTAACCCATCAAGGGTCCTGAAGTCCGAACTAGCTGTTCTGCTGCAACCAGTTGTCCAGCACGGCCAGGTTGTCGGCAAAATCGGCGCGGCCGTAGCCCATGCGCACATAGGGTTCGTCCATGTCATAGACATTGCCGGGCAGGAGCAGCACACCGGCCGACTGGGCCAGATGTTCGCAAAAGGCCAGCGCTGAGCCGAAGCGGGCCACGAAGTCCGGCCGCAGGCCGTGGAAGGCGATGGGCCCGGCCTGGGGCGGGTTGTGGCGGAAGACGTGCTCATAACGGGCAAAGAAATCCGCGGCGATGCGGCGGTTGCGGGCGATGATCTCCCGGTTGCGGGCCAGGATGGCCGGGCCGTGCTTCAGGGCGATGCGGGCCAGGGCCTCGGAAGGCGTGGGGCAGCAAATGCTGAGATAGTTCTTGTAGCGGCTCAGGGCGCCGATGGCGTCCCGCTCCTGCGAGGCGATCCAGCCTACGCGCAGGCCGGGCAGGCCGTAGGCCTTGGAGAGCACGCCCACGGAAAAGGCCCGTTCGTAGCTGTCACAGAAGGCCGGGGGCACGGCATCCGGCGCTTCCAGGCCCCGGTAGACCTCATCGGCCAGGATGCGCAGGCCGTGACGGCGGGCCAGCGCGCAGATGCGCTGCCGCTCGTCGGCGGACAGGGCATAGCCGGTGGGATTGTTGGGCGTGTTCAGCACCAGCAGGCGCGTCCTGGGCGTGATGAGCCGCTCCAGCTCGTCAAGATCGCAGTACCAGCCGTCCCCGCCCTGATGCAGGGGCCAGAGGGAGAGCCCGCAGCCCGCGGCCCGCGCCACTTCGTACAGGGACTGGTAGGTGGGGAACTGGCAGATCACATGCTCGCCCGGCTCCACCAGCACGTTGAGCGCCCCGAAGATGGCCTCCTGCGCGCCCACATGCAGCAGCACGTTCTCCGGGCCGCACTGCGCATACAGGCCGGAGACCGCCTCCCGCAGGGCCGGGGCGCCGTCGTTCTCGCTGTAACCCAGCCAGGTGTCCAGAAAGCCTTCCTGCGAACCCGGCTCCAAAGCCAGCAGCTCGCGGATGCTCAGGGACTCGCAGTCCGACTGCGCCAGCAGGTACGGCGCACTGAATTCATAGCGTCCAAAAAAGATCTCCAGTCCGAAGTCCCTGATCTTCATGCTCCCTCCGCAGGCTGTGTGTCCAGGGGGAGGACGTGTCGTGAGACGCTCCCCGGCAGTGTGGCATACCATGCTGAAAAACAAATCCCTTCCTGCCTGCGCGGGGGCCGTCCCCGGTGCCCCGCCGGCAGACGGCCTTTTTTCCCGGGACGGTGGCCCGGAGAGACGGAGGCGGGCGGCACAATGCCGTCGCCCTGCTTTACTCCAGGGGACGGTCACCCAGGCAAGAGCCGGGCCTTCCCCATCCGTTTCCATCCTCCGGGGAAAAGCGCGCTGGGGGAGGGCTGGGGGGCCCTTCCCCCCGTGTCAGCCGCGCAGCGCCCATTGTGCCATGCAGGGAGGGTGTGACGTGGCCCTTCCCGCGCACCGTGATGACACGCCTAGCCCTGACGGCAGAGCGCCGTCAGCAGGGCCGCCTTGCGTTCACCGTAGCGCAGCCGCCACCAGCGCCGGCGCCAGCGCAACCGGGCCCGGTCGAGGCACAGGTAGACCACGGGCGTGGTATACAGGGTGAGCAGCTGGCTCACCAGCAGGCCGCCCACGATGGTGATGCCCAGGGGCTGGCGGATCTCGGCGCCGTCGCCCTGGCCCAGGGCCAGCGGCACGGCCCCCAGGATGGCGGCGGCAGTGGTCATCATGATGGGGCGGAAGCGCAGGCGGCAGGCCTCGTGGATGGCCTCGCGCGGGGGCAGGTTGCGGGTGCGTGCGGCCTCGATGGCGAAGTCGATCATCATGATGGCGTTCTTTTTGACGATGCCGCAAAGCAGCAGCACGCCGATGAGGGCGATGACGCTGAACTCCATGCCGCAGGCCCGCAGGGCCAGCAGGGCCCCGATGCCCGCCGACGGCAGGGTGGACAGGATGGTCAGCGGATGGATGAGGCTCTCGTAAAGCACGCCCAGCACGATATAGAGCGCGGCCAGGGCCGCCAGGATGAGCAGCGCCTGCTCCTTGACCGTATCGCTGTACATCTTGGCCGTGCCCTGGAAGCTGCCCACGATGGTGGACGGCATGCCGATGCGCACGCGCGCCTCGTCGATGGCGGCCTGCGCCTGCGAAAGGGAGGCGCCCTCCGCCAGGTTGAAGGACAGGGTCACGGCCGCGAACTGGCCCTGATGGGCCACGGACAGGGGCGCGAAGGCCGGCGAGACCTCGGCCACGCCCAGCAGGGGCACGGCCCCGTCCTTGCCCGGCAGCCAGACCTTGCCCAGCGAATCCTCGCCTTCCAGCCAGGGCAGGGCATATTCCAGCACCACGCGGTACTGGTTCTTCTCCTCGTAGATGGTGCTGACCTGACGCTGGCCGAAGGCATTGTTCAGGGCCGCGTCCACATCCTTCATGGTCAGGCCCAGGCGGGCCAGGGCATCGCGGTTGACGGTCAGCAGGGTCTGCAGGCCACGCTCCTCGATGTCGCTGTCCACATCCTTGAGGATGGGGATGGCCGCGAACTCCTGCTGCAGGCGCCGTCCCCAGCGGCGCAGGCTGTCCAGGTCATCGGCCTGCAGGGTATACTGGTACTGGGAACGGGAGCTGCGCCCGCCCATCATGATGTCCTGCGCGGCCTGCAAAAAGATCTGCAGCCCCGGTTCCGAGGACATCTTGCCGCGCAGGCGGGCGATGACCTGCTGGGCGCTGATGCCGCGTTCCTCCAGCGGCTTGAGGGAGATGAACACGCCCCCGCCGCCGCGACCGCCCGAGATGTGGGCCGAGACCTGGTCCACGGCCGGATCGGCGCTGAGGATGCGCACCAGCCGGGCCAGCTTGACTTCCATGTCCTGAAAAGAAGCGCTCTGGTCCGCGCGGATGCCGCCCATGATGACGCCCGTATCCTGCTGGGGAAAGAAGCCCTTGGGCACCACGATGTACATCCAGACATTGGCCGCCACCACCAGCAGGAGCACGGTCAGGGTCAGCTTCCAGTGGTCCAGCACCACATAGAGGCTGCGGGAATAGCCTTCCTGCATGGAGGAAAGGAAGCGGCCCCACAGCTGCCCCGCACGGGTGAAGATCCCCTGCCGGCCGCCTTCTCCCGCACGCAGGCGGGCACTGCGGCGGGAAAGCTCCTCGTCGAAGGGCCGCAGCAGGGTGGCGCACATCATGGGCGTGGTGGTCAGGGAGACCAGCATGGAGACCAGCACGGCCGTGGCCAGCACCACGGAGAACTCGCGGAACAGCCGCCCCACCACACCGCCCATGAACAAAATGGGGATGAAGACCGCCACCAGCGACAGGGAAATGGAGATGACCGTGAAGCCCACCTCGCGCGCGCCGCGCAGGGCGGCCCGCAGGGGCTTTTCGCCCATCTCCAGACGGCGCACGATGTTCTCCAGCACCACGATGGCGTCGTCCACCACAAAGCCCGTGGCCACGGTCAGGGCCATGAGCGAAAGGTTGTCCAGGGTGTAGCCGCACAGATACATGACCCCGAAGGTGCCGATGAGCGATACCGGCGCGGCCACGGCCGGGATGCTGGTGGCGCGGCCGTTGCGCAAAAAGAGGAAGACCACCAGCACCACCAGGGCCATGGACAGCAACAGGCTCTTCTCCACCTCGTGCAGCGAGGCCCGGATGGTCTGCGAGCGGTCCATGCGCACGGAAAGATCCGCGCTTTCGGGCAGCCAGGAACGCAGCTGCGGGATCATGGCCTTCACCCTGTCCACGGTCTCGATGATGTTGGCCCCGGGCGAACGGAACACGATGAGCAGGATGGAGGGCTTGCCGTTGGAAAGGGCCATCTGGCGGATGTCCTGGCTGGAATCCGTCACCGTGGCCACGTCGCCCAGGCGGATGGTGACGCCGTCGCGCTCGGCCACGATGACCTTGCGGTACTGGGCCGCGGTGCGCAGCTGGTCGCTGGCCACCACCGTCCAGGAGGTGTCCTCGTTCTCCAGATGCCCCTTGGGCAAAAAGGCATTGGCCCCGGCCAGGGCCGCGCGCACGTCCTCCATGGACAGGCCCGTGCGGTGCAGGGCATCGGGCGAGATGTCCACGCGCACGGCGGGCAGGGCGCCGCCGCCCACGGTCACTTCGCCCACCCCGGCGATCTGGCTGATCTTCTGGGCCAGCACCGTGGACGCGGCGTCGTAGAGCTGGGTGCGGCTCAGGACGTCCGAAGTGACGGACAGGATGAGGATGGGCGCGCCCGACGGGTTCACCTTGCGGTAGGTGGGGTTGGACGGCATGGTGGGCAGGGTGGAACGGGCCGCGTTGATGGCCGCCTGCACGTCACGGGCCGCGCCGTTGATGTCCCTGTCCAGATCGAACTGGAGGATGATCCGCGTGGAGCCCAGGCTGCTGCTGGAGGTCATCTCGGTCACACCGGCGATGCGGCCCAGGGCCCGTTCCAGCGGGGTGGCCACGGTGGCGGCCATGGTCTCGGGACTGGCCCCGGGCATGTTGGCCTGGACCCTGACCACAGGGAAATCCACCTCGGGCAGAGGCGCCACGGGCAGCAGGAAAAAGGCCACCATGCCCGCCAGGGTCACGGCGATGGTCAGCAGCGTGGTGGCCACGGGCCGCCGGATGAAGGGCGCGGAAAGGTTCAGGGGGATGAACTCCGGCCCGAAGCGCTTGCGCCGTCCCCCGGCCGGGGCCGGTTCCCGCCCCTCAGGGGCGTGGCCGTTTTCCCTGCCGGGCACAGGGGCACGCGGCGTCTCCTCAGGCCTGCCCATGACCGGCCTCCCCGCCGCGGCGGCCCAGCTTTTCGGCCAGCCGCGCGAACCAGATATAGATGACAGGGGTGGTGAACAGGGTCAGCACCTGGCTGACGATAAGTCCGCCCACCATGGTCACGCCCAGCGGACGGCGCAGCTCCGCGCCCATGCCCCAGCCGATCATCAGGGGCAGGGCCCCCAGCAGGGCCGCCATGGTGGTCATGAGGATGGGCCGCAGACGCAGCAGACAGGCCTGCCGGATGGCGGCCTGCGGGTCCTTGCCCTCCTGCCGCTCGGCCTCCAGGGCGAAGTCGATCATCATGATGGCGTTCTTTTTGACGATGCCGATGAGCAGGATGATGCCGATGATGCCCACCACGCCCAGCTCCATGCCGCAGAGCATGAGGGCCAGCGTGGCGCCGATGCCCGCCGACGGCAGGGTGGACAGGATGGTCACGGGATGGATGTAGCTTTCGTAGAGCACGCCCAGCACGATGTACATGGTGACCACGGCGGCCAGCAGCAGCCAGACCTGGTTGTCCGTGGACGCGGCAAAGGCATGGGCCGCGCCCTGGAACTGGCAGCGCAGGGACGAGGGCAGCTCCAGGGAGGCGAGGGTCTCCTCCACCGCCTTCACGGCCGCGCCCAGGGACGAGCCTTCGGCCACGTTGAAGGAGATGGTGGCCACCGGGAACTGGCCCTGCCGCATGGTGGCCGGGCGCGCGGAGCGTTCTTCCATGCGCACCAGGGCCGAGAGCGGGATGGGCTTGCCCTCGCTGCCCTTGACGTAGACCTTTTCGATGTCGTCCGGGCCGCGCCGGAACTGCGGGGCGCTTTCCAGCACCACCTTGTACTGGTTGGTCTGGGTGAAGATGGTGGAGATCAGGCGCTGGCCCAGCGCGTCATACAGGGCATTGTCGATGACGTCCATGCTCACGCCCAGACGGCTGGCCGCGTCGCGGTCGATGGCCAGCCAGAGCATGCGGCCCCGGCCCAGCAGGTCGCTGGTCACATGGCTCAGCTCCGGCCGCGCCCGCAACGCCGCCAGGATGTCCGGGATGCGTCCTTCCAGCTGGGCGTCGCTAAGGGCCTCCACCGAAAGCTGGTACTGGGTGCGCGAGACGCGGTCCTCCACGGTCAGATCCTGCACAGGCTGCAGGAACAGATCCATGCCCGGCAGGCTGTCCGCCCGCTCCATGAGGCGCCGGGCGATGACCGGGGCGCGGTGGTCGCGGTCTTCCAGCGGCTTGAGGTCGATGGTCAGGCGCGAGGTGGCCAGACTGGGGTTGATGCCGTCCACGCCCACGAAGAACGCCACCCGGGCCACGGCCGGATCGGCCAGCAGCACGTCGGAAAGCTCTTTCTGCCGCCGGGCCATGGCCGCGAAGGACGTGTCCTGCGGGAATTCCGCGATGCCCTGGATGACGCCCGTGTCCTGCGTGGGGAAAAAGCCCTTGGGCACCAGCGCGTACATGGCCACGCTCAGCAGCAGGGTGCCCACGGCCACGGCCAGGGTCAGGCGCTGGTGGGCCAGCACCCAGTCCAGCTTGCCTTCATACCAGCGCAGCAGGGCCGGGAAAAAGGTCTCCTCCCCTTCCCTGTGCCGTTCCGGCCGCAGCATGACCGCGCAGAGCATGGGCGTCAGGGACAGGGAGATGACGGCCGAGATGAGGATGGTCACGGCCAGCGTGACCGCGAATTCGCGGAACAGGCGCCCGGCCACGTCGCCCATGAACAGCAGGGGGATGAGCACGGCCACCAGCGACAGGGTCAGGGAGATGATGGTGAAGCCGATCTGCCCGGCCCCCACGAGGGCCGCCTGCAGGGGCTTGTAGCCGTTCTCCAGGTAGCGGCTGATGTTCTCGATGACCACGATGGCGTCGTCCACCACGAAGCCGGAAGCGATGACCAGGGCCATGAGGGTCAGGTTGTTGAGCGAGAAGCCCGCCAGATACATGACGCCCAGCGAACCCACCAGCGACAGGGGCACGGCCAGGGCCGGGATGATGGTGGCCTGCACGTTGCGCAGGAAGATCCAGATGACCGCGATGACCAGGGCCACGGCCAGCACCAGTTCCAGCTGCACGTCATGCACCGTGGCCCGGATGGTGGTGGTGCGGTCCGTCACCACCTGCACCCGCACATGCCCGGGCAGGGCCTGCTGCAGCTGCGGCAGCAGGCGGGTGATGCTGTCGGCCACGGTGATGACGTTGGCGCCGGGCTGGCGCTGGATGGAAAGCACGATGGCCGGGCGGAAGCCCTGCTGCCCGTCGGCCACCCAGGCGGCCAGGCGGGCATTCTCCGCGCCCTCCTCCACGGTGGCCACATCCTCCAGGCGCAGGGGCGCGCCGTCCTTGTAGCCGATGATGGTGCGCGCGTATTCCTCGGCCGAGGCCAGCTGGTCGTTGGCGTCGATGGTGCTGGTGCGCTGGGGGCCGTCGAAGCTGCCCTTGGCGTCGTTGACGTTGGCCGAGGCGATGGCCGAGCGCACGTCGGCCAGGGTCAGCCCGGCCGAGGCCAGGGCCGAGGGGTTGACCTGCACCCGCACCGCGGGCCGCTGCCCGCCCGACAGGGTCACCAGGCCCACGCCGGTTATCTGCGATATCTTCTGCGCCAGCCGGGTGTCCACCAGGTCTTCCAGGCGGGTCAGGGGCATGGCGTCGCTGTAGACCGCCAGGGTCATGATGGCCGGGTCCGCCGGATTGACCTTGTTGTAGACCGGCGGGTTGGGCAGATCGGAGGGCAGCAGGTTGTCCGCCGCGTTGATGGCGGCCTGCACCTCCTGCTCGGCCACGTCCAGGGGCACGGAAAGGTCGAACTGCAGGGTGATGACCGAGGCCCCGGCCGAGGACAGGGAGGTCATCTGCACAAGGCCCGACATGGTGCCCAGCTGCCGTTCCAGCGGCGAGGTGACCACCGCGGCCATGACCTCGGACGAGGCCCCGGGATACAGGGTCTGCACCTGGATGGTGGGGTAGTCGATCTGCGGCAGGGCCGCCATGGGCAGATAATGATAGGCCAGCAGCCCGGAAAGGAGCAGGGCCACCATCAGCAGCGAGGTGGCGATGGGCCGGAGGATGAAGATGCGGGAAATGTTCATGGAGCTGCTCGTCTGTCTTCTGGAACCGGGGGCGGAGCTGTCAGCGGGAAACGGCGGGCCCCCGCCCTGCGGAGGATCGGGAAGCCGGGAAAGGAAGGGATGGGGCCTGCGCCCGCTGTCCTGGAGGGACGGGGACACGGGCCGTCAGTGCCGCCCCTTGCGGGGGCTCCGCAACGCAAGGGACGCCCCCTGTCCACGGCACCGGTCGCCCACCGCGCGCCCCCTTTGCCGGGGAGCGGGTCCCCAGGGCAGAGCACGCCGGAGAAGGGACAGGGCCCCAGGGGAACGCCTTGCGCGTCCGCGCCGCCGGAAGGCGGCCGCAGGCCGTGCCCGCCGGCCGCAGCGCCACGGGCATCGGGGCAGTGCCGGAGGCTCCCCTTCCCTCTCCGGGGATCACTCCCCGCTCCCGGTGTCGGGCACGGTCACGCGCGGGGTCTCCATGCTGGCCGTCACGCGCACGCGCAGGCCGTCACGCAGACGGTCCACCCCGTCCACCACCACGACCTCGCCCGCGGCAAGGCCCTTGTCGATGACGGTCAGGCTGTCGGTACGCACGCCGGGCGTCACCTCGCGCAGGCGGACGGTATCCTTGTCCACCACATAGACGTAGGAGCCGCGGCTGCCCAGCTGCACCGCGGCGGTGGGCACCGTGACGGCCCCGGGCAGGACCGTGACCAGCAGGCGGGCATTGACGAACTGGTTGGGGAAGAGGGTGTGGTCCTCGTTGGCGAATTCCGCCTTGAGCTTCACCGTGCCCGTGGCGGTGTCGATCTGGTTGTCCATGCTCAGCAAAAAGCCCTGGGCCAGCAGGGCCCGCTGCTCGCGGTCCCAGGCCTGGACCAGCAGGCGGCCGCCGTTCTTGCGGGCCTCGCGCCAGTGCTGCGCCACCAGGGGCACACGGCTTTCCGGCAGGGTGAAGACCACATAGGAAGGCGTCAGCAGGGTGATGCGCACCAGGCCCTCGGTATCGGAGGCGCGCACCATGTTGCCCTCGTCCACCTTGCGCAGGCCCAGCACGCCGTCGGCCGGGGCCGTGATGCGGCTGTACTGCAACTGCAGGGCCGCGGAATCCACGGCGGCCCTGTCGGACTGCACCGTGCCCTCGTACTGGCGCACCAGGGCGCGCTGGTTGTCGTATTCCTGCCGGGCGATATGGCCGCCGCTCACCAGCTTTTCATAGCGGCCCAGGTCGCGGCGGGCGTTCTCCAGCTGGGCCGTGTCGCGGGCCAGGGCACCGCGGGCCTCGCCCAGGGCGGCCTCGAAGGGCCGGGGGTCGATCTCGGCCAGCAGGTCGCCCTTGCGGACGAACTGTCCTTCCGTGAAATGCAGGCGCTGCAGATGCCCGTCCACCCGGCTGGTCACCAGCACGTCGCTGGACGGTTCCACCGTGCCCAGCCCGTTGAGGAAATGGGGCATGTCCTGCGCCAGGGCCGTGGCCACGCGCACCGGCGGCGTGTCCTGCGGCATGCCGCGCTGCCTGCCGGGCTCGAAAAATCCCCGCCAGAGCAGCGCGCAGCCCAGCAGCAGGGCCAGTACGGCCAGCAAGCGGCCCTTGCTCATGCTGATCTTCACACATGTTCTCCATCACTGTCCGGCACGAAACGCACCTCGAACAGTGTCTCGTTTTCTCCGCTGTGCCGGTAGCTCACCGACCAGCCCAGATGCTCGCAGGCGCGACGCACCAGCGACAGGCCCAGACCGCTGCCGCCCGGCGTGGCATCCCCCCGGACACGGGCACGCACCCCGCGGGCAAAGATGTCCATATCCTCGGGGATGCGCCCCGCATTGCACACCTGGAGCGCATGTCCGTCCAGGTGCACGGCAACGCGGCCATTTTCCGAGTAAAGCCGGGCATTGTCCAGCAGATTCTTGACGACGATACCCGCCAGGGCGGGCTGTGCCTGCACTTCCCGGCTTTCGGGAAGGTCCAGCGAAAAGCAGTCCTGCCCCTGGGCCGTCTCGCGCACCAGCAGGGCCAGATCCACGGGCTCGAGCTCGATGTTCTCGGGGCGGCGGGCCAGCAGCAGAAGCACGCCCACCGTGGCGGACATGTCGTGCACCGTGCGTTGCAGGCGCTCCACCGTGGGCGCGCAGCGTTCGGCGCCGGGCAGGCGCTCCAGCTGCAGTTCCAGCACCTCCAGCCCGCCCTGCATGACGGTCAGGGGGGTGCGCAGCTCGTGGCTCACATCACCGGTGAAGAAGCTTTCGCGCTGGACGAAACGGCGCAGGGCCTCCTCGCGGCTGGCGATGGCCCGGGCCAGCACGCCCACCTCGTCATTGAGGGCCACCTGCGGCAACGGAGGCAGGCCGGGATAGTCGTCACCGGCACGGGGCACAGAGCCGCGGGACACGGTGCGGGTCAGCGCGGTCAGCTGCCCCGTGAGCCGCCGGCTGAGCAGGAAGGCCAGCAGGGCCGCCACGGCCAGGCCCAGGCCCGCGCACAGGCCCAGCACCCGGGTCAGCTGGGCCTTGATGGTCACCAGCAGGCCCGTGTGCCCGCTCAGGGCGTAGCGCACGCCCTTGTGCTCCTCAAGGAAGACGAAATTCTCCATGCGGTCGAAGAAATGCAGTCCGGGGTCCAGCGTGCGCCATTCCTGGGGGATCTGCTTGCCCACCCGGAACTGCAGATCCATGAGGCCCGCCAGATCGGCCCCGTAGACCAGATTGTTGTGCCGTCCCCTGTCCTCGGCGCGGCGCGAGCGCTCCTCGGCCTCGATGAGGGCATTCATGACCGGACGCGCGTACCAGTCCACCAGGTGGGTGCCCAGCCTGTCATAGGAGAGCAGGCCCACCATGCCCATGGTCAGGCCGAGGCCGGCGGCCAGCAGCATGAACGCGACCAGCAGCCGCCGCCGGATGGACGAGCCGCCGCTCACGCCTCCGGCTCCTCTTCACGGCCAAGGCGGTAGCCCACATGGGAGATGGTGTGCAGCACGGGGCTGCCGAAAGGCTTGTCCAGATGCTGGCGCAGTTCGTGGATGTGCGTCCGCAGGGCACTGCCGCCGGGCAGGTCGTCGCCCCAGAGGCGGCGCTCCAGCTCCTCGCGACGGACCAGGGCGGGAGCCCGGCGCGCCAGCTCGCACAGGATGCGGAAGCCCGTGGGGCTCACCCTGACCTCGCGGCCCTGCCGCGTGACCCGGTGCCCGGCCACATCGATGCAGACGTCATCCACCCGCAGCTCGCCGCCCTGGGCGTTCTCCTGCGCGCGGCCCCGCCGCAGCAGGGCCCGGATGCGGGCCTCCAGCTCGCGCAGGGCAAAGGGCTTGACCAGATAGTCGTCGGCCCCGGCGTCCAGGCCCAGCACGCGGTCGGCCACGGTATCGCGGGCCGTCAGCATGATGACCGGCACCTGCACGCCGTGTTCCCCGCGCAGGGCGCGGCACAGGCTGATGCCGTCCAGGCCGGGGAGCATGATGTCCAGCACCACCAGGTCGAACTGGCCGGACGCCGCCATCTCGAGGCCCGTACGGCCGTTGCGGGCGCAATCCAGTTCATAGCCCAGGGGCTCCAGATAGGCGTACAGGTTGGCGAGGATGTCCTCGTTATCTTCCACCAGCAGGACAGAGACAGGCACCATGCGCACCTCCGCAAAAAAGGACGGGGCGCCGTGCGCCCCCTGAAGGATGGAAAAACCGGCGGACGGACCGCCGTCAAAAAGGCCCCGCAGGGCCGGAACATCACGGGATGATGGCCAGCGCGTCCACCTCCACCTCATTGGGATGCTTGGAGCTCCAGTCCACATGCCCCACCAGGCGCACCTTGTCCTGCGGGGTGACCGTCAGGTGCCCGAAGGTCTCGTGTTCTATCTCCACCACCACGCGGCCGCTCCCGTCCTCAAAAAGATAACGGTCCTTGCGGGGGATCTTTTCCAGGATGTGGCCTTCCAGGACGCACGGGGCGTCGTCCCAGGCATTGAGCACGTCGGCCGCGCGGGTCAGCGTCGGCGAGACGCCGGGGCCCACGAAGCCCGCCGCACCGGTACCCGGCGGGAGCAGCAGCAGGCCGGCGGCCAGCAGAAGCAGCACAGAAACAATTCGCATCACGACTCCGCTGGCGGGCCGTCCGCCGGTGGCGCACGGCCCGCCTGTCAGACTAGACTACTTGAGGATTTCCAGGACCTTCACGTCGACCTTGGTGGGATCCATCATCTCCTTGTCCAGCTTGCCGGAAAGGCGCACCCGGTCGGAGGGCGTCACCGTGCGTCCGGCGAACACCTCATGGTCGATCTCTACCACGATGGTGCCCGTGGCGTCACGGAAATTGTACTTGTCATCACTGCCGGCCACACGTTCCACGATGTGGCCCGTCAGCATCACCGGCGCATCGTCCCAGGCTTTGAGGGCCTTGGCCACGGTATCGGCCTGGACGCCGGACGTGGGTCCCTGGAAACCGCCGGAAGCCTGTCCCGGTCCCTGGAAACCGCCCTGGGCAGCCATGACAGGGAAAGCAAGAGCCAGAACCATCACACAAGAAAGCAGCAGACGCATGGGTATCTCCTTTGGCGGCATGGCCGCCAGCCGTAACTATCGGGGGTCGGGGCGCGGCCTTGCGTCACCGGCTCCGGCGGACAGGCCCCTGTCCGCATCTCCACACTGCGCCTGCGGCTGTCAGCAAAGTGTCAGCGAAGGCCGAAAAAACGCCTGCATCACGGATATTTTTTGTTATCCTAGTGATTTTACATAATAAAAAAATAAAGTTTTTTACTATGTTTTGACGACATCGCCCCCTGCCCGCGGGCCGCGCCGTCAATCCAGCTCACGCCCCACCCAGACCGCCCGCCCCACGATGCGCACCAGGTCGGCCAGCTGGTCGGTGGTGCAGGCCTCGATGGGCGGATAGGCGGGATTGTAGCTGCTGAGGATCAGGCGCCCCGGCATGGCATTGACCACCTTGAGGTAGACCAGGTCCTCCACACTCACGGCATAGATGCGGCCGGGCACCGGGTCTTTCTGGCTCTGGTCCACAAGGACCACGTCGTTGTGGCAGATGCGCGGCTCCATGCTGTCGCCGGAGACCCGCAGCAGGGCCATGTGCGACGGACTGCCCTTGCGGCGCAAAAAATCCTCGCGGAAGGCATAGTGCCGCACCACGTCGGCGCTGGTCTCGAAACTCCCCGTCCCGGCGGAAAGGCGCGCCTCCACCATGGGCACCATGACCAGACCGGCCCACTGCTCCTGCAGGGCCCCTTCCACATTCCCCTGTCCGGCCAGCAGCCAGTCCAGCGAGCAGCGCAGGGCGGCCCCCAGCCGGACGGCGAACTCCCCCTTGGGCAGCTGGCCGTTCTCATACTGCTGGATGGTGGTCAGGCTGACCCCCACCTGCGCGGCTAGGTCCTGCTTGCGCAGGCCGAGGGCAAGGCGGCGACGGCGCAGGCGGTCGGCAAAGCCCTGTGTTGAAATAAAGGAAAATCTATTTTTGGCTTCCATGCGCGCTCCAAAAAATTTTATTCATTAAAAACAATATATTAAATGTTTTTAAAAGAAAAGTTAAAAATTTTTCCTTTGATTGAAAAAAGAAAACATGTAAATAGTACGGCTATGGCTGCTGTCAAACATAGAACAACCTGTAACTAATGGCAATGGATACAGCGGGCAGGGCCTGCCTTTTCAGGGCAAAAGAAAACTTTTTGACAGCACAACTTTTCCGCAGCCATCCGGCGCGGGACCCCGTGCCCATCCTCAGAAAGGGAGTAGCCGACATGAACACACGATCCCTGGAACAGTTCCAGCGTCTCCTGACGCAGCACACCGGCAGCGAGGAGGAGCCCGCCGAGGGTTCCCTGCTCTGGGCCGCGGAGCAATTGCGCCGCATCGCCCGCATGCTGGAAGACATGCAGACCGGCCCCCGGCGGTCCGGCGCTGCCGTGCCTCCCGCCCCGGAAGCCATGACGGCCCCTGTGCCCCGCACCACCGGACGGCCGCCGGACGACACGGGACGGTCCCCGGGGATGCGCGCCCCCCTGCACCCCCTCGGGCCCCTGGCCCCGGAGGCCCGCCATGTGGTCCAGTAGCGGCGGGCCGGCCCTGCCCTGCCGGCGACACGACACGCTGCCTGCCGCCCCGGACTGGGACAGCCTGCTGCCCCTCCTGCCCGAAAGCGTGCGCCTGCTGCGCCTGGTGCTGGAAGACGATGCCGCCCTGCATGCGCTCCTGCGCCGCTGCGGCGGCCTGACCCCTGCGCATCCCCCGCCGCTTCCCGGCGGAAGGGCATCCGCTGCGCGCCCTGCTGCCCGGGCCCGCCCTGCGCCGCCTGCTGGCTGCCTATGGCGGCACCTGTCTGTACATCCCCCGCTGCGCCCGTCTCGCCCGCCAGGTACGCCAGCGGGAGCTGCTCGGCGCCTTCAGTCGCCATACGGCCGCCGGGACCTCCAGCAATGCCGAGGTGCGCTTCCTGGCCCGCCGTTACGGCATCACGGACCGGCGCGTCTGGCAGCTGCTCAAGCAGGAGGCGGAACTGCCGGCCGAAGTCCCCGAGGGACCCGGCGCCCCCCTCCGGAGCTGATCCCCGATCTCCCTTTCAGGCCGGACGGGAAAGGCTGCGGCCTTTCCCGTTTTTTTGTCCGCGGCCTGCCCCGTGCGGCGGACAGCCCCCCGGGAAGACGGGACATCCCCGCGATCCGGCACCGTATTCCTTCCTGCGCGTCCCCGCCTTCCGCGTCCTCCGCTCCCCAGGCGGCCCACCGCCGCCCCTTTCTCATGCTCTTCCTTTCCGGGAGCCTTTCCCTCGCCTGCTGAAATCCTTCAAACTTACGCCCACGCCCTTTTCCGGCATGGTGGCCTCACGGGGGCGGCACCGCCCCGCCATCACGCCACCACCACGCAGGAGGGCATATGCGCGACAACTTCACTCTGGCCCATACGTTCACGGCCCGCTGGGAAGGCGGCCTTTCCGACCATGAAGCCGATCCCGGCGGCATCACCAATCACGGCATCTCCCTGCGCTGGGTCACGGATCTGGCCCGGCAGGCCAGGGAGCGCTGCCTGCGCGACGCCCGGCAATGCGCCACCTGCCCCCGGCGCACGGGCCCGGACTGCGACTATTTCAGCCTGGATCTGGACCATGACGGCGACATCGACGCCGACGACATCCGCGCCTGCACCAGGGAGCAGGCGGCCCGCCTGTTCCGCAGGCATTTCTGGGAGGCCCTGGGCTGCGACCGCCTGCCCCTGCCGCTGGCCGTCACGCTCTATGACGGTGCAGTCAACATGGGCGCCAGCCGGGCCGTGAAGCAGTTGCAGGAAGCCATGAACGCCACGGGCGAGACCCAGCTCGACCACTATTCCCCCATCACCGAGGACGGCATCATGGGCCCGGACACCCGCGAACTGGCCAACGCGCTGGCCGACGTGCATCTGGACTGGTACGCGGCCCGGAGCAGCCTGCGCCTGCGGGACGCCTTCTACCGGCGTCTGGCCGCGTCCCGTCCGTCCATGAAGGTCTTCCTGACGGGCTGGCGCAACAGGGTGAAGGCCCTGCACCAGCATCTGGCCGATCTGGAACGGGAGGCGCAGTGATGTGGGACCTGCTGCGCGACCTGGGCGGCCGGCTGCTGCGCGACCTGGCAGGCAGCAGCCGGGAACGGCGGGACCTGCTGGCCGCCCAGATACGCCTCAACGAACGGGAAACGGAACAGGCCCCTTCCAGCGTGCTGCGCCTGTGGCGCTCCTTCCTGGGCTGGGTGCTGGCCCTGCTCTTCTGCTGGGAAGTGCCCGTGCGCCTGCTGCTCCTGCCCCTGCTGGCCCCCGACCTGCTGGATGACCTGCCGCCCCCGGCCCTGGACCAGATCCTGAGTCTGCTGGCCGGTATGCTGGGCCTGCCCTTCTGAACCACGGAGACGCCCATGACCACCCATCTGCCCGCCGCGCTCCTGCCCCTGCTGCTGGCCCTGGTTCAGGGCCTGCTGCTCTGGGCCCTGTGGAGCCTGCGCCGCAGCTTCGTCCCCCGGGCCGAACATCTGCGCTGCCGCCAGGACGAACAGCAGCGGGAAGCCCTGTGGCTGCGCCGTCTCGATCTGCTGGAACAGGCTCTGGCACAGGAACGGGAGCTCCTGACGCCCCTGGCGGACGAGGTGCGCGCCCTGCGGGAGGAGGCAGGCCGCCTGCACAGCCAGTTGCAGGCCCAGGAAGCGCGCTTCTACGGCCTGGAACGTCTGCTGCAACGTCTGGAACGGCACCTGGAACGGCAGGAGGACCGCTGGCAGCAGCTGCCCGGCGCCGCCCTGCTGCGCTGCCGTCCTCCCCGGGAGGTGTAGTGATGCCGGTACGCCGCCGGAAAAAAGCCCTGGAAAAAGCCCTGCACGAGCGCCTGCAACGCCTGACCGAACACCTCGACACGGCCGACGTTTCGGAAAAAAGCATCGACATCGTCAAAGAGATCAAGGAACTGCACGCCCTTGCCCGCACGCTGGAGCAGGAGGGCGCGCCACAGGACGGCGACCGGAAGCCGCCCGCGCCCCTGCGCATCATCTGGGCCGGGCAGGAGCCGGAAGACGGCCCTTCATGAACCTGAACCCCGCCGAGCCCCTCATGGAAACGCCCTGCATCATCCCCTATGCGCCGCGCCCCCTGCAGTGGCGCTTCCACCAGCAGCGCACCCGCTTCTGCGTGCTGCTCTGCCATCGCCGTTTCGGCAAGACCGTGGCTGCCGTCAACGACCTGCTGCGGGCGGCCCTGCGCACCTCCCGGACGGACTGGCGCGCCGCCTACGCCGCCCCCTATCTGGGACAGGCCAAGGCCGTGGCCTGGGACTATCTGCGGCATTTCGCGGGCGTCATCCCCGGCACCCGCTTCCATGAAGGCGAACTGCGCTGCGACCTGCCCAACGGCGCGCGCATCCGCCTGTACGGCACGGACAACGCCCAGGCCCTGCGCGGCCTGTATCTGGATGATCTGGTGCTGGACGAGCCCGCCGACATGCCCCGCGAAGTCTGGAGCCAGATCCTGCGCCCCGCGCTGGCGGACCGGCAGGGACGGGCCCTGTTCTGCGGCACGCCCAAGGGCTGTGACAACCTGCTGTATGATGTCTGGCAGCTGGCGGGCAGTCTGGGGGCGGCGGAGGGCTGGTCACGCTTCCGCTTCCCGGCCTCGCAGACGGGCTACCTGCCGCAGGCCGAGCTGGACGCCGCCCGCCGCGGCATGAGCGAGGCCGAGTACCGGCAGGAATTCGAATGTTCCTTCGCCGCCGCTGTGCGCGGGGCCTATTATGCCGCCCTGCTGGATGCCGCCGATCTGGCGGGACGCATCTGTCCCCTGCCGGTGAGCCCCGACCTGCCCGTGCATACGGCCTGGGACCTGGGCATGGACGACGCCACGGCCATCTGGTTCTTCCAGGTGGAGCCCTCCGGCGCCTGGCGCATGCTGGACTATTACGAGGCCAGCGGCGAGGGCCTGGCCCATTATGCGGCCGTGCTGGCCGCCAAGGCCCGGCCGGAAGGGACGGCCGCAGCCGACGGCATCGCGGGACGCGGCTTCTGTTACGGCCGCCATCTGGCCCCGCACGACATCCGGGTGCGGGAGCTGGGCACGGGCCAGAGTCGTCTGGAGAGCGCCGCCCGCCTGGGTATCCGCTTCGGCATCGCCCCGTCCCTGCCGCTGGCCGACGGCATCGATGCCGTGCGCCGCGCCCTGCCCCGGCTCTGGTTCGACAGCCGCCACTGTGCCGCCGGGCTGGCGGCCCTGCGCTCCTACCGGCGGCAATGGCGGCCCCGGCAGGAACAGTTCTCCTCCGGCCCGCTGCATGACGGCTCCAGCCACGCCGCCGATGCGCTGCGCTACGCGGTCACGGGCTTCCGTCCTCTGGAGCCCCCCCTGCCCCCGGCCCGGGCCCGCATCAGCTATGACGTGCTGGGGCTGGGACGATGAACGGGGCCCTGTCCCCTCCCCGCGGCAACGGCATGGCCGGGGGGAGCTGTCGCCGGGATCGCCCGCGGCAACGGCCATACCGGGAGACCCGCCGGGACAGGGGGGAGCCCCGCGATACTGCCGCTCCGCTTTCGTTCCGGGACGGCGTCGCGGCCGCCGGTGGTGGCCCGCGTCCATCCCCTTCCGTGACACCGCAAACAGCAGGAGCCCGTATGGAACACACGAAAACACGGCACTGCGGCCAGGCCGGCGTGCAGGACGCTTTCCGTCTGGACGCCGTCCGGGACGATGCGGGCCGGAAAGCCCTTTTCGCCCGCATGTGCCGGGAAGGGCTCACGGGCTGCGCCATGTATGCCTGGGCCGATCCCCGGGAAGAGGACTGGCTGCGTCTGGTCAGTGCCCCCGGCCGTCTGCTCCTGCAGGCCACGGCCCCTGACGGCACGGTCCTGGCCTGCGGGCTGTTCAGCCCCTGGCGGGGACAGGTCCGGGAATTCGACTTCACGGTCTTCCGCCCGGCCTTTCCGCTGGCCGTGCCGCTGGCCCGCGCCGCCTTCCGCCGGGTCTTCCGGCAGACGGGGACCAGCGCCCTCTGGGGCCTGTGCCCGGTCAGCAACCGCCATGCCTGGCATCTGGCCACGGCCTGCGGTTTCGTCATCACGGGGCGCCTGCCCGCCGCCTGCTGGCTGGCCCGGCGCGGCGTCCATGTGGACGGCATCCAGCTGCTCTGCACGCCGGAGACCCTGGAGCATGCCGTTGCCGTATCACCGTCCGGCCCCAGGGCCCCTCAGTAACCAACCTTCATCCCCAAGGAGGACATATGGGATTCGGAGGATCCTCCAGCCCCAGCGTACCGGAAGTCCAGCCCGCCCCCAAGGCGGCCACGCCCAAACCCGTCACCGAAGCGGCCACGGCCGCCCGCCAGAACCAGAAGGACAAGGCCAGCAAGGCCGCGGGCATCCGGGCCTCCATCCACACCACGCCGCTGACCTCGCAGGAGAACCGCGGCAAGACCCTGCTGGGGCAGTAGGATGCGTCCGGCACAGCGCCCCGTGATGCGGGCCCTGCTGGGGGCAGCGCGTCAGGGCCCCCCGGCTCCCGCGGCGGAACGGCCGGAAGCCGAAGATCGCCTTGCCCTGCGCGTCCCGGCCCTGGCCCGGCGTTACCGGGCCCTGCTGGAACGGCGTTCGCCCTGGGACACGGCCTGGGAGAGTCTGGCCGGGCACTTTCTGCCCACCCGTTTCCGTACCGGCGACAGCCTGGACGACCGCCCCCTGCTCAACCGCTCGCTGGTGGATGCCACGGGCATCCTGGCCATGCGGACCCTGGCCGCCGGCCTGCAGGGCGGCATGACCAGCCCTGCCCGGCCCTGGTTCCGGCTGGCCCTGGACGACCCCGACCTTTCGCGCAGCCACGCGGGCCAGCGCTATCTGGATGAGGTGGAGGCCCGCATGCGTGTTGTGCTGCAGCGCTGCAACTTCTACAACGCCATGCACACCATCTATGCGGAACTGGGGACCTTCGGCACGGCCTTCGTCTTCGAGCTGGCCGACCTGCGCCACGGCTTCCGCTTCGTGCCGCTCTGCGCCGGACAGTACGTGCTGGATACGGACGCGGCCCGGCGGGTGGATACGGTCTTCCACCGCATGCACATGAGCCTGCGCCAGATGGTGCAGAGCTTCGGCCCGGAGGCCCTGCCGGAAAACCTGCGGCTGGCGGCCCGGCGCACGCCGGACCAGCGTCATGCGGTCATCCATGCCGTACTGCCGCGCACGGAACGCCTCCCCCGGCTGGCGGGGCCATGCCACATGCCCTGGGCATCGGTCTACTGGCTGGAAGGCCGGGAAGGACAGGTCGTGCCCCTGAAGGAATCCGGCTTCCTGGGCTTTCCCGGTTTCGGTCCGCGCTGGGACGTGGCGGCCAACGATGTCTACGGCCGCTCGCCCGCCATGGATGCCCTGCCCGACTGCCGCATGCTGCAACAGATGGGCATCACCACGCTCAAGGCCATCCACAAGGCCGTGGACCCGCCCATGAGCGTCCATGCGGGCCTGCGCTCCGTGGGGCTCGACCTGACGCCCGGCGGCATCAACTTCGTGGACAGCCTGCCCGGGCAGAGCCAGCCCGTGGCCACGCCCCTGCTGCAGGTCAAGCCCGATCTGGCCCAGGCCCGTTCCGCCATGGAAGCCGTGCAGCAGCAGATACGGGCCGGGCTCTACAATGATCTGTTCCGCCTGATCCTGGAAGGACGCAGCAAGGTCACGGCCAGCGAGATCGCCGCCCGCGAGGAAGAGAAGCTGCTGCTCATCGGCCCCGTGCTGGAACGCCTGCACGACGAGCTGCTGATACCGCTCATCGACCGTACCTTCCGGCTCATGCTGGCCCTGGACATGCTGCCGCCCTGCCCGCCGGAGCTGAGCGGACGCCACCTCAAGGTGGAATTCGTCTCCCTGCTGGCGCAGGCCCAGAAACTGGTGGGCATCAGCGCCACGGACCAGTATCTGGCCCTGACCCTCAAGGCGGCCTCGGCCTGGCCCGAAGCCCTGGACAGCGTGGATGTGGACAACCTGCTGGACAATTATGCCCAAAGCCTCGGCCTGCCCGCGAACCTGACCCGCCCCCGCGAGGAACGGGCCCGGATGCGGGCCGGACGCGAGGAGGCGCGGCAGGCGGAACAGCAGCTGGAACTGCTGCAGAAGGCCGCCGACCTGGGCCACACCCTGGCCGACAGCGGCCTGACCGTGGAAGGGGAAAAGAGCTCCGTCCTGCAGGTACTGGCCAACCTGGCCGCCGGGGCTTCCCCCGCCCTGCGGCCGCAACAGCCGAACGGCATGACGCCGCCCCCGGGAGGACAGGCATGACGCACGATGACCGGCTTTTTCCGGCCGGGGACGCTGCCCCCGCTTCTCCGGCCCAGCAGCGCTGGCGGACCGGATTGTGCCGGGCCGTGGACGACCTCATGACCTCGGCGGAAGGACGCGACCTGCTGCGCTGGCTGCTGCAGGCCGGGCGCTGCTTCAGCGCCGCCTGTCCGGGCCCGGGGACCCCGGCCGGCCAGATCTACTGGGAGGAGGGACGCCGCCATGTGGGCGTGGCCGTGCTGCGCCTTTTGCGGGAGGCCGATCCCTCCCACCTGCCCCGACTTTTTCTGACACAGGAGGAAGACGATGCCCGAAACGGAAGCGATCTTTGACGAAGGCGGCATGGCCCCCCGGCCGGAAAGCGGCCTCTACGGTCTGCCCCCTGACCAGGGAGGGACGCCCCCTGCGGCGCCCCTGCTGGGCAGCGGCCCGGAGGAAGGCCAGCCCGCAGCCCCCGGCCAGGCAGCTGCCGAGGGGCAGGAAAAGCAGCCCGCCGCCGGTGAGACCGCCCGGCTGGAGGCCCATCTGCGCCAGACCGATGCCCTGCGCCGTGCCCGCTGGCAGCAGCAGGTGGAGCAATGGCGGCAGGAAGTGGCCGACGATCCGCAGCTGGGCGGCGAGCATCTGGCAGCCACCGTGGCCCGGGCCCAGCTGGCCCTGGACCGCTTCGACACGGACAAGAGCATCGGCCGCCTGCTGGAAGAAAGCGGCTACGGCAACCATCCGGCCGTGCTGCGCTTTTTCAGCCGACTGGCCGACAGCCTGCTGGAGGACAGCCTGCCCGGCAGCGAAGGCGGCGGCAGCCTGCCGCCCCTGGAAGAGCGCATGTACGCGGGCTGGAGCTCGCAGCGTCCCTGACGGCGCCGGGCGCGGCGCTGCCCCTCCTGACCGGGGCACTCCGGGCCATTGCCCTGGGACGTGTCAACGCCGGCCGCAGCATGTTTTTTGGGGGAGGGCCGCCCCTGCCAGAAAGTACGCCCGGGCTGGCGACGTCCCTGACTCCAGTCCGTGCGGCCCCTGCCGTGTTTTCCCTCTCCCGCCGGTCCCGGCGGCTGCCCCGCGCTCCGGGCCGACGCAACGCATAGTTCCCTGTTACGCCTTTTCATACCGGGCCGGTGACGGCCCTTCCCCGACCACCTTTGCCAAGGAGACCTCATGTCCGCCACTCTGGGTTTTGTGGCCACGCTGGCCGAAATGGAGCAGTTCTATCGCGGCGACAAGGCCGGCCAGATCATCGAGCTGATGAACAAGACCAACGACATCATGGATGACGTGCCCTGGATGGAAGCCAACCAGTCCGACGGCCATCTGACGCGCATCCGCACCGGCCTGCCCGCCGTGTACTGGCGCCGCCTCTATCAGGGCACGCCGCCCGCCAAGTCCCAGTGGAGCCAGGTCAAGGAAGGCTGCGGCATCCTTGAGGCCATCATGGAACTGGATGTGGAAGAGATCCGCCTGTACGGCGACCGCGACCGTTCCTTCCGCATGAGCGAGGGCATCGCCTTTGCCGAGGCCATGCGCCAGAAGGTGGCCCGCACCCTGTTCTACGGCGACAGCAACCGCAACCCCGACGAATTCAACGGCCTGGCCATGCGTTACCCGGCCAGCGATGCCGAGAACGTGCTGGATGCCGGTGGCCGCGACGGCGGCTGCACCTCGCTCTGGCTGGTCTCCTGGGGGCCGCAGTCCGTGCACGGCATCTATCCCAAGGGCAGCCGCGGCGGCCTTTCCCACGAGGACCTCAAGATCTACATGGCACAGGACGGGAACGGCCGCAAATATCAGGTCACGGGCGACAAATACAACTGGCGCTGCGGTCTGGCCGTGCGCGACTGGCGCGGGGTGGTGCGCATCGCCAACGTGCCCGTGGCCGCGCTGGGCAAGCGCAAGGGCGAGGAAGGTTTCGTTGACCTGCAGAAGCTGACCATCGAAGCCAAGAACCGCATGCCCCAGCATCTGCGCCGGAAAGCCGTCTGGTACGCCAACGCCGACGTGCTCACCGCGCTGGAACTCCAGAACTCCGACGCCGGGCAGGTGCAGCTGCACTACGGCGAATTCTTCGATGCCAGGGCCGTGCCCGTGCTGCACGGCCGCCCCGTGCGCCAGTGCGATGCCATCGCCTCGGACGAGGCGTCCATCTAGGAGCGCACGACCGGGGGAAGGGCTGCCCTGCGGCGCCCGCTGCCGCCGGGATCCCTGCTCCCGGCACGATCCCCCGGGGGATGGCGCCGCCCGGGCACGCAGGGCCTTCCCCCGTACTCCCTCGTGCCCGGGGGAACGCCTTCCGGCGCCGCCTCCGCCCTGTCCGCACGACCGTCATACGGTCCCCCATGCACTTTTCAGGAAACAAGGAGTCTTCATGGCCATCATCGACAGTCATTGCATCCTTTTCGAAGGCCCCCTCACCGCCGAAAGCACCGGCAAGGCCGTGCCCCTTACGGCCCTGCGTCTGCCCGGCCGCATGGAACCCATGCCGCTGCGCATTTCCGTGACCAGGGGCTTCGCCAAAGAACAGACCACCTCGCTGGCCCTGACCCTGCAGGAGGCCGACAGCGCCGACGGCGAATGGCAGGACGTGCCCGGAGCCGCCATCACCGTCCAGGGAGCGGAACTGGGGGAAGGCGCCCGCCTGGGCTGGCGCTTCGTGCCCCAGGCCGTGCGCAAGAACTGGCTGCGTCTCAAGCTGGCCCCGGCCGGCAGCGGCAGCCATGACGGGCACATCTTCGCGGCCCTGCTGCGCGAGGAGGACTTCCCCTACGAGAAGGAACTGCGCGTTCGCTAAGCCCCCTGGGCGGGATGGCGCCGGGCCGCCGTGATGCCCGGGCATCCGCACAGGATACGGCACCCTCCCCGCAGCCGTCGGACAAAGATCGTTTCCTTCCGGGGCCGCGGGACGGACGCCCTGTCCCGCGGGCCCGGCATCATGGGGGCACAGCCGTGCCCCCATGCCTGAGGCCATCACAAGGAGAACATATGGACACCCTGACCCAGATAGCCATCTGGAACCGGGCCCTGGGCTTTCTGGGCGCCCGCAGCATCGCCGCCGAGGACGAGAACACGCCCGAGGCCCTGCAATGCCGCCTGTACTGGGACAGCGCCCGGCGACAGGCCCTGCGGGACTACCCCTGGGCCTTTGCCCAGCGCCGGGCCTGGCTGGCCCGTGTGGCCCTGCCCGCGGGTTTCGAGCAGGAATACCGCTTTGCCTACGCCCTGCCCGGGGCCTGCCTCAAGGCGCACGAAGTCAGGCACGAAGGCCTGCTGCCGCGCCCCTTCTGTCTGGCACGGGACCCCGCCGGTGATGCCACCATCCTGCTCACCAGCGCCAGCCGGGCCCTGCTGCTCTATACGGAAGACGTACGCCATTGCCACCAGTTCGACGACCTTTTCGCCCACATGCTGGCCCGAAAGCTGGCCTGCCTGCTGGCGGCACCGCTGCTCAAGAGCAACAGCCAGAAGATCGCGGAACTGGAGCAGCTCTACAGCGCCAGCCTGCCCCAGGCCCGGCAGTCCGATGCCAGTGAACGCCGTCCCCTGCCCCTGCCCGACAGCTGGTTGCAGGCCCGTTAGCAGCCCTTTGCCTGTCCGCATCCTCCACCTTGCGGCGGTCTTCCATGTCCGCCCTTTTTCCGGGAGTTCGCATGACCATGCCCTACAGTCCCGGCCGTGCCCTGTTCGAAGGCAACGCCACGGCCACGGACTTTCCTTTTTCCTTCAAGGTCTGGGGGACGGAACAGCTGGCCGTCACCCTCACCGGTCCCGACGGCAGCAGCCGTCCCGCCGTCGGCTGGAGCGCCCGTCTGGACGACAACGGCGGCAGCGTGACCTATCTCCACGACGGCGCGCCCCTGCCCGCGGGCTGGAAGCTGGCCATCACCCGCGACATGCCGTTCGAACAGCAGATCGACCTGGTGTCCGGGACCCGCTTCGATGCCGAAGTCATCGAGACGGGCCTGGACAGGGCCACGGCCGAACGACAGCAGCTGCTGGAGCAGCTCCAGCGGGCGGTCATCCTGCCTCCCACCAGCGACGAAGACCCGGTCATGATGGCCGAACAGCTCCTGCAGGCGGAAAAGTCCGCCCGGGCCAGTGCCGCTGCTGCCCGGGAAAGCGGCTCCGCCGCGGCCGCCTGCGCTTCGCAGGCCGCCGCCAGCCAACAGGCCGCCGCGACTGCGGCGGAGGAGGCCGACCAAAGCCGGGCGGAGGCCGCCGCCCGTGCCGCTGCCGCCTCCCAAAGCGCCACGGCAGCCAGCCAGAGCGCGGAGGCCGCGGCAGAGAGCGAGGACAGGGCCGCCCAGAGCGCCGCGTCCATCCTGGGATTGCAGGTGGAGGTGGCCACGCTCGATCCCGGTCTGCCCGCCAGCGGGGACTATGACCCGGAGACCGGCATCCTGCATCTCGGCATCCCCAAGGGCGATTCCGGGGCGGCGGCCATCGCCACCCCCACCAGCCTGGGCAGCGTCATGCCCCAGACCGGCGATGCGGACGGCCTTGAACTCCAAGCAGACGGCAGCCTGCGTGTCCGCACGGCTAACGATACGCAGCGCGGCAGCGTGCTGGCCAGCGTGACGGCCACGGCCCACGCCGTGCCCCAGGCCGGAGAGGACGGCACCCTGGACGCGAGCTGGGTGCCCAGGCCCGACTGCTGGGACATGTTCCCGCCCTTCGTGCCCGTCCCCATCTGGAAAGCTACTCTTGGTGGCAGCGATGGCCGCCGGGCCATCATGCCGGGAGAACCCGGGGCCAGGGAAGAGTGGATACTCTGCGACGGCGGGAGCGACGGCAAGGGGGATGTGGTGCCTGACCTGCGCGGACGCTATGTCCGGGGCGCCAGCGAGGCCGAGCCCGAAGGCAGCGCCGGCGGCAGCGAGGAGATTGCCGTGCAGCTTTCCGGCAGCACCGGAGCCACGACCCTGAGCACGGCACAGATGCCCAGTCACGCCCACGGCATCACATGTTCCCCGCTTCGGGTCGAGTACAGCGCGAATGCCAAGGACTACGATTTGTACGAGTCTGGCAGCAAGACCTACAACACCAAGGCCGCCGGCGGCAACGGCTCCCACACGCACCCCCTGTCCGGCTCCGTCTCCGGCACGCACACCGACCCGCATCTCGCCATGAACTACTTCATCAAGGTGGTCTAGCATGAAAACACATGTCACCGTCATCCCGTCCGACGGCATCATCGCTGTGGACGGGGAGGTCCTGTACCTGGAAAGCATCAGGGAAGAGAGCTTCCACGCCCTCCAGTGGCACGAGGGCGCGGGCCATGTGGAGCCCGGCCACGGCCTGCCCAACGAGGCGCTTGCCGCCTGGGACTACGCCGGGCGCGTGGCCCCCTTCGTGGCCCTGTGGGAAGAGGAGAAAGAACGGCTGGAAGCCGGAGCCCGCCGTCCCGCCACGGAAGAAGGCCCGGCCGCGCAGGCCCTTGCCGCAGCCAGAGCGCAGTCGTCCGCCATCCTCATGGCCCGCATGCAGACGGACCTGGTGCAGACGGGCGCCTTTGCCGCGTCCGAGTTCGCCACCTTCGCCCAGGCAGGGCTGTTCACCACATGGGCCGCCGGACAGACCTACGCCAGGGGCTATCGCCTGGTCCACAGGGGCATCGTCTATGAGGTGCTGCAGGACGTGACGGCCCTGGCGGACCAGCCCCCGGATGCTGCCGGGATGCCGGCCGTGTACCGTCCGCTGTCCGTGGCGCCGGAAAGCGGCGACGGCCAGGCCGACAGCCCGGGGCAGGCGGCATCCTCCCGCGACCGTTCCGCCACCTCCAGCATCGCCGAGGCATCATGCGCATAGCCCTGCACAATTTCACCGGCGGCGAGGTCTCGCCCATCCTGGCCGCCCGCTATGACCTTTCCCGCTACAGCAGCTCCGTGCAGTGCATGGAGAACATGCTGCCCGGTCTGCACGGCGACGTGCGCCGCCGCCCCGGCACCCTGTTCCTGGGCGGCCTTGAGGACGAGGCCGTGCTCCTGCCTTTCAGCTTCAACGCCCTGGCGGAACAGAACTTCGTGCTCGTCCTTGCCGGGAACTCCCTGCGCATCGCCGACATCCACGGCTTCGATACGCAGGGGGGCATCATCCCCACGCTGCCCACGCCCTACGAGGCCCGGCACCTGCTGGAGATCTGCGCCGCCCAGGTGGGGGATACCGTCTATCTGGCCCATACGGCCTACCCGCTGCACAAGCTCGTCCGCAGCACGGACAGCGGACCGGAAGCCCCCCTGCCCGGGAACGCCATCCGCAGCCACGGCTACCGCTGGACGCTGGAAGCCGTGGCCCTCAACAGCAGCCTGCCCGCCCCCCGGGCCCCCGGCTGCACGTTCGTGCGCGGCAACAACGACGATGACGCCGGGCTCGGCTACACGCTGCGTTACAAGATCGTGGCCGTGGACGCCAACGGCAAGCAGTCGCTGGCCTCGGAGGCGGGCAGCTGCAGCGGCAAGCACCCTTCCGACTGGGTGGTGGGCAACCGCACGGACATCTCGTGGACAGCCGTGGAAGGCGCCACGGAATACAACATCTACCGGGAGGAGGCCGGCTATTACGGCTTCATCGGCGTCAGCAGCGGCACGACCTTTTCGGACAACAACTATCAGGCCGACACCGCCGATACCCCGCGCGAGGACTGGAACCCGTTCGCCGGCGGCAACAACCCGTCCGTGGTGGCCTTCCACCAGCAGCGCATGGTCCTGGCGGGCACACGCGACAGCCCGCAGGCCTTCTACCTTTCGCGCAGCGGGGATTTCGAGAACTTCCGCAAGTCCCGCCCCCTGCAGGACGACGACCCGGTGGAATACCTCATCGCTTCCGGCTCCATCGACGCCATCGCCTGGGCGGCCAGCTTCGGGGACCTGCTGCTGGGCACCTCGGGCAGCGAGTACAAGGCCGGCGGCAACGGCAGCGCCATCACCCCGGGCAACATCACCATCACGGCCCAGTCCTCCTGGGGCAGCGCGGGCCTGGCGCCCATCATCATCGGCAATGCCATCCTGCATGTGCAGCGCCACGGCGCCCATGTGCGCGACCTGTTCTATTCGCTGGAAAAGGACGGCTACGCGGGCAACGACCTTTCCATCCTGGCGCCGCATCTGTTCGAAGGCCACCGCCTGCGCCAGTGGGCCTACCAGCAGACACCGGGGTCCGTGCTCTGGATCGTGCGCGACGACGGCCTGCTGCTGGCGCTGACCTATCTCAAGGAACACGACATCTGGGGCTGGAGCCGCCATCCCACGGCCGGAGAGGTGCTGTCCGTATGCAGCATCTCCGGCCCGGACAGCGACGAACTCCTGCTGGTGGTCCGCCGCCGGGACGCGGACGGCGGCAGCCGCTACTGTCTGGAACGCCTGGCCCCCCAGTGGCAGGACAGCGACCCTGTGGAGGAAGCCTTCTTTGTGGATTGCGGTCTGAGCCTCCACCGGGAAGAGGCGGGGAGCGACGCAGGCGGGCTCGATCATCTGGAAGGCCAGACCCTGGCCGTGCTGGCGGACGGGAGCCCCGTGGAAGGCTGCGTGGTGCGGCAGGGCCGCATCCGGCTGCCCTTTGCCGCCCGCATCGTCCAGGCGGGCCTGCCCTATGCCTCGGTCCTGTCGCCCCTGCCCGTGGAGGGCAGCGGCGAATCCGGCAGCACCCTGGGACGGCAACGGGCGCTGGGCCGCTGCTGCCTGCGCCTGTACCGCAGCGTGGGGGGCCGCTGCGGGACCAGCCGCGACGAGCTCTACGACCTTCCCTTCCTGCCCCGGCGCTGGGACGAGGCCTGCCGGCCCTTCAGCGGCGATGTGGATTTCCTGCCCGCCGGAGGGCACAGCCCCTCGGCCAGCATCTGGCTGGTGCAGGAACGCCCCCTGCCCTTCCATCTGCTGGCCCTGAGCCTGGATGTGGAATTTGCGGAATTATGAACCAAGGAGGCACCATGATCCATTGTCGCCAGGAAGCGCTCGACCGCCTGCTGCCGGAGCTGCCGCCCCTGCTGCAGGCCCACTGGGACGAGAGCGAGGCCGCCCTGTACGGCCCGCAGACCTATGCGCTGGACGCGGAACGCTATGCCTGCTGGGAGCGCCTGGGCATGCTGCATGTGGTGACGGCCCGGGACGATTCCGGCCGCCTGCGGGGCTATGCCGCCTTCACCCTCACGGACTGCCCGCACCGTCCGGGCAGGCGTCTGGCCGCCCTGGACGGCCTGTACCTGGCCCCGGCCGCCCGCAAGGGCCTGACCGTCCTGCATCTGCTGCGCACGGCCGAGGCCGGGCTCAGGGAGCGCGGCGCGGACGTGATCCAGTACAGTTCCCCGGCCTCCCGGCCCTGTGACGCCCTGTATCGCCGTCTGGGGGCCCGCCATACGGAAAGCGTCTGGCACAAGGAGCTGCGCTGATGGCCGTGGCCAGCAGTACCGCGGCCCTGCTGGGGGCCGCCGTGACCCTTGCCGGCACGGCCGTGGGCACCTGGAGTGCCGTGAGCCGTCAGGAAGAACAGCGCAAGCAGGCGGAATTCGCCGCCGACATGGCCCGGCGCAATGCGCAGATAGCCGAGGAGAATGCCCGCATGGCCGAGGAAGAAGCCGGACAGGCCCGGGCCGACAGTTATGATGCGGCGGTGCGCAAACGGCAGGAGACGGCCCTGCTGATCGGCAGGCAGCGGGCACAGGCCGGGGCCTCGGGGGCGCAGATCGACAGCGGCAGCCACCTGGACAGCCAGCTCGACCTGCGGGAAAAAGGGGAGCTGGATGCCCTGTCCATCGAGGAACAGGGGGAGCGCGCCGCCTACAATCAGGAGGTCCAGGCCTGGAACCAGCGCAACGCCGCCCAGGGGTCCCAGGCCAGGGAACGCCAGCTGCGCAGCAAAAGCGGCACGGACTACCTTTCCCTGGGCAAGACCCTGCTCAACGGCGCCGGACGCCTGGGCAACAACTTTGACCTGTTTTCGGGCCAGGGACCGCGCCTGCCCTAAAAACCGGTGGCGTGGAAGCGGTCTCCGGCGCTGCCGTGATGCCGGGCATCGGGATCACGGACGGCGGCAGGAGGCGCCGCCCGCGCACGTTCGGCGGCATGGCCTGCGATGGCCTGCCCGCAAGGCCCGTATCCCGTGGCCCGGCGGGGCGGCCTCGCACGCCGCACCCCGCCGGGATCCCCCAAGCGTCCCCTTTGGCGCGCACGCTCCCGGCACAGGGCTGGACGCCCTTCGTGACAGCAAAAGGCCATCCTCTTTCATAGGGATGGCCTTTTTTGCATGATGCGCAAAAGGGCCGCGGCATGATGCCGCGGCCCCGGGTATCCATTCTGCAGCGGGCAGGCTACGTCAGGAAAGGACTAGAAGGTGTAGTTCAGTTCTTCGAAGTGGTCCTTGGGATGGGCACAGGCCGGGCACATTTCGGGAGCGTGGGTGCCTTCCACCAGGCAGCCGCAGTTACGGCAGCGCCACACGGTGGCTTTTTCACGCATGAACATGCGGCCTTCCTTGATGTCTTTGGCCAGGGCCAGGAAGCGCTTTTCGTGGTAGGCTTCGGCCACGGCGATGCTGCGCATCACAGCGGCGATCTCGGAGAAGCCTTCCTTTTCGGCCACAGCGGCGAAGGAAGGATACATTTCCGTGTGCTCGTGGTTTTCACCGGCAGCGGAGGCCAGCAGGTTGGCCTCGGTGGCACCGATGATGCCGGCGGGGAAAGCGCCCACGATCTCCACATCGCCGCCTTCAAGGAACTTGAACAGCCGCTTGGCGTGTTCCTTTTCCTGCAGGGCGGTTTCCTGGAAGATGTCGCGCACCAGGACGTAGCCATCGCTTTTGGCTTTGGCAGCAAAGAAGTCGTAACGGTTGCGGGCCTGAGATTCACCGGCGAAAGCGGTCAGGATGTTTTTCTCGGTCTGGGTACCTTTCAAAGATTTCATATGCTGTCTCCCGAGCCGTGGCTCTGTTGCTGTGCTTGTTGTTGCGGAGGTCGTGTTCCGTTCGTTGATTTATTAATAATAAATCTTATTAGCAAAAGCAAGCACTTTTTTCATCTTCCCGAAAAAAATGTCGGGCTGCCTGTCACCTCCATAACGCCAAATCCATGAAAAAACAAGTATATTTATTGTAATATTTTGAAATTATTTATCTATTTTTTATCAACTCCTGTTTGCAGACCCGCGGCGGCTGTGGCAAGCTTGCGGCATGCAACCTGTCTCCGCCCCTTCCTCCGTCCAGCTCCTCGATGATGCGGATGCCGTTCTGTTCACCCTGGCAGACGGCAGCCGCCATGTGGCACGCCTGATCCCTTCCGCCAGGGCCCGGAAGCTGCGCCTGCGCCTGTCCCCTGGGCGGGGCCTGCTCCTGACCGTGCCTGCCGGCATGCCCGCCAGGGCCCTGCCTGCCCTGCTCTTCTCCTTCCTGCCCTGGCTGGAGCGTCACCTCCCCGCCTGTCCCGCGCCCGCACCGCCCGTCGTGCCCGAGAGCCTCCTCCTGCCCCTGCGCGGTACGGCCCTGCGGGTCGTTGCCGCCGGGCCGCTGGCTGAAGGCCGCCGCCAGAGCCCCTCCTGCGCGGAGCCCCCCCTGCTGCTGCGTTCCGGCGGCAAACGCCTGCTGGCCCTGGTCCGGGACGCGGAACTGCGGCTCTATGCTGCTGCTGCGCCGGAAGATGCCGCCCTGCTGCTGCGCCACTGGTGCCGTCACCAGGCGGCAAGGCTGCTGCCGCCGCACCTGCGACAGCTCGCCCTTCAGGAAGGACTCACCGTCGCCCGGGTCAGCATCAGGGACCAGCGCCGCCGCTGGGGCAGCTGCAGTGCCCGTGACGGCGGCAGCATCTGCCTCAACTGGCGTGCCGTCCTGCTGCCCCTGCCCCTGCTGGACCACCTGTGCTGGCACGAGCTGTGCCACCTGCGCCATATGGATCATTCCCCGGCCTACCGGCAGACACTGGCCCGGGTCTCTCCCGACTGGAAACTCCAGGAACGCCGTCTGACCGCCTTCTGGCGCGACCTGCCGGCCTGGGCACGCCCCCGCCCCGTACCGGCTCCGAAGGAAGCCGCCGGAAAGGCGGCTTTACAAGCCCGGGACAGCCCCGTATAGCCATCCCTATGGACGGGGCATCATTCTTCATCTGTTTCGCGGGCTGGACCCTGGGTGGTATCGTCAACGGCATCAGCGGCCTGGGGGCGGGTATCTTCGCCCTGCCCATCGTCCTGCTGGTCACGGACATCAAGACGGCCTCCCTCATCACCTGCATCATCTGCATCCCCCTGCCCGCCATCCTGGGCTGGCAGTTCCGCCGCCATTACCGCCTGGCCGATCTTCGGCTGCTGTTCCTGGGCACCATCCCCGGTGCCCTGCTGGGCGTGGCCCTGCTGCCGCGCATCCCCGCGCGCGCCCTGCAGATGGGCCTGGGGATCATGCTCATGGCCCACATGCTCTGGCATCTGCTCGCCCACCGGCCGGGGCCCCTGCGCTCCCCCCTGCTCTGGGGAACGGCCAGCGGGGCGGTGGCCGGCTTCATCCAGGCCGTGAGCGGCCTCGGCGGCCCGCCCATCGGCATGTACGCCCAGCTGGCCCACTGGGACAAGGACCGCACGCGCGGCAATATCAGCCTGTACTTCCTGGGGCTCTCCCTGCCCCTGGTCCTCACGCAGTATCTGGCGGGCTATTACACCGGGCCCGTGCTCCAGGGCCTGATCCCCTGCCTGCTGGGCTGCGGCACGGGCCTGGCCATCAGCTATCCCCTGGCCCGCAGGATCGGCGAGGCCGGCTTCCAGCGCCTGCTGGCCATCGTCATCGGCCTGTCGGGCTTCTCCATCCTCACGCGGGCCCTGCTGGACAGCTGAACGGAAAAAGAACGCCGCCACGACGTCCTTTTTTATGGGCCGAAAACAGTGAAAACAGGGTTACGGCTCCAGTTTGCGCACGGCATCGGCCCTGCCGGCCACTACCAGCGTATCGCCCTTGTGCAGCACGGTGAGCGCCGGCGGGACGAACTGGAAGACACGCTCGCCTGCCGGACGGATGCCCATGACCATGACCCCGAAGGACTGGATCAGGTTCAGGTCCACCAGCGTGCGCCCGTGCCAGTTGTCGACGCGCAGCTCCTGGATGGCGATGCCGCCGTATTTGGGGATCAGGTCCAGCATGCCCGGATGGCACAGCTGGTGCGCGGCCATGACGGCGGCCTCCATCTCGGGCACGATGGCCCTGTCCACATGCAGGCGCTGCAGGATCTTCTTGTGCTCCTCGTTGGAGGCCTTGACCCAGATCTTGGGGCCGCCCAGCTCCTGGATGTTGAGCGTGATGCTCAGGGACTGTTCCACCCCCTCGCCCACACTGATGACCACCCAGTCCAGATCCTGCACATGCAGGGAGCGCAGGACGCTCAGGCTGGTGGCGTCGGCCTTGTAGACCGTGTCCAGCTGCTCTTCTGCCAGCTGCACACGGGCATCGGACATGTCGATGCCGATGACCGTATGGCCCAGGGAAGCCAGAGTCGTGGCCATGCGCAGGCCGAATTTTCCCAGACCGATGATGCCGATTTCCAAAGTTTTCTCTGCCATGCAGGCTCCTTGTCATGATGCGCCGCCCCGCCTCCCCTGCGGGATGGCGCCGGGAACAGCCGCGGACACGGGTGTGCCGTGCCCCTGCAAAACGGACCTTCCCCGGTGCTTATCCCACGGGCAGCTGGCTTTCCGCGTAGGCATAGGCCTTCTTGGGCCGCAGGCTGCGCAGGGCCAGCAGCAGGGAGAGCAGCCCCACACGCCCGGCGAACATGTTGAAGATCAGGACGCACTTGCCTTCACTGGTCAGCTCGGGGGTCAGATTGACGCTGAGCCCCACGGTGCCCTGCGCCGAGACTACCTCGAACAGCAAACGGATGAAGGCCATGCTCTGTCCCTCAAGCCGGTGCAGGATGCCGTTTTCCGTGATGGTCAGCAAAAAGACGGAAAAAAAGATGCTCAGCGTGTACAGCAAAAAGAGCGTCAGGGCCCGCGTCAGGTTTTCGGGCGGCACGCCCCGCTTGTGGAAGACGATCTGGCGATCCCCGCGCACCTGGGCGGCCACATAGCCCACCAGCAGGCGGAAAGTCACGATCTTGATGCCGCCGGCGCACGAGCCCGGCCCGCCGCCGATGAACATCAGGACCATCAGGACCAGCAAACTCGCGTGGCTCCAGTGGGCCATGTCCACCATATTGAAGCCCGCGGTGCGGGCCGAGACGGAATGGAACAGGGAGACGAGGAACAGATGGAGGCCGTCCCCCACCAGGTCTTCATTGCCCGCGCGGCGCCACTCCACCACGAAGATCAGCAATGCCCCGGCCACGATGAGGAATAGGCTGGTGTTGATGACCAGACGGCTCAGGCGGCTCAGGCGTGTCACCGGCGCCAGGCGTCCCCGGCTCAGGATGCCCAGGCATTCCCGCAGCACGCCGAAACCGATGCCCCCCAGGACGATGCAGAGGCAGATGACCGTGCAGACCAGGCCGTCTTCCCGGAAGGCCATCATATTGTCCGGGGCCAGGGCGAAACCGGCATTGCAAAAGGCCGAGACCGCGTGGAACAGGGCGCTGAACGGGGAAAAGAACTCCGGGTCATGCCAAAAAAGCACCAGCGCCGCCAGCAGCTCCACGCCCAGGACGATGCATACGACCTGCAGGAGGAACTGCCCCATATTGAAATCCCCGCCCAGCAGGGCCTGGCTCACGGCCTCCCGGCTGGTGAAGGGCACCTGCTTGCGCCACAAAAGGAAGATCAGGCTGGTATAGGTCATGACGCCCAGACCGCCCACCTGGATGAGCACGAGCAGCACCCCCTGCCCCACCGGGCTCAGCGCCCGGCTGATGTCCACCGGGGACAGGCCGGTCACACATACCGCGGACGTGGAAAGGAAAGCGGCATCCACCACGGAGAGGCCCGTGCCCTCCCCCTGGCAGACGGGCAGGCACAGGGCCAGCGTCCCCAGCAGGATCATGGCCGCAAAGGAAATGGCCGGCCATGTCAGGGGGGTGAGATAACGTTTGCGCTGCATGCTCCTCCTTTGGGGATCAGGACGCATCATCCCGCTGCCCGCCGGCACGCGGCACCTGGCCGGCAGGAACGGGAAGGCTCACCACCGGGGCAGCCGGGCGGCCAGTGCTTCCGGCGCTGCGCCAGACGGAACGGCCTGCTGCGGCAGGTGCCCGGTGCAGCCTGCACCCTAGTCCAGCTGCCCGGCTATTGCAAGCCGACCTCTCCGGCGGCTGCCCTTTACAGCCGGGGCAAAGCCAGCTACAGTGCCCGCAGCTAGGGGAGCCGTGGACGGCAGTTGTACGGCTGAGAGTGGGATAGTCCCAGACCCTGTGAACCTGACGCAGTTCGCACTGCCGTAGGGAAGCTGAGCCGCACCCGCGAAAACAGGTGGTGGCTTTTTTTGCGCCCTGCGTCCAAACCGAAGGATGCAAAACCATGTCTTCCATCCTCTCCCGCAATGCCGCCTTGCGCGGCCTTCTGGACCAGCATCTGGCCGCCCTTTCCCAGGAAGAGGGCCTTGCCCCTGAAACCATCACCAGCGCCCTCGAAGCCGGCAGCATGGTCCTGCTGGGCAATCCCGCCCATGCGGGCCTGGCGCCCATCGTCGTGGGCCAGCCCTCGCGCATCAAGGTCAACGCCAATATCGGCACCTCGCCGCTGTGCAACTGTCTGCACACCGAAAAGCGCAAGCTGGCCGTGGCTCTGGAAGCCGGCGCCGATACGGTCATGGATCTTTCCATCGCCGGGGATCTGGACGCCATCCGCACCGGCATGCTGGCTGCCTGCCCCCGTCCTCTGGGCACGGTGCCCATGTATTCCGTGGGCCAGCAGATCCTGGACAACGACCGGGACATCGCCAGCATGCAGCCTGACGACCTGTTCGCCGAGATCGAAAAGCAGGCCCGCCAGGGTGTGGACTTCATGACCGTCCACTGCGGCCTGACCAGGCGCGGCGCGGAAATGGCCGTCAGGGAAGATCGTGTCATGGGCGTCGTCTCGCGCGGCGGCTCCATGCTGGCCCGCTGGATGCTGGAAAACGGCAAGGAAAATCCCCTGCTGGAATATTTCGACCGTCTCATCGATGTGTGCCGCCAGTTCAACGTCACCCTGTCCCTGGGCGATGGTCTGCGCCCCGGCGCGGGTGTGGACGCCGGTGACGCCGCCCAGTGGGAAGAGGTCATCACCCTGGGCCGTCTGGCCAAATATGCTCTGGAACAGGGCGTGCAGTGCATGATCGAAGGCCCCGGCCATGTGCCCATGAACCAGGTCCGCACCCAGATCCAGGGCATCAAGCGCCTGACCAACAACGCGCCCCTCTATGTCCTTGGCCCCTTGTGCTGCGACAGCGCCCCGGGCTACGACCACATCGCCGGTGCCATCGGCGGTGCCCTGGGCGTGGAAGCCGGTGTGGACTTCCTCTGCTACCTGACCCCGGCCGAGCATCTGACCCTGCCCGATGAGGACGACGTGCGCGCCGGTGTCATGGCCTCGCGCGTGGCCGCCCATGTGGGCGAAGTGGCCCTGGGCCGCGAACGTGCCGTGCGCCGCGAAGCCACCATGAACGCCGGCCGCAAGGCCCTGGACTGGGACATGATGCGCGACGCCGCCCTTGATCCCCGGCAGCTGGACAAGCGCCGCGAGGAGCACAAGCACGAGGATGTCTGCGCCATGTGCGGCAAGTTCTGCGCTGTGAAGATGCTCAAGGACCAGAAGAAAGACCAGGGATAGGGCGCAGGAAAAGGACAGCCCCAAGGCTTCTGCCGAAAAGGCGCGGCCCGCATCTGCCGCTGGCCTTCTCTTTCCTGCGGAAAACGTTTTTGAGGGGGAGGGAACCCCTTTTCCTGGCGGAAAAAAGGGGTTCCCTCCCCCTCGCCCCCTCCTTCCCCAAAAACCGCTCATCACGACTGCCTGCCGCGCAGGCAGTCGTTTTTTTGCAACTGTCGCAGCTGAAGCAGGATGCCGGCGTCCCGGCACATGCGCCCGCCCAAAACCACCGTCGCTCTTCGTGTGCGCATGCTCGCCGACGGCTGGCACATTGAGCCCTGCGGGCGCGTATCTCCGCCAAGTCACGAACAGCGAAAGAGGGGGCCTTTTCCCGGTTTGGCCGGTCTTCCTTCCCCCCGAGCGTCCGACTGCTCGTCAGTCCGTCTGCCGCTTCTCTGCTCCATCAATTGTGTTCGTGGATATCCGTCTGGCGGGCAGCTCTGCAGCGTCAAGCGCCCTGCACTCGCGGAACCCTAGGTATGCGAGTGCCTTGCGGTTCGCCCCGGAATTCGCTCCCTCTTGGCCCGCAGGAGCTTTCTTCCCCTCCCATATCACGGCCGGGATCGCCGGCAAGGGACATGCCTCGCCCGGCCTGCACGATCCGCACGGCCCGCGCTGCCTCTTTCGCCGGTTCTCCCCCAAAAGCGCGGGCGAAGACCACAGGTCGTTGCAGCGCCATGGACATGGTCTTGCGGGATGGCATGTGAAGGTGCCCAAACAAAAAAATCCCCGGCGGAGCGGGGACAAAACCGGCAAAGCGGCGGGATAGAGGTCCGGCCGCTGGGGGATCGGGCAGGCGCACGCCGTGCGGAGGCGCGCCATACAAAAAAGACCCCCTCGCGCTGGGAGCGGCAAGGGGGTCTCGAACGATCTTTGGCAGCGGCCTACTTTCCCACATGACGTTATGCAGTATCATCGGCGATGGAGAGCTTAACTTCCGAGTTCGGAATGGGGTCGGGTGTACCCTCTCCTCTATGGCTACCAAAGAAATTTGTCAAAATATTGAAACAGGGATGGAAGATTTTCGAGAAACAAGACGCACGGGCTATTAGTACTGGTCAGCTCCACCCCTCACAGGGCTTCCACCTCCAGCCTATCGACGAGGTCGTCTACCTCGGCCCTTCAGGACTTGCGTCAGGGAGAACTTATCTTAAGGCAGGCTTCCCGCTTAGATGCTTTCAGCGGTTATCCCTTCCACACATAGCTACCCTGCTGTGCCGTTGGCACGACAACAGGTCCACCAGTGGTGTGTCCATCCCGGTCCTCTCGTACTAGGGACAGGCCCTTTCAATTCTCCTACGCCCACAGAAGATAGGGACCAAACTGTCTCACGACGTTTTAAACCCAGCTCGCGTACCACTTTAAACGGCGAACAGCCGTACCCTTGGGACCTGCTTCAGCCCCAGGATGTGATGAGCCGACATCGAGGTGCCAAACCGCATCGTCGATGTGAACTCTTGGATGCGATCAGCCTGTTATCCCCGGCGTACCTTTTATCCAATGAGCGATGACCCTTCCATTCGGGATCACCGGATCACTAACACCTACTTTCGTACCTGCTCGAGATGTCTCTCTTGCAGTCAAGCTCCCTTCTGCGTTTGCACTCGACGGCTGGTTTCCAATCAGCCTGAGGGAACCTTTGCATGCCTCCGTTACATTTTGGGAGGCGACCGCCCCAGTCAAACTACCCACCAGACACTGTCCTCTTACCGGGTAACGGCGAAGAGTTAGGGACCTGAACAAACAAGGGTGGTATTTCAACGTTGCCTCCCCCCATACTGGCGTACAGGGTTCACAGGCTCCCACCTATGCTACACATGCAGGCTCAAATCCCAATGTCAAGCTATAGTAAAGGTGCACAGGGTCTTTCCGTCTTTCTGCGGGTACACGGCATTTTCACCGCGACTTCAATTTCACCGAGTCTCTGGCCGAGACAGTGTGGAGATCGTTACGCCATTCGTGCAGGTCGGAACTTACCCGACAAGGAATTTCGCTACCTTAGGACCGTTATAGTTACGGCCGCCGTTTACTGGGGCTTCAATTCGGAGCTTCGCTTGCGCTGACTCCTCCTTTTAACCTTCCAGCACCGGGCAGGCGTCAGTCCGTATACGTCGTCTATACGACTTGGCACAGACCTATGTTTTTAGTAAACAGTCGCCACCACCATTTCTCTGCGGCTTTTCAGGGCTCGACAGAGTGAATCGCTTCACCCTAAAAAGCACCCCTTCTTCCGAAGGTACGGGGTTATTTTGCCGAGTTCCTTGGCCAGAGTTCTCTCGAGCGCCTTGGATTATTCATCCCACCCACCTGAGTTGGTTTCCGGTACGGTTTGCGTGTCCTATACTTAGAAGCTTTTCTAGGCAGCATAGACTCGACAACTTCAGCCCTTGCGGGCACGGACTCGCGTCTCAGGATAGAGAGAAGCGGATTTGCCAGCTCCTCATCCCTACACGCTTGCACCGGGACAACCAGCGCCCGGCTTGCCTATCTTCCTGCGTCCCTTCATCGCGCGAACACACAAGTACGTGAATATTAACACGTTTCCCATCAGCTACGCCTTTCAGCCTCGCCTTAGGGGCCGACTAACTCCGGGAAGATTACCTTTACCCGGAAAACCTTGGGTTTACGGCGAACGGGTTTTTCACCCGTTTTATCGTTACTCATGTCAGCATAATCACTTCTCCACAGTCCAGCATGCCTTGCGACACACCTTCTGCCCGTGAAGAACGCTCCCCTACCAGACCGCTTACGCGGAATTCAAAGCTTCGGTACCATGCTTAGCCCCGTTACATTTTCGGCGCAACGTCATTAGACCAGTGAGCTATTACGCTTTCTTTAAACGATGGCTGCTTCTAAGCCAACGTCCTGGGTGTCTCTACAACGTCACCACCTTAACCACTGAGCATGGATTTGGAGACCTTAGCTGTTGATCTGGGCTCTTACCCTCTCGACGACGGACCTTAGCACCCGCCGTCTGACTCCCATGGTACATCTGACCGGCATTCTGAGTTTGATAGGGTTTGGTAATCTGGTAGGACCCCTAGCCCTGTCAGTGCTTTACCTCCGGTAGACAATCCATGAGGCTATACCTCAATATATTTCGGGGAGAACCAGCTATCACCGGGTTTGATTGGCCTTTCACCCCTATCCACAAGTCATCCAAACCGTTTTCAGCCGGTATTGGTTCGGTCCTCCACAAGGTTTTACCCTTGCTTCAACCTGCTCATGGATAGATCACCCGGTTTCGGGTCTAATCCGCACTACTCGTCGCCCTTGTCAGACTCGGTTTCCCTACGGCTCCACTCACGCTTAACCTTGCAGTACAGATTAACTCGCTGACTCATTATGCAAAAGGCACGTGATCACGGAACAAGTCCGCTCTCACAGCTTGTAAGCACCAGGTTTCAGA
>NZ_LT630450.1:1417500-1587500 GCF_900116045.1 Desulfovibrio piger
TCTGAGCCAGAATCAAACTCTCCAGTTCAAATCTGTAGCAAAGATCTCCGTTGGACGGAAATCAGAATCTCAAAGTTCCTTCCCGTTCGCTATTCACTTGTCAATGAACCACGCCGAATCACTCGGCGCGAAGCAGTTGTTTACGCCGCTTCGTTTTCGCTGTCAACAAGTTTTTTCATTTCGCGAAAGTTTTTTTGCGGCCCCGCCGGGGCAACTCGTTGGCGCGAAGGAGACGTATGTCTCATTTTCAAACCCGCGTCAAGAACTTTTTTGCCATCCGGGAAAATCTCCTTCCCCGTCGCCCTTGCGGACATGGCCAGTTCGTTGGCGCGAACGGCTTTATGCGCCTTTTCGACCACACCGTCAAGCTTTTTTCCGCAAAAGAACGGAGCGCTGTTGCCGGGCCGTCAAAAAGTCGCTTGCATGTGGGTTGCTTTGTTTTTCAACCAGCTGTTTTTCAGCATAGGAAGACCCGCAAAAAATGTAAAGCATCTCATGCCATTTTTTATGAAATATGCCGCGCGAGTGACAATTCCGCCCATTTTACAGACTGTTGTCCCGGCGGGGCCGGGGAACGTCCTTCCCGGGAAGGGGGCGGGGCCGTCCCGCAGGGGTCAATGCCTTTCGCGGTGCCACATGATGAAGAAGACCGAGCCCACCGTCATGCTGCAGGCCAGGAGCATCCTCCAGGTCAGCATCTCGCCGCCCAGCAGCCAGCCCAGGAAGATGCCGATCACAGGCACCACATATTCGTAGGAAACGGCCGTGGCGATGGGGACGTGCTCCAGCAGCCAGAAGTAGCAGGCATAGGCGATGACCGAGCCGCCGGTACACATCCAGGCAAAGGCCACGATGACGGGCCAGCGGATGTTCTCATAGTGCATCGCGTGCTGCTCCCCGTCCAGGAAAGCCACCACAAGGCATTCCAGTCCGCCCACGAAAAGGAGCAAGGCACAGGACTGGAGGCTGGAAAGACGGGTCCTGAAGGGAAAACGCCGCGTCAGGAGCGTGCCTGCCACCCAGCCGAGGGTGGCCGTGAAGACCCAGATCATGCCGCTGATGCTGCTTTGCTGCACGCCGCCCACGTTCTGCTGGCTGCAGGCAAGCAGGATGAGGCCACAGGTCCCGGTGCACAGGCCTGTCCACTGCATGGGGCTCGGGCGGGGCTCATGGGCGAACAGCCAGCCGGCCACCAGCATGGTGATGGGCGTAGAGCCGGTGATGACCGCCGCCGTTGAGGAGGCCACGCTTTCCTGCCCCTTGGCCAGGAAGCCGCTGGCCATGAGGACCATGAATACCCCCATCCAGGCAGCGTGTATCCAGTCTTTTTTCGCCGGCCGCCGCCAGCGGCCCGACAGCATCAGCACCAGGGCCAGCAGGATGCCGCCCAGCACCATGCGGCTGCCGCCCACCATGAAGGGGCCTGCCACCCCGAGGCTGAATTTGTAACCGATATAGGTGGATCCCCACGAGATATACACCAGGAAAAGGTGCAGCATGACGTGCAGGGATTTTTGCGAAATGGGCATGGGAGCGGCCCCCTTCTGAAAGTATAGGGGCCAAGTATCACAGTTGTGCAAACTGTCAAGGGATGGAATGCCGTCGTGATTTTTACTAAAAAAATACAAAAGGATACGTTTTCAAATCCCTGTCGTGCGCCCTGCCGGGCCCGGGGCCCGCCCTGGCGGCACGGCCCCCCCCTGCCATGGAGGCGGGGCAAGCTTTCAGACTTGGCAGGCCATGTCTGCCATGCTATGACAATCCCGGGGGAAGGCTCATTATGAAAGAAGAAAACAAAGACCGATCAGAATTACTGGCATTCCTTGAATTCATGAGCCGCAAAGGCCTGAACACCACGGCCCAGCGGCGGATCATCGCCGATGTCTTTTTTGAACTCCCCGGCCACCACTCGCTGGAGGAGTTCTACCAGCATGTCCAGAAGCTGGACCCGCGCATCGGCCAGACCACCGTCTACCGGACACTCAAGCTCCTGTGTGATGCCGGCATGGCGACGGAGATCCACTTCAGTGACGGCATCACCCGCTACGAGGTGGCCGCTCCCGACAGCCACCATGACCATATCGTCTGCCAGTCCTGCGGCAAGATCGTCGAGATCTATGATCCCCGCATCGAGAAGCTGCAGCAGGAACTGACCAGGAAGCACGGCTTCCTGCTGCTGCGGCACGTGCACATCCTTTCCGGTCTTTGCGCCGACTGCCAGAAAAAAATGCAGAAATGACCTGCTCCGGCCATCCGTCACAGCGGGCGGGGCTGTCCCGCCCTTTTTTACGGGCCCGCATAAATTAAAGTTGATTTTCATTTTCATTTAGGCCATACTTGAAAAAAATCGACCGGAACGCGAGGACAACAGCATGGATGGCCAAAGCATCGCCGTTATCGTCATAGTGGCTGTGGCCGTGATCTTCATGGCCAGGAAGCTTTTCATCTCCGCCCGCAAAGGACAGTGTTCCTGCGGCTGCGGGGACGGCAAACAGCAGGCCTGCTGCAAGGGATGCGGCATCGCCGCCAAACGCCAGGATCCGCTTCCGTAGCGGAAACGTGAAGGCCGCCACTCCCGGAGGAGGGCGGCCTTTTTTTGCATGCGGCGTCGCTGCGCCCGGCTATTCCGCGTCGAAATCTTCGGCGCGGGCCACCTGGGCGCCCCTATGTTCACGCAGGATGGCCAGGGCTTCTTCCTGGGTCAGGATACGGCCGCGGCACTTGGGGTTCTGCAGGCGGTTTTCCGGGCAATAGCCCAGATGCACGCAGCTGGGCCCCGCGCCCTGGAACAGGTCCGGCGCGGCCTTGCGGCACAGGGAAAGCATCTGCCAGGCCAGATGGCGGATCTCGTGCTGGGCGTTGCGGCAGCAGCGGATGGAGAACCAGTCCAGCAGGGCATGGGCGTTCATGCCGATGATGGCCTTGAATTCCGTGGCCTGGGGCTTGAGGTAGCGCAGGTCCTCTTCCGGCAGTCCGGCTTCCAGCCCGGCGTCGTACCACTGGCGGGTCAGGTCGGCCAGATCGCGGCCGGACAGGCGGGCCCTGTGCCCGTCAGGCAGGGTCACCTCGGCGCCGAAATCGCGCACGCTGGCAGGATAGACCACGGAAAAACGCCGCTTGCCGCCCAGTTCCGCGCGCCCCGACTTGATGAGGTAGGAGGCCAGGCGCTTGCGCACCAGCTGTGTCTCCGTCACGCGGGAATAGCCCTCCACCCCAAAGAGGAAAAAGTCGAATTCCAGGGCGGCGCGATGCCCGCTTTCCAGGATGTTGCGCACGATCTGCCGGGAATAGGGCGAGGCCGCTATCTCTTCCAGGCTGCGTTCACTGCGCACGAAACGCGCCGCGATGTCCGTGTAGATCTTGCCGCCCCCGGCCAGCAGCACCACTTTGCCGTTCCCGGTATATTTTTCATCCAGCATGCGTGCCTCCTGTGACGTGGAAGGCTGAACCTACATGAAAACGGCCCGGGCCTCAAGCGCTCCTGCCCCGGCACGCCATGCGCGTCACCGCCGGCAAGCCCGGACAAAGGCCCGCACCGTACCGGACAGGCCGGGACCGGGCTTCCTTGACGCCTGCCGGCGGACGGCATAATGTGGGAACCTTCCGATACTGAACCATCCGCACGCTGCAGCGTGCGTAAAGGAGCGACCATGAGCAAGGATATCAAAGCCTTCTGCCAGCCTGACAGCAGGGGCTTCTTCGGTGCGTACGGCGGCCAGTATGTGCCCGATGCCATCAAGGCCCGCCTGGACGAACTGGACCAGGCCTTCAGGGAAGCCCTGGCCGACCCCGCATTCACGCAGGAGATGCAGCGCCTGCTGCTGCACTTTGCCGGTCGTCCCAGCCCTGTCTTCCACTGCCGCAACCTCAGCGGGAAGCTGGGCGGCGCGCAGATCTGGCTGAAGCGTGAAGACCTCAACCATCTGGGCGCCCACAAGGTCAACAACACCCTCGGCCAGTGCCTGCTGGCCAAGCGCATGGGCAAGACCCGCGTCATCGCCGAGACCGGCGCGGGCCAGCACGGCGTGGGCACCGCGGCCAGTGCCGCCCTCATGGGCCTGGAGTGCGTCATCTGCATGGGCGAGGTGGACGTCATCCGCCAGCACCTCAATGTGACCCGCATGGAGATGCTGGGCGCCCGCGTGCACACGGCCATGAGCGGCCAGCGCACCCTCAAGGAGGCTGTGGACGAGGCCCTGGAGATGTGGGTCAACGAGCCCGAGACCTTCTATGTGCTGGGTTCCGCCGTGGGCCCGCACCCCTATCCGCTCATGGTGCGCCACTTCCAGTCCGTCATCGGCAGCGAGGCCCGCGCCCAGATGCTGGAATTCGCCGGGCGCCTGCCCGACGTGGCCATGGCCTGCGTGGGCGGCGGCTCCAATGCCGTGGGCCTGTTCTCCGGCTTCGTGCATGACGAGGGCGTGCGCCTCATCGGCGTGGAGCCCGGCGGCCGCGGCAGCGGGTATGGCCAGCATGCGGCCTCGCTCTGCTACGGCGAGCCCGGCGTGCTGCACGGTTTCCATTCCTACATGATCAAGAACGACAAGGGCGAGGCCGGTGAGGTCTATTCCATCTCCGCCGGCCTGGACTATCCTTCCGTGGGCCCCGAACTGGCCGAACTCAAGGACGCCGGACGTGCCGAATATGTGAGCATCACCGATGAGGAGGCCCTGCAGGCCTTCTATGCCCTGTCGCGCAACGAAGGCATCCTGCCCGCGCTGGAATCCTCCCATGCGCTGGCCTATGCCATGAAGCTGGCCCCCACCATGGACAAGGACGCCATCATCCTGGTGAACCTGTCTGGCCGCGGCGACAAGGACGTGGCCCAGGTGGCCGATCTGGTGCACAGCGGCGCCTTCGTGCCCGCCGACAGGTAGGGAAAACGTCCGCGGGGGAAGGGGCTCCGCCCTGCCGGTGAGGCCGGGCCGCCTGCGGCGGACGGGCACGGCGCGTGGACCCCTCTGCCCTGAAGGGGGAAGGGCTCCGGCCCCCTTCCCTTTCCCGGCATGTCTCGACGGACCGGTACGCCCTGTGCCGGTCCGTTTTTTTGCCGCAAGGGACGTGACCGCCCATCCCCGGATGGGAACGCCATCTCACGGTCCCGGAAGCGAGGCCCTCCCGTGCAGACGGGAGCGCCCGGGACCCAGCTCATCTCCTGACAAGGCCTGCCCCTGCGGACGGCCGGTCAGGCAAATTCCATTCTGACGAGGCACACCATGCGAGAGATCGACGCCGCGACCATCAGTGCCGCCGTGGCAAAGCTGGCCGTGCAGGCCTGCTGTCATCTGCCCGCCGATGTCCGGGACGCGTTCCGGCAGCGGCTGGACCAAGAGCCTTCGCCCGTGGGGCGCAATATCCTGGAACAGCTGCTGGAGAACGCGGACATCGCCGCGCGGGACGACATCCCCATCTGCCAGGACACCGGCCTGGCCGTGGTCTTTGCCGAGGTGGGGCAGGAGGTGCACATCACGGGCGGCGATTTTGAGGCCGCCATCCACGAAGGCGTGCGCCGCGGCTATGTGGACGGCTATCTGCGCAAATCCTGTGTGGCCGAGCCCCTGTTCGAGCGCAGGAACACCGGTGACAACACCCCGGCCGTCATCCACACCCGCATCGTGCCCGGCGACGGCCTGACCCTGCGTCTGGCCCCCAAGGGAGCCGGTTCCGAGAACAAGAGCGTGGTCAGGATGCTGGTGCCCGCCGACGGCATCGAAGGCGTGCGCAAGGTGGTGCTGGACGCCGTGCTGGCGGCCGGGCCCAACTCCTGTCCGCCCCTGGTGGTGGGCGTGGGCCTGGGCGGCACCATGGAAGTGGCCGCCCTGTGCGCCAAGCGCGCCGCGGCCCGCGACCTGGAGAGCCGCAACCCCGACCCCCGCTACGCCGCCTTCGAGGACGAGCTGCTGGAGCTCATCAACCGCACGGGCATCGGCCCCCAGGGCCTGGGCGGCGAGACCACGGCCCTCAAGGTGCATGTGGAATGGGCCCCCACCCATATCGCCTCCCTGCCGGTGGCGGTCAACATCAACTGCCATGCGGCGCGCCACGCCGAAGTGCGCCTGTAGGAGGCCGCCATGTCCGATGTGAAACGTATCCGCGCGCCCTTCGACGAAGCCACGGCCCGTTCCCTGCGTGCCGGTGACCGGGTGCTCATCACGGGCACCATCATCGCCGCCCGCGATGCCGCCCACAAGCGCCTGGTGGAGGCCCTGGCCCGGGGCGAGGAACTGCCCGTGGATCTGGACGGGGCGGTCATCTATTATGTGGGCCCCAGCCCGGCCAGACCGGGCCGGGCCATCGGCGCGGCCGGGCCCACCACCGCCGGACGCATGGACGCCTATACGCCCACCCTGCTGGCGCAAGGCCTGCGCGGCATGATCGGCAAGGGCTACCGCAAGCCCGACGTGGTGGAAGCCATGAAGCGGCACGGTGTGCCCTATCTGGCGGCCGTGGGCGGGGCCGGGGCGCTCATCTCGCAGCGCATCAAGAAATATACGGTGCTGGCCTACCCCGACCTGGGCCCCGAGGCCGTGGCCGCGCTGGAAGTGGAAGACTTCCCGGCCATCGTGGTCATCGACAGCACCGGCGACAATTATTACGAGACCGGCCAGGCCCCGTACCGGAAGCTGTGACGGACAGATCATGAGGGGGAAGGGGCCCCCCTTGGCTGACGCGCAAAGGGGTCCCCTTCCCCCTCGCCCCCATCCCTCCCCCAACGCGTTTCATTCTGGAGGATGGCGGCCATCCCTCCACACGGGCTTGCCCCTGCCTGCCGGTCCCCCGGCAGAGGTTTCGATAGGTCAAAAAACAAAGCGGCGGACAGGAGTTTTCCCGTCCGCCGCTTTTGCGTTTTGCTTTGCCGTACCGTCAGGGCAGCCTGCTAGAAACTGTACATGTAGGAAAGGCTGAAGTTCCAGGCGTCGCGCACTTCGTCGTTGCGGCCGTTCATGCGGCTGTTGCCCCACACGCTGCTGTCATGATCCAGCCACAGGGCCACATAGGCCACATCCAGGGCCACGGTGAAGTTCTCGGTCACCTTCGTGGTGCTGGTCAGGCCCCATTCCAGGGCATAATCCTGACGGGTCAGGTACAGACCGTCCATGCCCACCGCCCCGGACAGGGCGCCGGAATTGGCCGCCAGCCCCTGCGAGGAAAGCCACCTGGCCATGCCGGGGTCGTTGGTGCCGCCGATGAGGTTGACGCGGAAGGTCTGGTACAGGTCTTCGATGACGTTGACGTCACGCAGCTGCAGGCCCACGCCCCAGGTGCCCGCCATGCTGTTGCCCACCACGCCTTCACGGGAGATATACTCGTTGCCGTTGAAGGCATAGTGCGACCAGGCGTTATGGTTGTTGGCCACGCTGATATAGGGCATGCGCTCGGAGCCGTTGCCGCGGTCGTCGTCATCGCCGGAGGTGTACCAGCCGTAAAGGCCGGGCTTGGTCCAGCCCAGGTCGTATTCCACCAGCAGCGAGGCCAGCCAGCCGGCGCGGTTGGCGGAACCGTCGTCATAGCTCACGGAACCGTAGTTCAGGTCCCAGGCGATGCGCCAGGGGTCCAGCAGGGTCAGCTCGCCGGTAAGGCCCGCCCAGAAGGCGTTGCCGTACAGGTCCATGCGGCTGTTGTGGGCCGCGCCACCGGCAGGCAGCATGCCCGCCCGGTACTGGCCGCCGGAAACGCCGATGCTCCGCCAGTCGCTGACGCGGTCGCCGTTGAGGCTGTTGGGACCGATGCCTGCATACATGGCCCAGGGCGTCAGGCGGAAACCGTCGAAGGTCAGGGGCAGCAGCAGGGCCGCCACGTCCACGTTGTCCATGTAGTTCCTGCGGCGACCGTCGTCGCCGTAGCCCTGGAAATTGTCATTGTACAGACGCGCCCACAGACCGGTGAGGGCCACGTTCTCGTTGATCTGCCAGCTGGCCGTGATGCCGGCGGCGTCATCACACCACACCTGGCTGCCGGTGGTCATGCTGGGCAGTGCGATGCCCTGCAGGCCCATGCGCACCTTGATGTCGGTATCCGGCACCATCCAGTCCAGCCAGGCGTTCTTGACTTCCACCACCGTGCCGTCGGCGCCCAGGGCACCGCCGGTGGCGCTCTGGCCCCAGATCTGGTCGCCCATTTCAAAGATGATGGAACCGGCAAGGCTTTCCGAGGCCACGGCGTCCAGTTGCAGACGCAGGCGCTGGCGGGCCTCGAAGTTGTCCTCGTTGCCCTTCTTGTAGCCGGTCATGCCGTTGCCGCCGGTGAAGGCGCCATGCTCGCCGTAGTCAAAGGCCATGATCCACTGGCCGCGGATCTTGAAGTCGATGGCCTGGGCCATGCCCGCGGCGGAAAACAGCAGGCCGGCGGCCAGGAGGAGCGTTGCGATCTTTTTCATGGCGTATCCTTCATAAGGCGAATTTCTGTCCCGAAAGACAAAAGGCAGCATAGCCGCCGGCGTTCCGGCTGGCAAGATGGTGCGTCAAATTTTTTTTACCGGCCTTCGTCCCCGGCCTGCGGGCTGCCCAGCGGCCCGCCCGCCTGCCGCTGCACGGGCGCGGGGCCGGTGCTGCCGCGCACGACCAGCTCCGGCATCACCTCCACGCGGGTGATGCTGCACCCCGGGCCGCTGGTGATGCGGTTGTGGAGCATCTCCAGCGCGCTGCGGCCCTTCTCGGCGATATGGTGCTCCACCGTGGTCAGGCCCACCCGCGCGAAATGGGACGGATAGATGTTGTCGAAGCCGCACAGGCTGTAATCCTCCGGGACACGGGCGCCGCTCTCCAGGATGGCGTCCAGCACGCCGTAGGCCACCATGTCGTTGACGGCCACGAAGGCCGTGATGTCCCGCTCGGCCAGGCAGCGCCGGGCCAGGGTGTAGCCCGTGCGGTGCTCGATGTTCAGGTCGCCGCGCTCCTGCTCGGGCGTGATGGTACAGGTGCGGACAAGGAAGCGGCCCTCGGGGCAGGACTCGCGGAACACGTCGCGCAGGCCTTCCAGGCGCCGCAGCCGTGCCGGATTGTCCCTGTTCAGGGGCGTGGCGATGCAGGCCACGGAGCGGTGCCCCAGGCCGATGAGGTAGCGGGCCACCAGCACGCCCGCATTATGGTTGTTGAGCTCCACCGTATCCAGGTTGAGGCTGGCGTCCCTGTCCCCGATGACCACCACGGGCGTCTCCCTGTTGGCCAGCTCGGCCTGGGCCGGGCACAGCGGCATGGCGCAGAAGACGATGCCCCCCACGGAAGCGGCCGACAGCGCCCGCAGCAGGCGGGCCTCCACAGCGGCGTCGCGGTAGGTGGGGAAGACCATGGTGTCGTAATCGTGCCGGGCGGCGGCATCCTGCACGGACTGCACCAGGGTCGCGTAATAGGGGTTGACCACATTGGGGCAGAGGATGGCCACGCTTTTCCCGGCCATGAAGTGCGAGGGCCGGTGCCGCCGGATGGCACGGTAGCCGAGGGCCTCGGCGGCCTCGCGCACCCTGAGGATGGTCTCGCGCGAGAAGGAGACGTCCGGCCGTTCCGAAAGGATCATGGACGCGGTGGCCGTGGAGACGCCGCTGCGGGCGGCGATGTCTGCCAGGGTGACGCGCTGGCTGCGTTGCATGGGGACCTCCGCTGTTCATGGTTCACGATAAAAACCGTTGTTGATAAATTTAATTTTTAATTAAAAATTAATCAAGACTGCCGCCGAAAATGCCCGATCTCAGCTTTTTTATGTAAAAAATGTTCCATTTCCATGAAAATAGCCTGTCCGGGCTTTGCCCCCTCTTGTCTTCTTTTTCCTGCTATGGCAGCCTGTTCCCCGGCGCTTTTTCCCGGGCGCCCAGAACGGTCCCGATGGTTAAAAATTAAATAAACATTAACCAGATTTTCAGGAGCAGGCATGAACCCTCCCTCCCAGAAACAGATCCGTACCGTGGCCCTGGCCAGCCTGCTGGGCGCCACCATCGAATGGTACGACTTCTTCCTCTACGGTGTCGTGGCGGGCATCGTCTTCAACAAGCTCTACTTCCCCACCGACGACCCCTTCATCGGGACCCTGCTGGCCTACAGCACCTTTGCCATCGGCTACCTGGCCCGCCCCTTCGGCGCGTTCGTCTTCGGCCACTTCGGTGACAAGATCGGCCGCAAGAGCATGCTGGTGCTGACCATGCTCATCATGGGCATCGCCACCATCGGCATCGGCCTGGTGCCCACCTATGCCCAGATCGGCATCGCCGCGCCCGTCATCCTCCAGACCTTCCGCCTCATGCAGGGCCTGGGCCTGGGCGGCGAATGGGGCGGCTCCGTGCTCATGACCTACGAATACGCCAGCAAGCGCCAGCGCGCCTTCTATGCCAGCATCCCCCAGATGGGCCTGGCCACGGGCCTGTGCCTGTCCTCCGGCGTGGTGGCCCTGCTCTCCGCCAGCCTGAGCGACCAGCAGTTCCTGGAATGGGGCTGGCGCGTGGCCTTCCTCATCAGCGTGGTGCTGGTGGGCGTGGCCCTGTACATCCGCCTGCACATCCTTGAGACCCCCGACTTCCAGAAGGCCAAGGATTCCGGCAAGACCGCCGACAAGACCCTGCCCATCGTCAAGGTCTGCCGCAACCATCCCGGCAACATCGCCCTGGGCGTGGGCGCCCGCTGGATCGACGGCGTGTTCTTCAACGTGCTGGCCGTGTTCGTCATCAGCTACCTTGTGCAGTACATCAGCATCGAGCGCACCCAGGCCCTGACCATCGTCATGATCGCGGCCCTGCTCATGTGCCCCTTCATCCTCATCGCCGGCCGCCTGGCCGACCGCTACGGCCGCGGCATGGTCTACGGCGTGTCCAGCCTGCTCTGCGGCCTGTCCATCTTCCCCTCGTTCTGGCTCATGGAAGGCAGCGGCGGCAGCCTCTTCCTCATCGCCCTGGCCATCATCATCCCCATCAGCGTGTTCTACGCCGGTGTCTTCGGCCCTGAAGCCGCCCTGTTCTCCGACCTCTTCCCGCCGGACGTGCGCTACACCGGCATCTCCATCGTCTACCAGTTCCCCGGCTTCCTGGTGGCGGGCATCGTGCCCGGCCTGTGCACCTTCCTCATCAACTGGAACGAAGGCGATCCCCTGTATGTCTGCCTCTTCACCCTGCTCGCGGCCGTGACCAGCGCCCTCTCGGCCTTCGCCATCCAGCGCAAGAGCATCGCCGCCCGGCGCAGGCACGGCGACGACGCCGAGCATATCTAGACGCATCCGGGACAGCATCATGGAAATCCTGCAACTATCGGACCTGCACCTGCGCGGCGACGGCAAGCTCTCCTTCCGCAAGGTGGACACGCCCGCCTGCCTGCGCACGGCGGCGGCCCATCTGCGTGCCCTGACCCGCATGCCCGACGCCATCGTCATCACCGGCGACCTGGCCGACAGCGGCGACGAGCGTGCCTACCACATGATCCGCGAGGCCCTCGGCGACCTGCCCGTGCCCATCTACGCCGTGCCCGGCAACCATGACCGCCGCGACCGCATGCGCGCCATCCTCAAAGGCTGGGTGCCCGAAGAGAGCCCCGTGCCGCCGCGCGTCTGCCACTGCGTGGACATGGGCGAACTGCGCCTTGTCCTGCTGGACAGCATGGAGCCCGGCTCCCACAGCGGCCACTGCCCCGGGGCCATGGCCCGCTGGCTGGATGCCTGCCTGCAGGAAGACGGCAGCCGCCCGGCCCTGGTCTTCATGCACCATCCGCCCTTCATCACGGGCATGGGAGCCATGGACGAACCCTTCGAGGGCGCCGACCTGCTGCGTGACGTGCTGGCCCGCGCGCCCTGGGCCCGTCTGTGCTGCGGCCACATGCACCGCCCCATCTTCACCTCCTGGGCGAAGGGCCTGGCCCTGACCGTGCCTTCCATCTCCATGCAGATCGACCTCGACCTCAGCCCCGGGGGCGGCGACACCTTCCGCATGGAGATGCCCGGCTACATGCTGCACCACTGGGACGGCAGCCACCTCAACAGCCACGTGTGCCAGATCCCCGCCGATGTGGACTTTTCCGGTCCCCATCCCTTCGCGGATTCCGTCAACCCCGTGGAAGACTGATACCAGGACGGCAGGCCCAGGCCTGCCGTCTTCTTTTTCCTTCATGTCCGCACAGCGCCGTCCGCACAACTCCGGCGCCGTGCGTCACCTTCAGCAGGAGCATCCCCCCGGATGCTCCTTTTTTGTCCGCATCGTCCCACACCGGCCGCCAGGATGCGGAGGCCGCGGACAGGACGGGCCCGCCTAAAGCGGGAAGACACGCGCACGAGAGACGCCAACGCCCGCTGTGCCCGCCGCACAGGGCCGGGCCCGCTCCCCCGAATGCCGTCGCCGCCACGGCTGCCCGAAAGATCCCCTGCCCCGTACCGCTCCCACAATATCCTTGCCCTGTCCTCCTGTTCCCGGCCCCGGCCGCTGCTGCCGCGCGGTTCCGGCCTGCCCGGCCAGCCAGCCTCTTCCGGCTTGAGGCCGCTGTCCCCCCGTGCTAGGATTGCCTTTTGTCCCTGCCCTGCCGCAGGGACCGGCGCGCCGGCCCGTCCCCGCGCTCCCGCGTCCACCGAGCCGGCCGGTGACGCCGCACAGACTCTGCCAAGGATCATCCCGTGAGCGCTTCTTCCTTTCCCCGTCCCGACATCCGTCCCGATGCCGACATCCTCGCCCGTGTGCCCGGCCTCTGCCTGGGCTGTCTCGTCCATGAAGTGGACGTCGAACCCAGCCGCCCCGACTGTCAGGAGTACCTGGACAACGAGCTGGCGCCCCGCCTCGTGGCCCGCATGGAAGACGAGCCCCTGTCCCGGTGGCCCAATCTGGGCCCCTCGCGCGCGGGCTGCAAGGCCTGCGGCAAGGATCCCGGCCGCTACCGCATCTCCTCCGAGGCCCTGTACCGCCGCCTCAGGCAGGGCAAGGGACTGTACGCCATCAACAGCGTGGTGGATGCCAACAACATCGCCTCGCTGGAGACGGGCTTTTCCCTGGGCAGCTACACCCTCGCCAACCTCCGGGGCGGCATCACCTTCCGGCGCGGCCTGCCGGGCGAGACCTACGAAGGTATCGGCAAGGGCGGCCTCAATCTGGAGAACCTGCCCCTGCTGGCCGACGCCCTGGGCCCCTTCGGCAGTCCCGTCAGCGATTCCACCCGCGCTCTGGTAGACGAACGGACGCGCGTCTGCCTGACCGTCATCTACGGTTTTGACGGGGCAGCCCCTGTGGAGGAGGCGCTGCGCATCAGCGCCGCCGCCTTCGCCCGCTTCTGCCGCTGCCGTCCCCTGTGCGATCCCTGGTGCGTCCGGGGCTAGGACATCCCCGGCGGCCGGAGCGGCAGCCCCCGGGCGCCGCCCGCCGTGCCGGACGACGGCCCTGTTTGTGTCACCCTCACCGGAACGTCCCTGCCCACGGGCCGTACCGGCCCCTTCAAGGAGCCCCCATGACCGATCTTTCCTGCTTCAAGGCCTATGACATCCGCGGCAAGGTGCCCGCTCCCCTGTCCCCTGAGCTGGCCTTTGCCCTGGGCCGTGCCGTGGCCGAACATTTTGCCGCCCGGCGCGTGGTCCTCGGCCACGATGCCCGGTTGAGCGGCCCCGTGCTGCACGCCGCGCTGGCCGCTGGCCTGTACCAGGCCGGGGCCCGGGTCTTCAGCCTGGGCATGTGCGGCACCGAAGAGATCTACGATGCCGCCGCCCGGCAGGACTTCGACGCCGGCATCATGATCACCGGCAGCCACAACCCGGCCGACGAGAACGGCTTCAAGCTGGTGCTGCGCGGCGCCCGGCCCGTGAGCGGGGATTCCGGCCTGCACGACCTGCGCGAGCGCGTGGCGGCCCGGCTGGCGGCGGGCGTGTCCCTGCCCGCGGACGAAGCCCCGGTGACGCCGGTGAGCTTCCGGCAGGAGTATGTCCGCCGCATCCTGGACTACACCGGTGCCGCCGCGCAAAGGCCCCTCAGGATCGTGGCCGACGCGGGCAACGGCTGTGCCGGCCTGCTGCTCAAGGAGCTGGCCCCGCACCTGCCGCACGAATTCATCTTCTGCCAGATGGAGCCCGACGGCACCTTCCCCAACGGGGTGCCCAACCCCCTGCTGCCCGAAAAACGCGCCGCCACGGCCCGGGCCGTGCGCGAGCACAAGGCCGACCTGGGCATCGCCTGGGACGGCGACTTTGACCGCTGCTTCTTCTACGACCACGAAGGCCACTTCATCGAAGGCTACTATCTGGTGGGCCTGCTGGCCTCCGAGCTGCTGCCCCGCTTCCCCGGCGCCAAAATCATCCACGATACCCGCGTCTACTGGAACACCCGCGAGCTCATCCTGGCGGGCGGCGGCGTCCCCGTCATGGGCAAGACGGGCCATGCCTTCATGAAGGAACGCATGCGCGCCGAGGATGCCGTCTACGGCGGCGAGATGAGCGCCCACCACTACTTCCGCGACTTTGCCTACTGTGATTCCGGCATGCTGCCCTGGCTGCTGGTCATCGCGGCCATGCAGCGCCACGGCAAGCCCCTGGCCGAACTGGTGCGCGAGCGCATGGAGGCCTGGCCCTGCAGCGGCGAGATCAACCGCCGCGTGGCCGACGCCCCGGCCCTCATGCGCACGATCCGCGACCGCTACGCGCCCGCCGCCACCTATGAGGACGCCATCGACGGCGTCAATCTGGAGTTCGGCGACTGGCGCTTCAACCTGCGCATGTCCAATACCGAGCCCCTGCTGCGCCTCAACGTGGAAAGCCGCGCCAACAGGGAACTGCTGGAGGAAAAGACCGCCGAGCTGCTGGCCCTCATCGACGCCGGTCTGTAAGTCTGGATGGGGCGAGGGGAGGAGGGGCCCTTTTTGAAAAAAGGTCTCCCTCCTCCCCTCGCGCTCCTTATCCGGGTCACCGGCAGGACAGGGATGAAGCGACGGAAAGCGCTCTAGTGCCGGTCTCCCGGTGATGCGAGGGAAAAAACATATGGTGGCTGCTGTCGCGCGGTCGCATGGAGAGCTGGCACCACTGTAGCGGCGCTCATGAGACAGCGACGGAGACCATCGGGCCCGACCGGAAGAAGGTTTTTTCGGGGTGGGAGAGAGTTTGAGAGGGGGAGGGGCAGTTTTTGCCCAAAAAACGCCCCTCCCCCTCTCAAGCCCTGCCGCACAGAAAACGAACCACAGGGAACCACGTCATGGAAAAAAGCAAACTGGCCGCCGCCATGTTCATCGTGGGCAGCATCGGCCTCTTCGTCCATTACATCCCGCTGCCCCCGGCGGTCATCGCCTGCGCCCGGGCCGTCATCGGCACCCTTTTCCTGCTGCTGGCGCTGCGCCTGAAAAAAACGCCCCTGCACGGCCAGGCCATCCGCCAGAATGCCCTCTGCCTCCTGCTCTCCGGCGCGGCCCTGGGCTTCAACTGGATCTTCCTCTTCGAGGCCTTCCGCCATACCGGCATCGCCGTGGCCACGCTCTGCTATTACATGGCACCGGTCTTCGTCATCCTGCTCTCCCCCCTGGTGCTCGGCGAACACCTGACCCGCCGCAAGATCGTCTGCACCCTGCTGGCCGTGCTGGGGGCCGTGTGCATCTCCGGCGTGTTCACCGGCAGCCGGCAGGACCCGCGCGGCATCGCCTTCGGGCTGGCCGCCGCCCTGCTCTACTGTGCCCTCATCCTCCTCAGCAAGCGCCTGCGCGGGCTGGATACGCTGGAGACCACCTTCTGCCAGCTCTGCACCGCCGCCCTGGTCATGCTGCCCTATGTGCTGCTGGGCGGCCACCTGCACGGCCCTGCTCCCGCGCCGTCCACGCTCTTCCTGCTGCTGGTGGTGGGCATCATCCACACCGGCCTGGTCTACATCCTGTTCTTCTCGGCCGTGAGCCGTCTCCCGGCCCAGACCACGGCCGTGCTCAGCTATGTGGATCCCGTCACCGCCATCCTGCTGGCCACCCTTTTCCTGCACCAGCCCTTCGGCCCGGCCGAAGCCTGCGGCACCGTCCTCATCCTGGGCGCCACCCTGGCCAACGAGCTGCCGGGGAAGAAGACAGCAGGGGCGTGCGCCTAGAGCACATGGGGAGCCCGGGGGAACGGCGTGCGTGATCCCGGCAAGCGGCGGTCGCGCACACGCCCAGCGTCCCGGGCCGGATGCGGCCGCCCTCCTTGTCTCCTGATACAGGGGGCCGTCCCGCCGCGCCCTGCCTCTTCGGGGAGCATCCGCACCAGCCCGCATATGGCTCCTGCTGCCCGATCCTCTCCCTTTTTTGCCGCATCCTGCCCGTCCTCTTTACTCCCGGCGGGCAGTCCTTATCTGTAAGGTCCCGGCGCGTGGGCGACCGGGTGTTTTCAACCAAGGAGGTATCCCCCATGCAGGTCCTGCTCATCAACGGCAGTCCCCATCCCAAGGGCAGCACCGCCACGGCCCTGGCCACTGTGGCCGGACAACTGGAAAAGGCCGGTATCGAGACCACCACGCTCCATGTGGGCCACAAGGCCATCCGCGGCTGTATCGCCTGCGGCAAATGCGCCCGGACAGGCCTGTGCGTCTTCAAGGACGACCCGGTCAACGAATGCATCGAACGCATGCGCGAAGCCGACGGCCTGGTGGTGGGCTCTCCCGTCTACTACGCCGGGCCCAATGCCAGCCTCTGCGCCCTGCTGGACCGCATGTTCTACATGAAGTCCGCGTCCTATGCCTTCAAGCCCGCGGCCGCCGTGGTGAGCTGCCGGCGCGGCGGGGCCAGCGCCTCCTTCGACCGCCTCAACAAGTATTTCACCATCGCCCGCATGCCCGTGGTCTCGTCCCAGTACTGGAACTCCATCCACGGCAACAATGCGGAAGAGGCCGTGCAGGATGCCGAAGGCCTGCAGATCATGCGAGCCCTGGGCGACAACATGGCCTGGCTGCTGCAGTGCATCGAGGCGGGCAAGAAGGCGGGCATCACGCCGCCTGCCGTTGAGTCCTGGCAGCCCACCAACTTCATCCGTTAGACAGGCGCTGCCGGCGCGAAAAAAGGGAGACCGTCAGGCCTCCCTTTTTTCGTGTCTCCCCTCGACAGGGCCGGGATGGAGACGCTGCCTTCTGACCGGCAACGCCCTGCGGCGCGACGCCTCCCCGGCAGGGATCCCCGGGGCAGGGCCCGTGCCGCTTTTGGAGGGGGACGTCCCCCTGCCCGCGGCAAAAGGGCCCCCTTTCCCCAAAACCGCCACAGGGCCCGGACAAACGGGGAAGGATGCCGCCGCACCCAATGATCTTTTTTCCTGCCGGGCCTGGCATGGCAGGCAGAGCCGCCGGGCCGCCTGACCGGGCCCCGGGCTACCAGTGCTTGCCCACGGTCATGCCCAGGAATAGGGCCGCGAAGCCCAGGATGGTCTGGGCGCCGATGTTGAACAGCAGCAGGGCCAGGCGGGTCTGCCCCAGGGCGAAGGAATCGAAGATCAGGGACGAGAAGGTGGTGAACGAGCCCATGAAGCCCACCAGGATGATCAGGCGCACCGTGTCCGGGATGAGCAGGCGCACCGCAGCCAGCTCCCAGATCAGCCCGAACAGGAAGCAGCCCAGCACGTTGACCACAAAGGTCCCCAGCGGGTACTGCCGCCCCACCAGCGTATTGGCCAGTTCCGAAACACCGTAGCGTGCCAGGGCCCCTGCCCCGCCCGCCAGAAAAAGAAGGCCGCAATTGCGCAGCGCCGTCACATCCATCGTCATCCTCCATCATGATCGCAGGCCGGGGCGCCGTGCCTGACGCCGCCGCGGCCATCACCAATCCTGCACCGGCAATCCTGCGGGCAAGGCGCTGGCGTCCGCCGCATCCCGGGCGCATATGCTCCGCAGCAAGGCAGCGGCGGTTCCGAAATGTCAAACGGCCGGGCTTTGCAATCCCGCGCTTCTGCCTTAGGGTCAGCTTTGGAGCGATGTCCGGTAACGTGGCCCCTGCCTGCCCCGGCATGGCAAAAAACAGGGACGTGGCCCGCGCCGCCGCTCCGCTGTCTGCCGTTCAGGCAGGCCACGATCCGCCTGTTCCTGCGCTGCAACTGTCTGACCGGGAGGTCCCCATGTTCCCTTGGCTGCACGGACGCCGCTGGTGGCATTTTCGCCGTTTCGAGGGCCTGCTGCTTTCCCTTGCCTGCATGTTCCTGCTGAATATCATTTTTCCCGGAAAAATCTACGGCGGCACGGCCCAGGCCTGCTACCTGCCCCTGCAGCTGCTGGCCGGGATCAATCTGTACGGCCGTCTTCGTCCGGGCTTCTGGGCGGCGGTCCTGACGGCTATGGGCATCCTGGCCCTGCATCCCTTCCAGGCGCTGTCCTCCATGCCCCGGGCGCTCCAGCTCAGCCTGCTCCTGCTGCATGGCCTGTTCTTCTTCATCATCCTGCTGGAAGTCTTCATGCAGCTCTACCGCGCCCAGACGCACCGCCTGCATCTGGATGCCCGGCAGACCCTCTGCGCGGGCCTTTCCGGACTGCTGCTCATCGGCTACAGCGGCTTTTTCCTCTTCCTGCTGCTGGAGAGCTTCCAGCCCGGTTCCTTCCGGGGCCCCGATCCCGGCGGCGTGAGCCTGCAGGATCTTTTCTACTTCAGCTACATCAGCCTCATGACCATCGGCTACGGCGACATCACGCCCGTTTCCTGGGCCGCGCGCAATGCCACCGTGCTGGTGTCCCTGTCCGCCAACATCTATTCGCTGGTGGTCATCGCCTCCATCGTGGGACGCACCTTTGCCAGCCGCCCCGTCCAGAAGGCGGCCAAGGAACCCGCCCCCAAAGAAGACTCGTAACGGTACCGCATACGCGGACACTTCCGCCATCCATGTCCCGCACGGAGAAAAAGGGCGTCGCTCCCGCCCCGTAGCACACGACGGACCGCAGCACGCACTTTCCCTGCCGCCCTCTCCTCTCACAAGGTTACACGCGGCGGCGGAACATCCACACCGCCACGCAGACGCAGACCACGGTGATGGCGCAGATCTTGAGCAGGCTCACGGAAGCGGCCTCGAAGGTGATGTCGCGCAGGAACACGCCCTGCACCAGAGTGGTGAAATGGCGGATGGGGTTGAGCTGGCTGCCGTGCTGCAGGACCACCGGCATGTTGATGACCGGCGTCACGGCCCCGGAAAGCAGGATGCAGGGCACGCCCACGGTGAAGGCGCCCAGAAAGGCCTGCTGCTGGGTGGAGGACAGGGAGGAGATCATCAGGCCGATGCCGCCCGCCGCCAGCGAGAAGATGAAGACGGCCACATAGAGCAGCACGACCGAGCCCGTGAAGGGCACGCCGAAACCGAAGACCGAGACCAGCAAGAAGATGGTGCCGTGGGCCAGGCCCACCACGCAGCCGGGGATGAGCTTGGCAAGGGCGATCTCGGTGGGCGTGGCCGGCGAGACCAGCAGCTGATCGAAGGTGCCCGCCTCGCGCTCGCGGGCGACGGACAGGCCCGTCACCACCAGCCCCAGCATGAAGCTCAGCATGCCGATGAGGTTGGGCAGGAAGAACCACTGGAACTCGAAATTGGGGTTGAACCAGCTGCGCTGCCGTATGTCCAGGCTGCCGCCGCCCGCCGGGGCGGCCTGCCGCCCCGGCGGTGTCTGCGCGGCCACCCCGGCCAGGATGGTCTGCACATAATAGGCCGCGATCTGGGCCGCATTGGAGCGTCTGCCGTCCAGCAGCAGCTGCACGGTCACGGGCTCGCCGCGTGCGGCCCTGCGGGAGAACTCCGCATCGAAGACCATGACGAACAGGGCCTTTTCCTGCTCGATGGCCGGGCGCACCTCCTGCTGCCCGCGCAGGAAGAACACATGCCGGAAGGTGGGCGAGCCTTCCAGACGGCGCACGATCTCCCGGCTCAGGGGGCCGTTGTCATGGTTGAGCACGGCCACGTCCACATGGCGCACTTCCATGGTGGCGGCCCAGCCGAACACGACGATCTGCATGAGCGGCGGCACGATGATCAGCATGCGGGAGACGGGGTTGCAGAACAGGACCAGCAGCTCCTTGCGCACGATGGCCAGCATGCGCCGGACAGGGAGCGGGAAGACATCACGCGGCATCAGACATCCAGCCTTTTGACCAGCTTTTTGTAGACCAGCCCCAGCATGAGCAGGGCCAGCAGGCTCATGGCCCCCAGACAGGGCCAGAACAGCTCCCAGACGTCCCCGGTCAGGAAGAGCGTCCGCAGGCAGGTATTGAAATAGCGGGCCGGCACCAGATGGGTGATGGCCTGCAGGACGGGCGGCATGCTGTTGATGTCGAACACGAAGCCCGACAGCAGCAGGGCGGGCAAGAAGCCGGAAAAAAGCCCGGCCTCGGCGGCCTGCAGCTGGCTGTGCAGGCTCACGGAGATGAGCAGGCCCTGCCCCAGGGCGCAGAGCATGAACACCGAGGAGATGAACAGCAGCGCCCCCACCGAGCCCCGGTAAGGCACGCCGAACAGGGTCACGGCGGCCAGCGCGCACAGGCCCATGCTGAACATGCCCATGCAGTAATAGGGGATGAGCTTGCCGAGCAGCATCTGCCAGCGGCTCACGGGCGTGGCCAGCATGGCTTCCATGGTGCCGCGCTCCCATTCGCGGGCAAAGACCAGCGAGGTCAGCAGAGTGCCGATGAGCGTCATGATGACCGTGATGGCCCCGGGCACCAGAAAGCGCTCGCTCTTGGCCGTGGGATTGTACCAGTAGCGCTCCTCGATGCCCACCGGGCCGGCCTGCGGCACGCCGCCCGCCTGCCGGGCCCCCTGCCAGCGCAGCAGCACGGCCTGCGCGTAGCTCTGGATGAAGCGGGCCACGTTGGGCTCGGTGCCGTCCACGATGAGCTGCACGTCCGCCGTGGTGCCCCGGTCCAGCTGGGCGTCGAACTGCTGGCCCAGCACCAGGATGCCCTGCACGGAGGATTCGCGCATCAGGCGCTCTCCCTCGCGCATGTGGCTGATGGAACGGATGACGAAGTGCGGCGAATGGGCAAAGTCCGTCAGCAGGGCCCGCGAATGCCGGCCGCCGCTCTGGTTGAACACGGCCAGCTGCAGCACGCCCGCGTCCAGGGTGATGCCGTAGCCGAAGAGCAGCAGGAACAGCAGGGGCAGCACGCCGGCCACCAGATAGGACGAAGGGTCCCGCACGATCTGCTGGAACTCCTTGCCCACCAGGGCCAGCAGCTGCCGCACCCAGAGGCGGCGTGACAGACGTTCTCGCATCAGGCTCCTCCCTCTCCCGGCCCGCCGTTGCGGATACCGGATTTCCCGATCCTCTTGCCCGCCCCGCACGTGCCCCGCCGGCCCGGCACCGCGCCCCGGGCACCCTGTCCTGACAGCCGGGACCGCCCCGGGACCGTGCCCGACAGACGGCAACGCCCCGCGGCCATCAACGCACGGAGGCCGGGAGCGCCTTGCCCCGCGGCCGGGCCGGGCATCCCCTACTGCGGATGCTCGGCATCATAACGCCGGATGCTGGCGATGAAGGCATCTTCCAGCGTGGGGTCGTCGGGCATGCCCGCCATGCCCCGGCAGGAGGCCTTGAGCGCATCCGGCGTGCCCATGCTGATCATGGCGCCCCGGTAGATGAGGGCCATGCGGTCGCAGTATTCGGCTTCTTCCATGAAATGCGTGGTCACCAGCACCGAGGCCCCGGCCCCGGTCATGGCCGTGATATGCTTCCAGAAGTCCCGGCGGGTGCGCACGTCCACGCCCGATGTGGGCTCGTCCAGGAAGAGCACCGGCGGCTCGTGCAGGGTGGCGCACAGCAGGGCCAGGCGCTGCTTCTGCCCCAGCGGCAGGCTGAGGGTGCGGCTGTCCAGATAGTCCGTCAGCTCCAGGGCCTGCGCCAGCACGGGCAGCAGGGCCTTGCGGCGTTCCGGGGCCAGTCCGTACAGCTCCGCACAGGTGAGGATGTTCTCGCGCACCGGGATGTCCAGATACAGGGAAAATTTCTGCGCCATGTAGCCCAGGCGCGAACGCGCCGCGCTGCCCGCACGCAGCAGGTCCACGCCGTCCACGCTGCACTGGCCCGACGTGGGCCGCGACAGGCCGCAAAGCATGCGGAAGGTGGTGGACTTGCCCGCGCCGTTGGGCCCCAGCAGGCCGAAGATCTCCCCGGCGCGCACCGTGAAGCTGATGTGGTCCGCCGCCGTGAACGTGCCGAAGCGCTTGGTCAGCCCCTGCGCCACGATGCGTTCCGGCGCTTCCACGCTCAGCCGCGCCACCTGCCCGCCGCCGTCGCCTCCTGTCCTGCCGTAGGGCGACGGTTCCTGATTGAGCCCGCCCACCATGTGCATGTAGGCGTCTTCCAGACGGGCGGGGACGTCCTCTCCCCCGGCCTCGCGCACGGCGGCCCGTGTGCTTTCCGGGGCGTCCTGTCCCAGCAGCACACGGATGCGGCTGCCCTGCATCAGGGCGTCTTCCACGCCCGGCGTCCGCGTCCAGCGGGCCAGGGCCGCCTTGCTGCCCTCGCTGCCCGGCGGCACATGGAACACGCGCCCTTCCACCCGGGCGGTGAGCCCTTCGGGCGGGCCGTCGTAAAGGATGCGGCCGCCGTCCAGCATGATGATGCCCGGACAGCGCGCGGCCTCGTCCAGATAGGCCGTGGACCAGATGACGGTCATGCCGTCGTCGCTCAGCTCGCTGACCATCTGCCACAGCTCCTGCCGCGACAGGGGGTCCACGCCCACGCCGGGCTCGTCCAGCAGCAGCACGCGCGGCGCCCCCAAAAGGGCGCAGGCGATGCCCAGCTTCTGCTTCATGCCGCCGGAAAGGCGCCCGGCCAGACGGCGGGTGAAGGGCCCCAGCGAGGTAAAGGCCAGCAGCCTGTCGAACAGGGCGTCGCGGGCCTCGCCCTCCAGGCCGCGCAGACGGGCGTGCAGGCGCAGGTTGGCCATGACGGAAAGGTCTTCATACAGGCCGAAACGCTGCGGCATGTAGCCGATGCTGTTGGGGGCGTCCGCCGCCACCTCGCGGGCGGGACGGCCGAACAGCAGGGCCTGCCCCGCCGCCGGTTCCATGAGCCCGGCCAGCAGGCGCAGCAGGGTGGTCTTGCCCGCGCCGTCCGGTCCCACGAGACCGGTGATGCGCCCGGCCGGGATGCGGGCATCCAGACCGCGCAGGGCCTCCACGGCCCCGAAGCGCATGACCAGGCCGCGCAGTTCCACGGCGATGCCGTCCTGCGGCGCCACGGCGTCCTGCACAGCCTCAGGGGCGGCAGCGGCCTGCCGGCCTGCTCCCCCGCCCCTGCGGCCGTCACCGGCATGACCGCCCGCAGGACGGGCCGTATCCGGCTCCGCAGCTGCCCGGCGCCGCCACCAGGCGGACCAGAAGGACATTACGGCTCCACCAGGGTCACGGTCACGGGCATGCCCTGCCGCATGACGTTGTCGGGATCGTCCACCTGCACCCGCAGCCGGTAGACCAGCGAGGTGCGCACTTCCATGGTCTCCACGCTCTTGGGCGTGAACTCCGCCGCCGGAGAGATGAAGCCCACCCGGCCCGAAAATTCCTTGTCCGGCACCGCATCCACGCGCACCCGCACGGCCATGCCCGGCTTGATGCGCCCCAGCTGCGGCTCGTCCACATAGACGCGCAGCCACACCGGATCCACCAGGCTCAGGGTGTACACGGTCTGCCCGGCCTGCACGATGGCCCCGGCCTCACGGGCACGGGTCAGGACGATGCCGTCCTGCGGCGCGGTCAGCACGGCGTCACGCAGCCGGATCTCGGCCAGCTCCAGCGCGGCCGCCGCGGCATCCACCGCCGCCCGCTGGGCCAGCACCTCTTCCTCGCGGTAGCCGGACAGCAGCATGTCCAGCTGCTCCTGCGCCGAACGCAGTTCCGCCCGGGCCGACCTGTCCGAACTGCGGGCGTTGTCCAGCTCCTTCTGGGAGATGGCGTTGCGTGCGCGCATGGCGCTGACGCGGTTCAGATTGATGGCCGCATTGTCGGCCACGGCACGGGCACGGGCCACGGCGGCACGGGCCTGCTCCACTTCTTCCGTGCGGTAGCCGCGCTCCAGGCGCAGCAGCTGGGCCTTCTGCCCGGCCAGCTGGGCCGCACTCTGGTCCCGCTGCTGGCGCAGCAGGTCATCGTCCAGACAGGCCAGCTCCTGCCCGGCGCGCACGCTGTCGCCTTCGTCCACCAGCACCCGGGCGATGCGGCCGTCCACACGAAAGCTCACATCCACCTGGCGGATCTCCACATTGCCGTACAGCACCAGGCTCCCCTGCGTCCCGTCCCACAGAAAATACCAGCCCAGCGCCACGACCACGCCCGCAAGCAGCACCGCTGCCAGAATCTTTTGCCGCATATCGTCTCTCCCGCAGGGAGCCCGGGACAGGAGGGCAGCCCCTCCCGCGCTCCGCGCAGCCCCGGACAATGTCTCCATACAGGCCCCGGATCGGGAATCCGGCATGATGCCGGCCGGATGCGACCGCCAGGGCCCTCAGGGCAGGCAGCATACGAAGATTGTCCCGCCCTGTCCATCCGGGGCGGGGACGGGGATGGCGGGTCCCCGTCTTCGGACGCGGACAGGGGATCCCCTGCCTGGCACATGAAAAACGGTGCGGGCCCCGCAAGGAGGCCCGCAGGAAAGCGCGGGGCAACACGGCCTGACGGTCCTGATGCCTGCGCTGTCAGGCCCGCGGCAGGGGCCTAACGGAACGTGGCGGCCTGGGTGAAGGCCCAGTCACGATGACGGACGGCGGCATGACATTCGATACATTCCTTTTCAAAGGACGCGTCCTTGCCGTAGGGGGTGCGGTCGGGCCCTTTCCAGCGGGCCCAGCCCCAGCCGGTACCGTTGGCGGCGAACTTTTTGCTGTCCTTGAACATGAACTCGGCGTTCAGGAGCTTGCCGGGCACCACGGCAGCGGGCCAGTCTTCCTCACTGGTCTCGGTCCAGGCCACCTTGGCGATGATGGCGCCGTCGGGCCAGGGCGAAGTCTGGCCGCTGCGGGCCGCCTTGACGGCGATGTCATTGCCCAGGATGACGCGCATGCTTTCCCGGTCCAGACGGTGGGAAATGGAGATCACCGCCCAGTTTTCAAAACCTTCCGGGATCTCGAGGCCATTGGGGGCGGGGGCCGGTTTCTGTTCCTCCGCGACAGTCGGCGCCGCACACAGGCTGAACAGGCACAGGGCGGACAACAGGGGGGCAAACTTCATGTCGAACCTCCGTAAAAGCGGCATGCATGTCCTGTGCGGGCCATCCGGCGCAGGGCATGGTGCCAAGTTATGGAAATAGTTATTTATACTACTTATAAATGAAATGAGATGTCAACTTCTTTTTCCCGCCCTCGCATGTCCTGCTGCCGCAGGCACGGCCAAAAACAAAAAGCCCGTCGCAGGACACGACGGGCCGGGAACATGGACGGGAACACCGCTGCCGTTCAGGTCAGCACAGCGGGAACAGGGGCGGGCTCACGCAGGCATGGCGGCTGCGCGGGGCCTTCCCGGAGGGATCAGCGGTCTTCCTCCTTGCGCCGGGCGGGAAATGCTTCCAGACGCTTGTCCCCGGTACCCGGGGCAGGACGACGGGGCATTCAGCCGCAACCGCCATTCTTGAAGACCCAGCGCATGACGAGCAACATGACGATGATGCCGATGACGGCGAACAACGGTCCAGGCATATGACCTCCCGGGCATGATGCATGCCCTGTGGTTACGGGTTATCCCGGCAGCTGCGCCTGGGCACGCCAGGCGGCCAGCGCTTCCGGGAAGGGAGAGAGCACGCGTTCCAGCACGCCCTGCGCCAGCGAGATGCACATGCCGTAATTGGTCATGGGCAGCCCGTGGGCCCGGGCTTCGTCCAGCCGGGCCAGCATCTGGCCGCGCGTGATGGCGCAGGCGCCGCAGTGCACCACCGCGGCCGCGTCTCCCGCATATTCGGTGAATTCCTTGCCGGCCAGCATGGGGGTCTCCACGGGGCCGCCGGCCAGCCGGGCCAGCAGACGCGGGATCTTCACGCGGCCGATGTCATCTTTTTGCGCATGGTGCGAGCAGGCCTCCTGCACCAGCACGGTCTGGCCGGGCCGCAGACGGGTCAGGGCCGCCGCCCCCCGGGCCAGGGCCACCAGGTCGCCCTTGGCGCGGGCCATGAGGATGGAGAACGTAGTCAGGGGCACGGACGGCGGCGTCAGGCGCGCGGCCACATGCACCACCTGCGAATCGCAGACCACCAGATCAGGCGGCTCCCGCAGGGCGGCAAAGGCCTGCGGCAACTGCTCTTCCGTCACCACAAGGCACAGGCAGCGGCCGTCCAGGCTGTCCCGGATGGTCTGCACCTGCGGCAGGATGAGACGGCCCTGCGGCGCCCCGGAATCCAGCGGCACCACCAGCAGCAGCGTGCCGTGTTCCGGCAGCAGGTCATGCACCAGCGGCGGCTGCTTCAGGGTCCCGGCCGGAGCCAGACGGGCCAGCGCGGCCCGGATGCCCTCCAGTCCCCAGCCTTCCCGGGCCGAGGCCCAGAGCACGGGGACCATCGCGGCAAGGTCCGCAGGGCGCCATGCCGCATCACAGGCGTCCGCCGCCCCGCGGCTGTTGACCACCACGGCAAAGGGGATGCCCGCAGCGGCCAGACGGGCGGCGGTGTCGTTTTCCACAGCCTCCCAGCAGGGACCGTCCAGCACCAGCAGGGCCACGTCCACCCGGCGCATGGCCCGCAGGCTGCGCTCCACCCGCCGGGCCCCCAGCGGGGCATCCAGATCGTCCAGCCCGGCCGTATCCAGAAAGACCACCGGTCCCAGGGGCGCCATCTCCAGCGTTTTTTCCACCGGGTCCGCCGTGCTGCCCGGCGTGGGGGAAACGATGGCCACGTCCTGCCCCACCAGCGCGTTGAGCAAGGAAGACTTGCCTGCATTGCGCCGCCCGAACAGGCCGATGTGCAGGCGCAGGGCCTTGGGACTTTCGTTCATGCCGAACTCCTTCTGATGGCCGCCGGTCATGCCGGACGACACTCCGTAACTTGTATGCTGAAAAAATCCTGATGCGGACGAGAGGCCGACAGGAGAGGTCGATGCCTCCAGCCGCCCTCACGGCCTTTCCTTCCAGATATAGGGACGCTGCGGGCACCTGTCCATGCCGTCATCCCTGAAAGAGCATAAAACACTGCACCGCCGCAAATCCCGCAGCCGCTTGCGGCAGTCCCTTCCCGCTCCCCGGCTGTCCCGTCACAGCCCCCTGTCCCCCCTGTTCCACACAGGCCCTGTACTGCATCTCGACATGAAGAACACGCCGGGGGACTCGTCCCGATCTTCCTCCGCGCCCCCGAAAACATCGGCTTCGCAGCAATCGCAGCCTTTGTAACGGCAAGGCTTCCCCGCGCCCGTAAACATCCTCAAGGGCATCCCGCCATGTCCCCGCCCTCACAGACGAAGACGGGGACCTGCCATACCGATCAGAACAACGTTTTTTCGGGGCTGGAGGGGGTACGGGGGAGGAAGGGGCAGTTTTTACAAAAAACGCCCTTTCCTCCCTCGTCAAAACCTGCCTTCCTCCCCTGCCCAAGCTTCCGGCAGCGCATGCTCCAGCCCGGCGCCCGCGATGGCGCGCCGCACGGCGTCCATGTCCACCACAGCCTTGTGGTCGTAGATGCGGTAGGCGGCCCGGCGCGCCGCCGGGGTGAAGGAAGGCATGAGCACGTTGCCGCCCGCGGCAAGGCCCTGCCGCTGTCCGTCTTCGGGGCGCAGGCTGGCCAGCGCGGTGGTGGCGGGCAGGTTGGCCCAAGGCAGGGCCAGACGCAGCACGGCCATGACCCGCAGGCACAGCTCCGTGGAGCCGCGCGGCTGCCGCCCCAGAGGGGTGTCGGCCTGGGGCACGAAGGGCCCGGCCCCGCACATGGCCACGCGCATGTCCCGCACCAGCAGGATGTCGTCCACCAGACTTTCGGGGCGCTGGCCGGGCACGCCGACCATGAAGCCGGAGCCCACCTCATAGCCCAGTTCCGCCAGCCAGGAGAGGGCCCGCAGCCGGTCGGCCAGCCGATAGCCGGGATGCAGGGCGGCATAGAGACGGGCATCGGCGGTCTCGTGCTTGAGCAGGAAGCGGTCGGCCCCGGCCTCACGCCACAGGGCGTACCATTCGCGCGGCTGCTCGCCCACGCTCAGGGTCACGGGCAGGCCGAAGCGCTCCTTGAGGCCGCGCACCACCTGGGCCAGCCAGAGGGGGTTGCGGGCCGTCTCGCCCGATTGCAGCACCAGCGTGTCCACCCCGGCGGCCACGGCCTGCGACGCGGCCCGCAGCAGCTCCGCCGCCGACAGGCTGTAGCGGGCCAGGTGCCTGTTCTCGTGGCGCAGGCCGCAATAGCGGCAGTTGCGGCGGCAGACATTGGAAAACTCCAGCAGACCGCGCACATGCACATGCCGCCCCTTGTGCCGCAGACGGCACTGGTGCGCCAGGGCCCGCAATTCCGGCCAGGGCAGGTCGAAAAGCAGCTCGCGCACTTCGGCCCGGGAAAGGGCGGGGATGGACGTGGGGGCAGCTGAAGAACGGGCGGCCTCGGGACTGGCCGTCACGGGGGAGGACGGCGGTGCGGATTCCGGCATGACGGGATCTCCTGGGAAGAGCGGCGGGACAGGAAGGGCCTGCCCGCGGGAAGGATGGACGGAAAAGGCGGCCAAAACACGCGGAGGACGCCCGGGGCCGCTCCCGGCGGACAGGAGCAGCCCCGGAAAGGATACCGCCCTAGAAGCGGAAGTCCCGCTGCCCGGCCTCGATGGCGCTCAGGCACCGGATGGTGCGGGCGCGCACCTTGTCGCTGGGGATCTTGTCCAGTTCCTTCGCGATCATGTCCAGGCCCACGGCCCGGGTGGCGGGCGAGGCATAGTCCTGCAGATATTCCTTGAGGGTCAGCAGGGCATTGGGGTGGCAGCAGTTGAGGATCTGGCGGCTCTTGCACAGGCTCATGAAGCGGTCGCCGGTGCGGCCCTCGCGGTAACAGGCCGTGCAGAAGCTGGGGATGTGGCCCTGATCCATGAGCCAGCGGACCACCTCGTCCAGGGTGCGGCGGTCGCTGACATCGAACTGGGCGGAGTTCTCGTCCTCGGGTTCGGGCTCGCAGTAGCCGCCCACGCTGGTGCGGGACGCGCCGCTGATCTGCGAGACGCCCAGGGGCAGCACCTTTTCGCGCACGGCCTGGCTCTCGCGGGTGGAGATGATCATGCCGGTGTAGGGCACGGCCACACGGATGCAGGCGCAGATGCGGGCAAAGGTCTCGTCGTCGATACCGTTGTCGAAGACGTCGGGGTCGATGTCGTCGGCCTTCTTGATGCGCGGCACGCTGATGGTGTGCGGGCCCACGCCGTGTACGGCCTCCAGATGCTCGGCATGCATGAGCAGGGCCGCGAACTCGTAGCGGTAGCCTTCCAGGCCGAAGAGCACGCCCAGGCCCACGTCGTCGATGCCGCCCTGCATGGCGCGGTCCATGGCTTCGGTATGCCAGGCGTAATCATGCTTGGGGCCCGCGGGATGGAGCTTTTCGTAGCTCTGCTTGTGGTAGGTCTCCTGGAACAGGATGTAGGTGCCGATGCCCGCCTCCCTGAGCATCCGGTATTCCTCCACGGTGGTGGCCGCGATGTTCACGTTGACGCGGCGGATGGCCCCGTTCCTGTGACGGATGCCGTAGATGGTGCGGATGCAGTCGAGGATGTAGCTGATGGGGTTCATGGCGGGGTGCTCGCCCGCTTCCAGGGCCAGGCGCTTGTGGCCCATGTCCTGCAGGGCGATGACCTCGCGGGCCACCTCCTCCTGGGTCAGCTTCTTGCGGATGATGTGCTTGTTGCGGGCGTGGTAGGGGCAGTAGACGCAGCTGTTGACGCAGTAATTGGACAGGTACAGCGGCGCGAACATGACGATGCGGTTGCCGTAGAACTCGTGCTTGATGCGGTTGGCCAGCCGGTACAGGGCCTCCACCCTGTCCGGCAGCTCACAGGCCAGCAGGACGGAGGCTTCCCGGTGGCTCAGGCCCTTGCAGAGCGCGGCTTTGGCAAGGATGCCGTCGATGAGCCCGGCATCGCGGGCATGTTCCGCCGCCCAGGCAAGGGTCTCCTGCACCTCTTCGTGATCTATGAATTCTTCGGCATGCAGGGAATGGGGATCGTACATGGCAAACCTCTCTGGCGTGCGCCGTTTTCGGACAGGACACAGGGCTCGACAGAGAGGAACGGAAACCGTCCCAGGGTCAGGTGGCCCCCTTTCCGCAGACGGCAGGATGGCTAGAATTTCTGTTCGTAAGGATAGGGAGAAGCGGCGAACATCTCTACATCACGGGGATTGGGGAACGTTCCCGCCTCCACCAGACGGCGGTACCCGGCGGACCGGTCCGTCCAGCGGGTATGCAGCAATTTCTCGGAAAGCGGGCCCAGCGGCTGCTTCAGATAGGCGGCATACAGTTCCCTGACCTGGGCGTTATCCTGCGAGGCCCGCACGGGAAAGGCGGCATCCGCACCGTAGACTCCGTTGATGCGGTCCAGCATGTAGTCCCTGATGTCCCGGAACCTGGCTACGGCCACACCGGCCATGCGCAGACTGATCATGGCGCCACCCGCGACCGCACAGGCCGCACGCAAGAAACCGCGACGGGTCAGATGCGTCATCTTCATGGTGTATCCTCCTAAACTTCCGCGCGGTCAAGACGTTGCCGCAGCGAAGCATACAGACTGGTGGCACGGCGCTGGGCCTGCTCCAGCAACGTGGGCATGACAGGCTGCCCGCCGCCGCAGACGCAACCTCCGGGACAGGCCATGAACTCGATGAAGTGATACGGCGACCTGCCCGCACGCACCTCATCACACACTTTTTTGAAACGTCTGGCTCCATGGACCACAGCTACGCGCAGCTCCGTGCCCTTGATGGTCAGCGTGGCTTCCTTGAGGCCGTCCAGTCCGCGCACGGCCCTGAAATCCCAGCTCCGGGGCTTGCCGCCCGTGATGGCTTCATAGGCGTAGCGCAGGGCGGCTTCCATGACACCGCCGCTGACGCCGAAGATGGTGGCCCCGCCCGACGATTCGCCCATCAGGCTGTCGCGGCCGCCATCGGGCAGCGAGGCAAAGTCGATACCGGCTTTCTTGATGAGCCAGGCCAGCTCGCGGGTCGTGATGGTGGCGTCGATGTCGCGCCGGCCACTGGCCGCGAGCTCAGGCCGCAACCCTTCGTATTTCTTGGCGATACAGGGCATGATGGAGACGGTGTAGACCGTATCGGGAGCATAGCCCATGCGCTCCGCACCGTAGGTCTTGGCCAGGGCACCGTTCATGCCTATGGGCGACTTGCAGGACGAGAAATGCGGCAGCAGGTCGGGATAAAAGGTCTCGGCATATTTCTGCCAGCCCGGACAGCAGGACGTAAACTGGGGCAGGTCGCGACGCGCGGCCAGGCGTTCCACGAATTCCGAGGCTTCTTCCCAAATGGTCACGTCCGCGGCGAATTCCGTGTCCCAGCAATGGGCGAAGCCCAGGGCTTTGAGCGCGGAGAGCATCTTTCCCGTGCTGACCGAGCCCACCGGCAGGCCGAAGCAGTCGCCCAGGGCGTAGCGCACGGCGGGCGCGGGCATGGCGATGCAGCGGATATCCTTGCGGACAAGCGCCGCTTCCAGCTCGGGAATCCAGCTCTGTTCCTCATAGATGGCCAGCTCAGGACAATGGGTCAGGCACTGGCCGCAGTTGATGCAGGCTTCGGGATGCGGGATGGCGTGCTCGCGCCCCACCTCGCCAAAGATGGCCCCTGTGGGGCAGTACTCCTGGCAGGTATCACAGCCGACGCAACGTTCGGCATCGATCTGCACGAACGGCAGGGTACCGGGATGCGGCCCCGGCTGCGGCACATGCGGCACATAGCCGATATGCTCCATCTCGATGCGCTTCATGAATCCTCCTTGGGGGAAAGCTCTCGCCCGGCGGCAGTAAGCAGGACGCTGCGTACTTTCACACCGGGGATGTTCCCCAGTTTTCCGGTCATCGCCCCGAGGGCATCCGTATTGCCGTCCACCAGCAGGGCGATGATGCTCAGGCCCCGCTCACGGTACGGCACGCCCATGCGCCCCACCACCAGATCAGCGTACTGGCTGATGATGCTGTTGACGGAAGCCGCCCGGGCCTGCCTGTCGTGGATGGCGAGGGCCACCACACCTATCCGTTTTTCCTGACTGACCATGTCGTATCCGTGTCCCCAGGACAATGAGACGCGGCGGCACGGCCCCGGCACCCGGTGCGCCGGTCCTGGCCGGCTTGCGGCCCGCCCCTGCGGGCCCGCCGCGCGATATATGCCTGCACACGGCCCCTGCCTGCATCGGATGACAATGCCCGGAAAGCGCTCAGGGGATACCGGTGGCAAGTCGGCATCCCCTGAGCTGTCTCCCCGACTGCCAAAAAAAGGGAGACAGGGGGCGTATGCAATCGTGTTATTTTTTATAAAAACGTGTTACCAGTTTTGTAGCCTCCCCTCTTCCCCGTGTCAAGGGAGACAGAAAAAAAGCCGGGAAGACGATCATGGATCATCCTCCCGGCACATAACGTCATCATCCGTCTGCCGCAGGCCCGGACGGGCGCCCCGAGCGACGGCAGCAGCAGGCGCTCGCAGACGATGGGGCGCCGCCCTCCCCTATACCTTGCCCCTGGCGGCAAAGTTCTCCACGGCCCTGGCGCCCTTGGCGACGGGCATCACCACACCGGCGCCGCCCACGCAGCCGCCCGCGCAGGTCATGACTTCCACCAGGTTGCCGGGGCAGCCGCCCTTGACGAAGGACTGCAGTTTCCTGAGGCCCTGGGGAGAAAGGCCGTTGACGGACACGGGCCGCACCTCCATGCGGCCGCCCACCATCTTTTCCACGGCGGCGGCCACACCGCCCGCGATGGCATAGCCGCGGGCCTCGTTGCTGGGGCGCTCCAGCTCGTGTTCCTCGCACTCTTCCACCACGATCCCGCGGGCATCGAACAGGGCCCCCACTTCCTCGAAGGTGAGCACATAGTCCACCATGTCGTCGTGCAGGCCTTCCTGGCGCTTGGCCACGCAGGGGCCGATGAAGACCGTCACGGTACCGGGATGGCGCTCGCGGGCCAGTTCCGCCGTATAGTGCATGGGCGTGGCCGTTTCCGACACATGGGGCAGGAGCTCGGGCGCATGGCGGCGCACGGCTTCCACATAGGCCGGGCAGCAGGACGTGGTCATGAAGCTGTCACCGCGTTCCATGCGTTCCACGAATTCCGCGGCCTCGCGCTGCGAGGTCACGTCCGCGCCCAGGGCCACTTCCATGACATCGGAAAAGCCCAGACCGCGCAGGGCCGTGACGATGCGGGCCGGGCCGCCGGGGAACTGGCCCACGATGGCCGGAGCCATGAGGGCCGTCACATGGCGGCCGCCGGCCAGGGCGCGGAGCACGGGCAGCACCTCGCTGCGCTCCATGACCGCCCCGAAGGGACAGGCACGCATGCAGCGGCCGCAGCTGGTGCACTTTTCAAAGTCGATCTCGGCACGGCCCTTGTCGCCCTTGTGGATGGCGCGCACCGGGCAGGCCGTCTCGCAGGGGACGTTGAGGCGCACGATGGCATGGTAGGGGCAGGCGTCCATGCACATGCCGCAGTTGCGGCACTTGTCGGGGTCGATGGTGGAGCGGCCGCGGGAGAAGGAGATGGCCCCGAAGCGGCAGCTGCCGACACAGGAACGCGCCACGCAGCCCTGGCAGGCATCGGTCACATAGTAGCGGGCCCGCATGCAGCCCTGGCAGGCGATGTCGCAGACCGTCAGGATGGGCCAGTTGGGTTCCGTGCGTTCCAGGGCCTCTTCGGCATAGGCGCGCAGCGGGATGGAGTCGTCCGTCTCGTCTTCGAGGCGGAAGCCCATGGCGGCGCGCAGGCGCTCGCGCAGGATGGCGCGGTCCTTGTAGATGCAGCAGCGGCTCATGATCTCGCTGCCGCGCGGGCGCATCAGCAGGGGGATGCGGTCCACGTCTTCCGGCAGGGTCCCGGCCCAGAACGAACGGGCCAGACGTTCGATGACGCCGAGGCGCAGCGAACTCAACATATTGTCACTCTTGGTAGCAGGCATGGTCTCTCCTTGCGGCGGAACGCCCGGATAAGGATGACCGTCCGGGCATGCGGACGGTGATGGCCGGAACATCCGGCACCAGGGACAGGCGCCCGGAACAGGCGCGACAGGACAGGAGCGGCCCCGGCCGCACCGGGCCTGCCGGGGGCGGGGAAGAGGAGGCACGGCGCATGGAACCGTGACCATAAAACTGTTTAATCAAACAAACAATTTTTGCAATGATAGCGATTTTTTTCACATATTGCAAGCGGGCCCCGGCGGCCCGGGAACGGCCCCGCCCCGCCGGGCCTAGCGGCGGCCGGGAACAGGCTTGCGGCTGCGCATGAGCGGCTTGCCCAGATGCATGTCCTGGGCGATGGCCTCCACCTCGCGGGCCCGCTCGTCCGTGCCGCGCAGGACCACCATGACCAGATAAAGCTTGCCGCTGCGCTCCATGCGGGTGCGCAGGCCGCGCCCTTCCAGGCGCTGGCGCAGATCGTCCACGATGCCGGCATCACGGAAGGCCCCCAGCTGGAAGACGAAATCATACATGTCGGTGGGGGTGGGCGGCGGCGCTTTTTCCCCGGCGGGCACGGCAGGCTGCATGCCCGGGGGCATGGGCGGATAGGCCGGGGCCTCCCCGGCCGCCGGTCTGGGCGCCTGGGCGGCGGGCAACGGCGGCGAGACAGGCTCCAGACGCGCGCCGGGCTCGGCACGCAGGGCCCGGGAAAAGCGCAGCTCCGAGGCCGCCAGCACCGAGGCCTCGGCCAGGGCCTCCGCCGCACTGTCCGCATCGGCGGCCTGGCCCTCCCCTGCGGCGTCATCCTTTTGTCCGTCCGTGGCAGCGGCCGCGGCCAGGGCCGCACGGGACTCTTCAAGGCTGCTGGCCCACTGGGCACGGCCGGTCATCACCCCGCCAAGATAGGCGAGGACGAGGGCCGCCACAAAAAGCACGCCGGCCGTCACCAGGACCGGCAGGGTCAGTTGCAGCCCTGCGGCGGGCGTCTGCTGGGGATGATCCTGCGCGCGGCGGGACGAGGACATGGCGGCTCCTTGGAAAAACGGCATGGGAAAAAGGGCGGACAGCCCCGCCCGACTGATTCCTATACCAGCCGGGGCGGGCAGCGTAAAGGCCCCGCGCCGCCACAAAACTCCCCGCCTGCCTGCCCGCACCGGCGGCAATGCCTTGCGGCCCCGGCGGGCCTTTGCTACACCTACAGCATGCCGCGCGCTGCTGTGCGGCCCGATCCTGCCAACTACGGCCGCCGTGCCGTCCCAGCCCTTCAGGACTGCAACCTGACGAGGTCCGACATGTTCCATCCCTGCCGTCTTCTTGTTCTGCTGACCCTTGTGCTCGCCTCCCTGATCGCGTCCTCCCCGGCCTTCGCGGCCCGGGACACCCAGGAAGACGAAAAAAGCCTGACCATCCGCAACGAAAGCGCCGAAGAGCTGCTGAGCATCCGCTTCACCGTGGGCAACCAGGCCAACTATGCCCGTCTCGACCTCCTGCCCGGCGGCGAGGACCAGCTGCTCAACCCCGGCGGCACCGCCGACCTGCGCATGGACATGGGCCTGTACCTGTGGGACTTCGGCAAGGTCCGCCTGGCCGGCATCCAGAGCCTGACCCTGTGCGGCGAGCATCATCCCTGTCTGCTGGTCCGCGGCCTCGACGGCAAGACCAGCCATATCACCGGCACGGAAAAATCCCTGCTGCCCGCGGAAGATGCCCGGCCCGTCTGCGCCCTGGACAAATTCCGGCCCGGCATGCTGATGAAGGACGCCTGCGCCCTGCTGGAAAAGGATCCCCTGCGTGACGACAGCGGCGCCGTGCTGACCAGCCTGGGCTTTGCCGACATGGTCTGGGCCGCCCGCCTGACGCCCTACACGCCCGGCGACGACAATGTGGAGACGTTCCCGGTCAAGGCCGGCGGCGAGGTGCTGGAACATGTGGAACTGCGCCAGAAGCTCAGCGACCAGCGCCTGGACGCCCTGCTGGCCAGCCTTTACGGCATGGGCTACCGTCCCTGGCAGGCCGAGCTGCCGGGCCTGGACATGAACTTTACCGAGATGCCCGTGGCCGACCAGAAGCGGCAGATGGAGATCCTGCACATGGCCCTGGGCATGCTCATGAACGCCCCGCGCGGCGACGCCTGCATCATGATGGCCCCCGGCGACATGCTGCCCGACCTCATCAGCGACACCCCCCGCAAGGACGTGCAGCTCTTCACCATCACCGTGCGCCGCCCCACCGCCACCCTTATCGTGGACATGACGGCGTACAGCGCCTCGTTCTAGCGGATACGGACGATCCCGCCATGAAGGGCCTCCGCTCCCCTCAGGGGGAGGGAGGCCTTTTTTACGCCACCGCACCGGGGCGGACAGGCCGGAAGGACGCCCGGACGGAACGCGCGCTCCGCATCGTGCCGCCGCGACGGGCAGCGGGCCGGGCGGACGCCCCGTACGGTCTTTTTCCTGTGGCCCGCCGAAAAAACGAAAAGCCCCCTTTCGCAGGGGGCTTCTGCATTCCGAAGATGCGGGCCGGGCTTACAGCTTGCCGGCGCGCATGTCGCGCAGCCACTGGTACCAGCCTTCCAGGCCGGAACCGTCACGGCAGGAGACCTCGAACACGGCCAGTTCCTTGTTGAGGCGGGTGGCAAAGTCCCGCGCCCGTTCGCGGTCGAAGTCCACATAGGGCAGCAGGTCCACCTTGTTCAGCACCATGGCCTTGGCCAGGTTGAACAGCAGGGGGTATTTTTCGGGCTTGTCGTCGCCTTCGGTCACGCTCAGCAGGGCCACCTTGGCGTCTTCGCCGCAGTCGAATTCCACGGGGCAGACCAGATTGCCCACGTTCTCGATGAACAGGATGTCCACCCCGTCCAGGTCCAGGCTCTCCAGGGCCGTCATGATCATGTTGCTGTCCAGGTGGCAGCCGCCGTCGGTGTTGATCTGAACGGCCTGGGCGCCCGTGGCCGCCACGCGGCGGGCATCGTTGTCGGTCTGCAGGTCGCCTTCGATGACGGCCATGTGGAACTCGCCGGCCAGGTCATGCAGGGTGCGTTCCAGCAGGGTCGTCTTGCCGGCGCCCGGCGACGAGATCAGATTCAGGGCCAGGATCTTGCGCTCGCGCAGTTTCTCGCGCACGCTGGCCGCTATCTTTTCATTGGCTTCCAGAACGTTGCGCACCACAGGAATTTGCATCGTTTCCTCCCGGGACTCCGGCCCTTTTCCTCAGGGCCCGCCTGGCGGCGGCATGGCCGCAGGCCGTCGGTTTATGAATCCTGGCCCCCGCTGGCGGAGGCTTCCAGATGACTGATCTGCAGCTCCTTGCCCTGCTCCACCGTGTGACCTGTCAGGGCGCCGCACGCCGGGCACGGCTGCCAGAGGGCTTCCTGCCCCTCGCCGCCAAAGGTCCGCCCGCAGGCGGAACAGCGCAGCCGCAGGGGAAGGGACACCACTTCGAGCCGGGCAGCCGCATGCGGGCCGCCCTGCACCAGGGCCTCGAAGCAGAACTGCAGCGAGTCCGGCACCACGCCGGCCAGGGCGCCGCATTCCACACGGATGAGGTCGAGCCGGTCACAGCCCTGTCTGGCGATCTCTTCCAGAGCTATGTCCAGGATGCTTTGGGCGATGGACATTTCGTGCATGATGCGCCGATGCTAGCGCAAAGCCCCCGGCGCGTAAAGGGATTTGGCAAATCTTGCCATTCGGCACAAATCATGTAGAGTTTAGCCGTGCCTGCACAGGGGGCCCATGACCCGCCCCGGCCCGGCAAAGCTCTCCCCGCTGCCGGGGCACACGCATCATGGACCGCAACACGCGATCTTCCGCCGGGAACATCCGGCGGACATCCGGCCCAAAGGCACAGGAGCCTACTGGCATGAACAAGATCTTTCTCTGGATAGTCCTCGCGGTCATCATCCTTGGCCTGCTGCTCATCCTGCTCAACACGCGCATGGGCCAGTCCGGCGACGCCCAGGCCCCTGCCGACAACAGCGTCTCCGCCCCCGTGACGCCCGCGCCGCCCGTTGCCCAGCCCCCCCTGCCCGTGACGCCCGGCAGCCCTGCCGATGGTGAAAAACTGGCCGCCGCCGGGGTCAAGCCTTCTCCCGCCGCCGTGGAACGCGGCTTCGCCTTCGATACCGGGGAAGAAACAGCGGCCGCGACGGCCGGGGACACGGCTCCCGCAGGCCCGGGCATGGCCCCGCCCGCCGCTGCCGGCCATGACGAAAAGGCCCGGCCTGTCCCGGCTCCTGCTCCGGCGGAGAAAAAGGCGGAAAAGCCCGCCGCCAAACCCCAGCCCGCGCCCCGCAAGGCGGCCCCCGCCCCCAGGGAGCAGACCATCACCAACTTCGTGGTCTTCGTGCGCGACGGCGGCGCCACCATCCGCCTGGACGCCTCGTCGCCCATCCGCTTCAAGCATCTGGAGCTGACCAGCCCCGCCCGCGTGGTGGTGGACCTGCACGGCACCTGGAAACTCAGCGAGCCCGGCGTGCCCAAGGGCGAGATGGTCAAGGACGTGCGCCTGGGCAAGAAGGGCGGCGACACCCGCATCGTCATCGACCTGCACGCCAAGGCCAGGACCCGCTACATCCTGACCAGGGGCAAGAAGCGCCTGGACATCCGTCTGGACAAGACCAAGTGATTTCCCGCAGCTAACGATAAAAAACGGCAGGGTCTCCCGCGAGACCCTGCCGTTTTTTCGCATCTGGAAAAGGGAGGCTCACGCCTCCCCTTCCTTTATTCCTTTTCCATTTCCCTGCCGCGCTGGTCGGCGGCCAGCACCGCGTCCACCAGCAGGCCGGAAAGGCCCGCCCTGTCCAGGACATTGACCCCGGCGATGGTCAGGCCGCCGGGCGAGCAGACCTGGTCGCGCAATTCCATAAGCGGCGTGTCGCTGCGGGCCGCCATGACGGCCGAACCTTCGAACAGGGCCGCCACCATGTCGCGGCATTCCTTGCGGCCCAGGCCCAGGGTGACGCCGGCCTGCACCAGCCCCTGCATCATGCCGAACACATAGGCAGGCCCGGCGCCGATGAGGGCCGAGAAGGCCGTGAAGCGGGACTCCGGCAGCTCCAGGCAGACACCCAGCTGGCTGAAGAAGCGCAGGATGTCCTCCTTGCCCGCCGCCGGGACCTTGTCGTCGAAACAGAGGGCGAACACGCCCTTGCCCACCAGCGCGGGCGTGTTGGGCATGCAGCGCACCACGGGGCAGCGGCCGCCCACGGCCGCCTGCAGACGGGCGATGCTGATGCCCGCCGCCACGGAGATGACCACCGTGTCGGGCCCGAAATCGGGCGCCATCCCGGCCAGCAGGGCCTCGATCTGGTAGGGTTTGACGGCCATGACCACATAGCGGGCCTTGCGGGCCAGCTCGCCGGCCGAATCCAGACGGGTGACGCCCGCCGCTTCCAGAGGCGCCATGCGTGCCGCCGTGCGCGTATGGCCATACAGGGTGCAGTCCAGGGAAGAAGCGGCAAGACCGGCCAGGATGGCCCCGCCCATGTTGCCGCAACCCACACAACCGATGCTCATGCTCATGTTCGTTCTCCATCACCGCCACAGGCGGCTGTCAGCCGGGAAGCGCGCCAGACGCTCCCGGAAAGATCACTCCGGCCTGCCGGCCTGCCCGGCACGCAGCTGGGCCAGGTGCCAGACATAGCGCCGCAGGGGCACCACGGCCACGCCCTCGCGGTTCTCCCAGCGTTCCAGGGCCCGCAGGGTCGAGTCGTGCGGGTGCCCGATGGCGATGGCGATGCCCTGCCTGCGGGCCAGACGGGCGGCCTTGTCCAGCGCTGCCAGCACCTTGTCCGTGCCCTGGGGATCGTCCAGAAAGACATGGCGGCTGGCCGTGACGATGCCCTGGCGGACCATGCTGGTCTCCAGCTGGCTGTTGCCGCGGGTGACGCTGTCCAGCACGAACAGCCCGCGCCCGTAGGCCAGGCCGGCCAGCACGCGGCAGGCATCGCGCCGCCCGGTGAACCCGGACCCCATATGGTTGTTGAAGCCCAGGGCCGTGGGCACCTGTGCCAGCGCCCTGTCCAGGGCGTGTTCCATGGCATAGGCGTCCATGTCCGTTTCCAGCGCTCCGGGGCCCGGATCGGGCGCGGAGCCGTTCTTGCGGGGCATGGCCTCCATGGGCATGTGCAGCAGGACGTCCATCCCCATGTCCCGGGCCACCTGCTGCACAGGACGGCGGGCGGGCGCATGGGGCCAGAGGGCCAGGGCCACGGGGAACGGCAGGCTGGCCAGCTGCTCCGCCGGTTCCAGCTTCTGGCCCATATCGTCCATCACCAGCACCAGGGCGGGCTCGGGCATGGGCCGGGAAAGCGTGGCCAGCATGGCCTCCCAGCCGGGGAAATGCAGGACGAGGCAGGTACGGCCATCCACGACGGCTTCCAGCACACCGTCATCCGTCCAGCGCAGTCGGGGCAGGGGCACGTCATCGGCCAGCAGGCGCCCGCCGTCAGGGCCGGTACGCAGGACCTCCTGGCACAGCCGCTCCTGCAGGGCCAGGGCCAGCCGCAGGGGGGCGCCGTCGCCTTCCACGCGGTAATGCCGGGCCTCCTGCTCCGAGAAGCCGGGCATGGTCAGCAGACGGCAGCCGGGCATGACCCGGGGCAGGGTCTGCCGCATGAGATCGTCCAGACGGTCCCGGTGCCGCAGCCAGTCACCGGTGGCCAGCACGGGCTGTCCGTCCCCGTCCACCAGCACGGCGCCTCCCTCCCGGGAGACCAGCCACAGGCAAAGGCCCAGACACAGGCAAAACCACAGGACACCGCCCAGCAGCAGGCGGGCCGACGCACACGGCCCCCCGGGGAGGGCGGCATGATCGCCGCCGTCCGGGGGGCCGGGATGAAAGAAAGGCACGCGCACAGGGTCCCTCCGCGCCGGACGCAGGCCTAGCGCCGGATCTCCTGGATGCGGGGCAGGCCCTTGACCAGCTGCAGGGCCATGCGCAGCTGGTTGTCGCGGGCCAGCTGTTCCGCGGCATCGTCACGCTTCTTGCTGCTCGCGGCCTTCTTGCCGCCATCGGCGTTCTCCAGATGGCCGCTCAGGTTCTGTTCGCGCAGCAGGATGCGGGGCTCGTCGGCGTCCTCTTCATGCGGGCGCTCGAAGGGGATCTCCAGGTCGGGCACGATGCCCTCGGCCTGGATGGAGCTGCCGCTGGGCGTGTAGTACAGGGCCACGGTCAGCTTGAGGGCCGAACCGTCGGACAGGGGGATGATGTTCTGCACCGAGCCCTTGCCGAAGGAACGCTCGCCGATGATCAGGGCGCGCTTCTGGTCGCGCAGGGCGCCGGCCACGATCTCGGAGGCCGAGGCCGAACCAGCATTGATGATCACCACCACGGGCACGTCGATGTCCCCGGCCTGGTCCTTGGCCTCGTAGATGCGCTCCGGCACGGGGCCGCGGCCCTGGATGGACACGATGGTGCCCTTGCTCAGGAACATGTCGGAAACGCTCACGGCCTGGTCCAGCAGGCCGCCGGGATTGTTGCGCAGGTCGAGCACGATGCCCTTGAGGCCGCCTGTCTTGGCGCATTCGCGGGTGGCCTTCTTGAGGGCGTCGCGCAGGTCCTCGTCGGTCCGGCCGGAAAAACGGGTGAGGCGGATCCAGTAGTAGCCGTCTTCCAGCGGCTTGGACTTCACGCTGACCAGCGGGATGGCCTCACGCTTGACCCGGACGGTCTTGGGCGACTTGGAGGTGCTGTGCAGGATGCCCAGCTCCACTTCCGTGCCCTTGGGGCCGCGGATGCGCGAGACCACGTCCTGCAGGCTCAGCTCCTGTGTGGGCTGGCCGTTGATGGTCAGGATGATGTCCCCGGACTGGAGCCCGGCACGGTAGGCGGGCGTATCCTCGATGGGCGTCACCACGGTCACCTGGCCGTTCTCCACCGTGATCTCGATGCCGATGCCGGTGAACTCGCCGGAGGTGGTCTCCTGCATCTCCTTGTGCTCTTCGGGCGTCATGAAGGTGGAGTGCGGATCAAGGCCCTGCAGCATGCCCTTGAGCGCACCGTCCAGCAGTTCGCCCTGGTTCACGTCCTTCACATAATAGCGGTTCACCAGATCCAGCACCTGGCTGAAACGGCGCAGGGCCTCAAAGTCCTCCTCGACCTTGTCTTTGTCGGCCCTGGCGGCAGCGGTGGCTCCCAGCGGGCAGCAGAGGGCCAGCACGCAAAGGAAAACGGTCAAACGGAACAGAGCTCGCATGGATTGCCTCCCGAAAAGATCATACGGACGCAGGCCGCTCCAGCCGGGACCGGCGGGGCAGCACACAGCCTGCCGGGCCGCCTGCGGAACGGCCATAGTTACCTTTTTCAGGTCAAAAAGCAATGACGGCGGGCAGCGGGAAGACAGGCGCGGGACGACGCCGCGCGCCTTGCCGCCTGCGGCAGGGACCAGGATGCCGTCCCCGGGGCCCCGGCCGTCCCCGGCGGGCCCGTCGGCCGCCCTTTGGCGGTATCTTTCGCGCCCGCGGCGCCCGGCGGACCGGCGCCCATAAAAAAAGGGGCCGCCCGTCACCGGGCGGCCCCTGGAAGCACGCGGCGCAGGGCCTAGATGAAGAACAGCCAGGTCAGGATCAGGAACAGCGGGATCAGGATACCCACGGACCAGGCCATGTAACCGAAGAAGCTGGGCATGGGCACGCCCTGTTCTTCGGCGATGGAACGCACCATGAAGTTGGGCGCGTTGCCGATGTAGCTGTTGGCGCCCATGAACACGGCACCGGCGGAGATGGCGGCCAGGGTGGACGCCATGTCGGTCATCAGGTGCGCGGGGTCGCCGCCGGCGGTGTTGAAGAACACCAGGTAGGTGGGCGCGTTGTCCAGGAAGCTGGACAGGGCGCCGGTCAGCCAGAAGAACATGTAGTTCACGGGCTCGCCGTCATGGAAGACCATGTTGATGACGCCGGACAGGGCGCCGTCGGTACCGGCACGCAGGATGGCCAGGGCGGGGATCATGCTCAGGAAGATGCCCAGGAAGAGCTTGGCCACTTCTTCGATGGGGGCCCAGGAGAAGCCGTTGAGTTCACGGCACTGGCGGGTGGTGAACTTCCAGGACAGGCCGGCCAGGCAGAGCAGCAGGATGTCGCGCAGCAGGTTCTGGCCGTCGATGCCCACGCCGTGGATGCTGATGACCTGGCCGAGGTCGATCATGCCGGAGACCAGCACGCAGAGCACGATGCCCAGCAGGAAGAGCAGGTTGATGGAGCCGTCGAGGCCCAGCTTTTCTTCCACCTTGTCGGGATCATGCGGGGGCTGGGGACGGCCTTCACGGCCGAACAGGACGGTATCCAGCACGAAGTAGATGCCCAGCAGGGCCAGGGACATGAAGAGGGTCTTCACGAACAGGTTGGTGGTGGTCCAGAAGAAGCTCACGCCCTTCAGGTAGCCCAGGAACAGCGGCGGGTCGCCCAGGGGGGTCAGGGAGCCGCCGATGTTGGCCACCAGGAAGATGAAGAAGACCACGGAGTGCACACGGTACCTGCGGTGGGCGTTGGCGCGCAGCAGCGGACGGATCAGCAGCATGGCGGCGCCGGTGGTGCCCATCCAGCTGGCCAGGATGGTGCCCACGGCCAGGATGCCGGTGTTGACCACCGGCGTGCCCACCAGCGAGCCCTTCAGGCGCACGCCGCCGGCCACGGTGAACAGGGCGAACAGCAGCACGATGAAGGGGATGTACTCCAGCAGGATGGCATGGAGGAATTCATAGAAGGCCACGTTGAAACCGTAGACCGCCAGACAGGGGATCAGGAAGGCAAGCCCCCAGAAGATGGAGATCTTGCCGAAGTGATGATGCCAGATATGCGGCAGAGCTAGGGGCATGACGGCGATGGACAGCAGCATGCACACAAAGGGAATGACCCAGACCGCGGACAGTTCCGCACCGGGGATGCTCGGATGCCCTTCGGAGGCCAGGGCCAGCACGGGGAGCGCCAGCACGGTCAGCAGGGCAAGAGGCAGGGACCAGCGTTTCAACATGGGATTCTCCTCAAGTCAGTAAAATATCACAAAAGAAAACATTGTGATACACTATGAAAACTTCTAAATCTTACGCCATTTCCACCTTTTTTGCAACGAAAATGCGACCTCTTGGCGCAAGATGGGACATTTCACAAGATCTGCCCTACTTGCCGGCATCCGGGCCGCCCCCGGGCAGGGGAGCGTCCGTGCCGCCGCCGCTGCCGTAAAGGCTGCGGTATTCGTGCTGGAAGATGCACATGCGCGTGGCGTCATGGTAGGCACCGTTGGCAAAGAACTCGTGGATGAGCACGCCCTCGGCCTGGAACCCCAGCTTGGAATAGACATGGATGGCGCGCACGTTCTCGTTGTCCACCACAAGATAGAGCTTGTAGAGGTTGAGCGCGTCGAAGGCATAGGCCATGGCCAGCTTGGCCGCCGCCGTGGCGAAGCCGTGGTTCTGCCAGGCCGGGTCGATGATGATCTGGAACTCGGCCCGGCGGTGGATGTAGTCGATCTCCACCAGCTCCACCAGGCCCACGTTCTGGCCCTCGTAGTCCACGATGAAGCGGCGCTCGCTCTGGTCATGGATGTGCTTGTTGTACAGGTCCTGCAATTCCACGAAGGCCTCGTAGGGCTCCTCGAACCAGTAGCGCATGACGTTGGCGTTGTTGTCCAGGCCGTGCACGAACTTGAGGTCTTCCCGTTCCAGCGGCCGGATGCGGATGGCGGCCGATGCTTCCCTGCCAGTTTCCATGCTGTGACTCCCTGCCGCGCGCCGCAAGGCCAAGGCTTGCGGGAACGGCGTTTTTCTGCCAGATTCCCGGCGAATTCCACCAACAACGAGGATGCTATGCCCAAGGACCCCACTCCCCGGCGCAAGGCGCGTCTGGGCTCGGTGCTTGCCCACCGTCAGCCCGACCTGACCCTTGTGCTTGCCAATATCCATGACCCGCACAATGTCTCGGCCATCTACCGTTCCTGTGACGCCTTCGGCGTGGACAAGGTGCACCTGTACTATACCGACACGCCCTTCCCCGTGCTGGGCCGCAAGACCTCGGCCTCGGCCCGCAAATGGGTGGAGAGCGTGCGCCACCGCGACCGCCAGGAGCTGGAGACCAGCCTGCGCGCCCGGAACATGCAGATCCTGGCCACCACCTTCACGCCCGCGGCCAGGCCGCTGCGCACCTGGGACTTCACCCGTCCCACGGCCATCATCATGGGCAACGAACACAGCGGCGTCAACGAGGAACTCATCAGCATGGCCGACGGTGAGCTCTATATCCCCATGTACGGCATGATCCAGAGTTTCAACGTCTCGGTGGCCTCGGCCATCATCCTGTCCGAGGCCTGCCGCCAGCGCGAGGCCGCCGGCTTTTACGACAGCCCCCGCCTGGAGCCCGACGAGCTGGAACGCCGCCTGGCCCTGTGGCTGGAAAAATAGGGCCCCGCACGATAGCAGAAAGGGGCGCCCTGCCGGGTGCCCCCTTGCTCCATTACGGGATGTCCAGCCCGCCGGCAGGCCCGCCGCTGCCTTCCGCATGCGGCCTGACCACCTTCTGGAAGCGGTGCCCGTCCCAGCGGTAGCCGATCTCGTTGGCCAGCGGCAGGTAGAGCATGCCGGTCTTGTTCCAGAACACGGGGTGCGCGCGCAGGCCCCCCATGCCCAGGCAGATGAGCACCGAGGGGTTCACATCGTCGGGCACGGGCTGGCCCTTGGCGAAGAATTCCTGGATGTCCGGCTCCTGCGGCACGTCCACGGGCACCGTGCGCCCCGAGGCGTCCACGCGCCACAGCTCCACCGTGCACAGCTCGGTGCCCAGCGTGCCGATGGCCGCCACGGCCGAGCCGTCGTCAGCGTCCCGGAACAGGCGCAGGGCCACGCCGCTGTCACGGAAGGGCAGCGCCCGGAACACGATCACGTCCCGGCTCTCGCCGGCCAGCTCCCAGAACTCGCTCTGGCCTTCTTCCAGCAGCTGCTGCTTGTCCTCGTCCTCAAGGCCTTCGGCCGTATTTTCAAAAATGCTCGTGGGCAGGGCGCTGAACGCCTCGCGGGCCGTGAGCGCGCTCTCCTGCGCCAGGCCTGCGGACGGGCCCAGCAGCATGAGCATCAGCAGACAGAAAAAAACACGCATATCTCCCCCTTGCCGTGACACTGTCCCGGCTCGTCAAAAATTTTATACGGCCTTCCCTGCCCTTTGTCCATCGTCCCCGGCCGTTTTTTCCGGCGCTTATCAGGAATCCCTCTTGCCAAACAGCGCCGCCACGCTTACATAACAGCCCATGAACACACCCTGCATCCATATCGAGAACGCCCGGCAGCACAACCTCAAGGGCATCAGCCTGGACATCCCCCGCGACGAGCTGGTGGTGGTCTGCGGGCCATCCGGTTCCGGCAAGTCCACCCTGGCCTTCGACATCGTCTATGCCGAGGGCCAGCGCCGCTATGTGGAATCCCTTTCGGCCTATGCCCGGCAGTTCCTGCCCCAGATGGACAAGCCGGACGTGGAGAAGATCGAGGGCCTTTCCCCGGCCATCTCGCTGGAGCAGCAGAGCACCTCGCGCAACCCCCGCTCCACCGTGGGCACGGTGACGGAGATCCACGACTTTCTGCGCGTCTTCTTCGCCCGGCTGGGCCGCATGTACTGCCCTTCCTGCGGCCGCCCCATCGAGGCCCGTTCCGCCGACGAGATCATCAGCGACATCATGGCCCTGCCGCAGGGCAGCAAGTTCATGGTCATGGCGCCGCTGGTGGAACTGCAGAAGGGCACCCACCAGGACAAGTTCAGGAAGCTGCGCGCCGAAGGCTTCGCCCGTGTGCGCGTGGACGGCACCTTCCACACCCTGGATGACGTGCCCGCCCTGGACAAGAACAAAAAACACAGCATCGACCTGGTGGTGGACCGCCTGGTCAACAAGGACGGCATCCGCGGCCGCCTGGCCGATTCCGTGGAGCTGGCCCTGCGCTACGGCGAGGGCCGCCTGGCCGTCCACCTGCCCGACCGGCCCGAAGGGGAGCGGGACATCATCCATTCCACCACCTCGGTCTGCCCGCACTGCCACATCTCCCTGCCCGCGCCCAGCCCGCAGCTCTTTTCCTTCAACAGCCCGCAGGGGGCCTGCCCCCGCTGCGTGGGCCTGGGCACCGTGGACTATTTCGAGCCCCGCCTCATCGCGCCCAACCGGGGCCTTTCCCTCAATACCGGGGCCCTGCTGCCCTGGGCCGAGAGCAGGCATTTCCAGCGTTACGAGCCCGCCCTGCGCGCCCTGGGGGAACGCCACGGCTTCACGCTCTCCACGCCGCTGGAGGACTTTTCCGACGAATCCCTGGCCTGCCTGTTCTACGGCGAGGACGAAAAGGGGCGCCCTGCCAGCCACAGCAGCGGCCTGCGCCGCAACTGGATGGGCGGCAACGTGGCCCTGGATGCCGCGGGCGACCACCAGAGCGAGCTTTTTGCCGGACGCGCCGTCGAGGTGAAGGTCAGCGAGGAGCGCTGGCCCGGCGTCATCCCGCTGCTGGAAAAGGGCATGCAGTACGGCGAGGCCTGGCGCGAGATCCTGGCCCGCTTCCGCCAGTCCACGGACTGCCCGGACTGCCACGGCGCCCGCCTCAAGCCCGAGGCCCTGGCCGTGCGCGTGGACGACCTGAACATCGCCCAGTTCTGCGCCCTTTCCGTGGAGCGGGCCCTGCAATGGCTGGAAGGGCGCCATTTCGACGGCCGCCACGCCCTGGTGGCCGAGCCCCTGCTCAAGGAGCTGACCCACCGCCTGTCCTTCATGCGCAACGTGGGGCTGGAATATCTTTCCCTGGGCCGGGCCATGGCCACCCTTTCCGGCGGCGAGGCCCAGCGCATCCGCCTGGCCTCCCAGCTGGGTTCCGGTCTGGTGGGCGTGACCTATGTGCTGGACGAGCCTTCCATCGGCCTGCACCCGCGCGACAACGAACGCCTGCTGGGCACCCTGCGTTCCCTGCAGCGGCGCGGCAACACCGTGCTGGTGGTGGAACACGACGAGGCCACCATCTGCGCGGCCGACACGGTCATCGAACTGGGGCCCGGCTCCGGCGCCCAGGGCGGCGAGATCATGTTCCAGGGCAGCGTGCCCGAGCTGCTGCGGGCCGATACCCTCACGGCCCGCTACCTGCGCGGCGATGCCAGCATCAGCCTGCCCGACGAGCGGCGCGAGCCCCAGGGCTGGCTGACCCTGCACAACGTGACCACCAACAACCTGCGCGGCATCGACTGCCGCTTCCCGCTGGGCGTGCTGACCTGTGTCACGGGCGTGTCCGGCTCGGGCAAGAGCTCGCTGGTGGTGGATACCCTGTACAAGCATCTGGCCATCGGCCTGGGCCAGCGCGTGGACCAGCCCGGCACCATCGCCGGCCTGAGCTACAGCGAAGGGGCCCGCCCCGTCGAGCGCATCGTGGCCATCGACCAGACGCCCATCGGCCGCACGCCGCGCTCCAACCCGGCCACCTATACCAAGGTCTTCGACGAGATCCGCACCATCTTCGCCATGACCCCCGACGCCCGCAAGCGCGGCTACAAGCCCGGGCGCTTCAGCTTCAACGTGCGCGGCGGCCGCTGCGAGGCCTGCGGCGGCGACGGACAGATCCGGGTGGAGATGCACTTTTTGCCCGACGTCTATGTAACCTGCGACGTCTGCAAGGGCCGCCGCTACAACCACGAGACCCTGGACGTGCGCTACAAGGGCCTGAACATCGCGGAAGTGCTGGACCTGCCCGTGCAGCAGGCCCGCGCCTTCTTCGAGAACTATCCCGTGCTGGAACGGCGTCTGGCCGTGCTGGAGGAGGTGGGCCTGGAATACCTGCGCCTGGGCCAGCCCGCCACCACCCTTTCCGGCGGCGAGGCCCAGCGCATCAAGATCTCGCGCGAGCTGGGCAAGCGCTCCCTGCCGGGCACGCTCTACATCCTGGACGAGCCCACCACCGGCCTGCACATGCACGAGGTGGGCAAGCTCATCAAGGTGCTGCACGCCCTGGTGGACAAGGGCGCCAGCGTGGTGGTCATCGAGCACAACACGGACATGATCCTGGCCGCCGACCATGTGCTGGACATGGGGCCCGGCGGCGGCGAGAACGGCGGCCTCGTGGTCTCGCAGGGCACGCCCGAGGCCATCGTGGCCGACCCCGCTTCCGTCACCGGCCGCTTTTTGATGCAGGAACGCCGTGACCGCCTCAAACGGCGCGGCTGAGAGCGGCCCCGCACCGCCTGCCGGAGGCTGTCCCTGCGGACAGCCTTTTTTTGTGTCCGCGGGCCTCTCTCCATGCAGGAGCATCCGCAGGGGATGCCGGGAAAGGGAAAACCGCTGTTCCTGCCGTCAGGAACGGGATTTTTCCTTCTTGCAGCCATGCACAGGATGCGCAGGATGGTCCGTGGCCCTGCCTGCAGTTTTTTTTAAGAGAGTACGGCCCTTCTTCACTCATGCTCTATCAGTCATGGAATATACAAAATCCTTATCCGATGGCGCCACACCATGCCCGGCCCTTCCCGGCCTCCCCCCGGCGTCCCCCCGCCCCGCTCCCGCTGCCGCTGCTCCATAGGCAGAGGGCCTTTCCTGTGCTATGCTGCCTCCGTTCCCGTACCCGTACCGGGACCAAATCCCTGTGTCTCCAGGAGGCACCATGACCGCGCTCCCCTCCCTCCACGATGGGGGTCTCTCCCCCCGGCTTTCCCTGCTCTGTCTCGTGTTCCTGCTTCTGCTGCCCGCCTGTCCGGCATCGGGTGCCGACCTCGACGGAACGGCCAGCAACCACCATACCGTGATCAGGGCCGGTGATTCCTACAGCAATGTCTACGGCACCACGAACTACGGCGACAACGCCCTGGCCCGCTACGGCACGGTCGTCAGCAACGGCGGCCAGGCCGTGCAGGCTTTCGGCGGCTTGGGGTACGGCAACAGTGCCGATGCCGCCTACAACAGCGTGGTCGTCCATCAGGGCATCATCAGCAAGAACATCTACGGCGGTTTTGCCGACGGGTACCAGACCGCCCGCAGCAACAGCAATACCGTGGTCCAGAGCGGTGGCGACATCTCCCACATCGTGGGCGGCAATGCCGAAAGCGGCCGCGGCAGGGCCCGGGCCGACAGCAACCTCGTCATCATCAACGGCGGCACGACCGGCACCGTGATAGGGGGGCACGGATCAGGCTATCTCGACGGCGCGGCCCGCTACAACCTGGTCAGCATCTCCGGCGGTTCCGTCACCAGCATCGTCGGCGGCAGCGCCACGACGACCAAAGGGACCGCCGATGCCAGTTTCAATGCCGTCCTCGTCAACGGCGGCCGGGTCAGCGGCAACATCATTGGCGGGCTCGTCTATACCAGCAGCACCGGACAGGGCAGCACCGCGCGCTATAATGCCATCACCCTGGTCCAGGGACAGATCGATGGCCAGGTCTACGGCAGCGCCCAGACGGACAGCCCGGGCCAGCTGGTCTCCCCCCTGCCCGCTGCCGGCAGCGGCAACAGCCTCAACCTGCTGGGCTGGCAGGGCACGCTCCGGCGTGTGGCGGCCTTCCAGTACCTCAACCTGGCCCTGCCCAACGGCATGCGCTCCGGGGACACCCTGCTGACGCTGGGCAACGAACAGGAAGCGGGCACCTGCAGGGCGGCACGGTGCGCGTCCTGGGCGCCCTGGGGGGCCAGGGCATGCGCATCGGGGACCGGTACACGCTGATACGCGGCACAGGGACCGGCAACTTGGCCCTGCGCGACGGCGGCGTCGTCCATGATGCGCCCAAGGGCTTCGCCCTGCTCTTCGACGGCAGCATGCAGGTTGATGGCAATGCCATCGGCCTGACCATCACCGGCCTGCGGACCAACCCGCAGATAAAGGCCTTCAACCAGTACCGGGTGGCCCAGATGGCGGCCCTCGACCGGGGGGCGCGCCTGGTGGAAGGCACGGCCCTGGAGCAGGCCCGCAAGGCAGCTGCCGGACAGGATGCGTGGATGCCCTTCGCGGCCATCCACGGCGGCACGGAGCGCTACGGCAACGATGGTTGGGCGGACGGCACCGGCCTGGAACTGGCCGCCGGCCTGGCCCGGAGCTTCACGGGCGAGGCGGGGGACCTGCTGCTGGGCGCGTTCTTCGAATACGGTCAGGCCAGCATCGGCACCCGCGATGACTTTTCCGTGGGCGATGTCTGCGGTACCGGCAGCGTCCGCTATGCGGGCGGCGGCGTGATGTCCCGCTTCGACCTCACGTCCGGTCTTTTGTCCGGCCTGTACGCGCAGGCCGGCCTGCGCCTGGGGCAGATCAACGGTGACTGGCAGAGCCAGGACATCGCCAGTGCCCTGCAGCAGACGGCGGATTTCGATACCTCCACGGCCTACTACGGCCTGTTCGCCGGTCTCGGCTACCAGTGGCAGGCCACGGAACGCCTGCGCCTGGACAGCCGGGCCAGCTTTTTCTGGAACCATCAGGACGGGCAGGACATCAGCATCATGGGCGAGGATTTCCGCTTCGACCCCATGGATTCCTGCCTGCTCCGCGTGGGCACCCGCCTGAGCTACGAGGTCTTCCAGGGCTTCAGTCCCTACGCGGGCGTGGCCTGGGAACACGAGTTCGACGGCACGGCCCGCACGGAACTGAGCAATCACGGCGTGGACGCGCCCTCGGTCTCCATGCGCGGCGACAGCGCCGTGTTCATGGCAGGCCTGCAATGGGACCCGCACAACAGCTCCCTGCATGTGGATCTGGGGCTCGAAGGCTCCGCCGGTGTCCGGCAGAGCATCGGCGGACAGGCCCGCCTGGTCTGGGAATTCTGACAGCGGGACGACGGCCCGCCCTCTCGGTCACAGTCATGCAGGAGGCCGGATGCGCGAACACATCCGGCCTCCTGCATGACATCGCCGCATCCGCCGTGGACGGGACGCTCCGGCCGGCACGGTCGGACTCCGCGCCGGGCACAGCCTGCCCTCCGTCCATCTCTTCCCGCCGGGCATCCTCCGGCCCCGGGGCCCTGCGGATGCCGGGGCGCCCCCTCTGCCCTGTCGCCGCGCGGGCGTGACGGCCCCCCATCTTTCCGGGCGATCATTCCATCCGATTACTCCCCGCGGGCGTGACGGCGCAGCACGCCGTCCACCACTTCCTGCCCGAGGCTGCCGAAAGGACGCAGCGGCGCGGGTTCCCCCGCACCCGCCTCCTGCAGGCAGCGGCCATACCAGACGATGTCGTGCCAGCGGCCCTGCTTCCAGCCCGAGGCCGGGAAACGCCCCAGCAGGGAAAAACCCGCCGCCCTGTGCAGGGCCTCGCTGGCCTCGTTGGGCACGGCGATGCAGCCATAGGCATTGACCACGCCCTGCAGGCGCAGCAGTTCCAGCAGGGCCCCGTACAGGGCGCGCCCCACGCCATGCCCCCGGGCGGAGCCCAGCACATAGACGGAACACTCCACGTTCCAGCCGTAGGCCGCCCGCTCCATGTGCCGGTGGGCATAGGCATAGCCCAGCACCTGTCCCGGCGCCCGGCACACCAGCCAGGGATATGCCGGCAGCACCTGATGCAGGCGTGCGCCGAATTCCGCGGCCGTGGGCACCTCGTACTCGAAGGTGATGGCCGTGTCCCGCACATACGGGGCATAGATGGCCAGCATGGGGCGGACATCACCGTCCCCGGCCACCTGCAGACAAAGATCCATAACAGGCTTCCTCCTCCCGCAGTCCTGTGGCCCGTCCCCCACCGGCAGGAGGCGGGGCCGCGCTGCCGTGGACGCGGGGCGCTCCGGCACCGTCAGCCGGACGCCGCCATACTGCGGAACGGTGGCACCATAGCGGCAGCTTTGGCCGAATTCAAGCCGCCTCTTGCCACCCGGGCCCCGCTGCGCTAAGTAAACTCAACTTTATTCATACGCGATTGAGGAGATTATGGCACGTTTTACCGGTTTTGACGAAGTATACAGCGCCCTGTATGTGGATTTTGACAACATCTACACCCGTTTTCTTGAAGCAGACCCCGAAGCGGCCCGGGCTTTCGGCACCGCGCCCTACCGCTGGGTGCGCTGGATCGAGAACCACGCCCTGCGCATCCTCTACGGCGACGGCGTGCGCCGCCGCATCCTGAAGCGCATGTGCTATCTCAACCCCCAGCGCTATCAGGAGTTCCGTTACCATTTCATCCGCAGCGCCTTCCAGGTGGTGGACTGTCCGCCCCTGACCACGCGCGGCAAGACCAGCACGGACATCCATCTGGTCATGGACTGCATGGATGACCTCTCCCACCCCACCCATTTCGACGAATTCATCATCCTGTCCGGCGACGCGGACTTCACGCCCCTGCTCATCCGTCTGCAGGAACATGCCCGCCGCACCCTGATCCTTTCCGTGGGCTATTCCTCGCCCGCCTACACGGCGGCGGCCTCCTGGCGCATCCGCGAGGACTGGTTCCTCCAGCAGGCCCTCAAGGACGAGCGCCTTGAGGACGATGCGGAAACGGCCGCTCCCGCCGGATCCTCCCTGCCCCAGGCCCGCCCCCTGCGCGACACCCTTTCGCGCATGGCCCCCGGCGCCAGTGACGAGGACGACGAGGATGACGGCCCCGCCCCGGGCAACCGCTGGTAAGACCGGCCAGGCGGTTGACGCCGCCGCCCCTCCCGCATAAGATACGATATGGTACGGGGTCCGCTCGACCACGACGACCCCATGCTGGCCGGTCCGGCATGGTGCCCGGCCCGGGCCAGCCCCTTTCCCCTTTTTTTGGAGGCAGCATTATGTTCCGCAAACTCACGCTCACCCTGTGTGCCCTCGTCCTGATGTGCACCCCCGTGGCCGCCAAGACCCTGGTGGTTGCCGGCAACTGTGCCTTCCCGCCCATGGAGTTCCTGACGGACAAGAAGGTCCCCACCGGCTATTCCATCGACTACATCCATGAGATCGCCAAACGCGCGAACCTGAAGATCACGTTCCGCGACGTGGCCTGGGACGGCATCTTCGCCGGTCTGGCCGCGGGCAACTATGACATCCTGGCCTCCTCCACCACCATCACTCCCGAACGCCAGCAGGCCTTCGACTTCACCATCCCCTACTACGGCGCCGTGCAGGCCGTGGTCATGCCCAAGGGCAAGAAGCTGGACAGCCTGGCCGGCCTCAAGGGCCTGACCGTGGGCAGCCAGATCGGCATCACCGGCGTGTTCGTGCTGCGCAAGGCCGACGTGGGCGCCAAGATCAAGGAATACGACGACATCGGCCTGGCCTTCGAAGACCTGGCCGCCGGCCGCACGGACGCCGTCATCTGTGACGACCCCGTGGCCAAGTACTACGCCAACAAGCGCGCCGACTTCGCCGGCAAGTTCACCGTGGCCTACCTGCACAAGGATCCCGAATACTACGGCTTCTGCCTGCGCAAGGGCGAGACCGAGCTGCTGGAACGCCTCAACAAGGCCATCGCCAGCATGCAGGCCGACGGCACTGAGGCCAAGCTGAAGATCAAGTGGATGGGTGCCGCCGACTAGGCGCCCTCCCCGGCCGGGACTTCCGGCCATCCCATCGTACTATCGGAAGGGCCTGCGGGCCCTTCCCCTGTTTTCGGCCCCGTGCGGCCCGCCCGAAGGCGCCGCGGGCAGAAAAACTGCCGCCCCGGCGCCCGCCGGGTATTGACGGCAGGGGCCTGCACGGCTAATAAAACGCAGTTTGGCCGGTTTTGGCATGCGGGCGCGAGCTTCAGGCCAGAACATCTTCATCAACCTTCCGGAGGCAGCATTATGTTCCGCAAACTCACGCTTACCCTGTGTGCCCTCATGATGATGTGCACGTCCGTGGCCGCCGAGACCCTGGTGGTCGCCACCAACTGCACCTATCCGCCCATGGAATTCCTGAACGATAAAAAGGTGCCCACCGGCTATTCCATCGCCTATGCCACGGAAGTGCTCAAGCGTGCCGGTTATGACATGGAACTGCGCGATGTGGCCTGGGACGGCATCTTCGCCGGTCTGGCCGCGGGCAACTATGACCTGCTGGCCGCTTCCACCACCATCACCCCCGAACGCCAGAAAGCCTTTGACTTCACCGAGCCTTATTACGGCGTGGTGCAGGCCGTGGTCATGCCCAAGGGCAAGAAGATCGACAGCCTGGCCGGCCTCAAGGGCCTGACCGTGGGCAGCCAGATCGGCATCACCGGCGTGCTCGTGCTGCAGGAAGCCAACGTGGGCGCCAAGATCCGCGAATACGACGACATCGGCCTGGCCTTCGAAGACCTGGCCGCCGGCCGTGTGGACGCCGTCATCTGTGACGACCCCGTGGCCAAATACTATGCCAACAAGCGCGCCGACTTCGCCGGCAAGTTCGGCATCGCCTACCAGCACAGCAATCCCGAATACTTCGGCTTCTGCCTGCGCAAGGGCCGCACCGAGATGCTGGACCGCCTCAACAAGGCCATTGCCGAGATCAAGGCCGACGGCACCGAGAACAAGCTGAAGGTCGAATGGATGGGCACTGCCGACTAGGGCAGCCGTCGCGACCGGCCCCGCCGGTCCCCAATTTGTGACACCTGTTCGGAAGGGCCTCCGGGCCCTTCCGGCGTTCCCGCATACAAGGGGCAACCTGTACAATGAAAGACGAAGGGCAAAGCAAAGGCAACATCATCATGGTGACGGACGGCCCGTCCATCCCCAACCCCCGCGAATGGCGGCTCATCAACGCATGGTCCATCGCCCTGTGCGGTGCCGTCATCACCCTGGTGCTGCTCTGCACCACCGGACCGCAGGTCTACCGTGATGCCATCATCTTCCTGCCTGACGGCCTGCTCCTCACCTTCAAGGTGACGGCCTACTCCATCTGCGGTGCCGTGCCGCTGGGCCTGCTGACCGGCCTGGGGCGCATCTCGCGCAACCGCTTCTTCAACCTGCTGGCCTCCACCTATGTGGAAGTCATCCGCGGCATCCCCCTGCTGGTGCAGATCTTCTACATCTACTTCGCCATCTCCATGCTGGTGAAGATGGAAGGCGTGACCTCCGCCGTCATCGCCCTGAGCTTCTGCTACGGCGCCTACATGGGCGAGGTGTTCCGCGCGGGCATCCTGGCCATCCCCCACGGGCAGACCGAAGCGGCCCGCTCCCTGGGCTTCAACCGCGTGCAGACCATGTTCTATGTGGTGCTGCCCCAGGCCTGGCGCACCATCATCCCCCCCGTGGGCAACGAATGCATCGCCATGCTCAAGGACACGGCCCTGGTCTCCGTCATCGGCATGCCCGACCTGATGCAGCGCGCCCGCAGTTTTGCCTCCAAGAGCTACTGCTATTTCGAGTCCTACACCGTGGTCGCCCTGGTGTACCTCATCATCACCCTCATCCTCTCCAAGATCGTCAGCATCATCGAAGCGAGGCTCAACCACTATGACAGAAAAAAATAGCACCGAGCCCATCATCAGCATCCGCCATGTCTGGAAGTACTTCGGGCAGCTCCCGGCCCTGCAGGATGTGAGCCTCGATATCGCTCCCGGCGAGCGCGTGGTCATCATCGGGCCCTCCGGCTCCGGCAAGTCCACCCTGCTGCGCTCCATCAACCGTCTTGAAGAGATCGACGGCGGCAGCATCATCGTCAACGGACAGGACATCAACGACAGGTCCAACAACATCAACGAGATGCGCCGCAACCTCGGCATGGTCTTCCAGCAGTTCAACCTCTTCCCGCACAAGACGGTGCTGCAGAACCTGACCCTGGCCCCGCGCAAGCTGCTGAACATCCCCAAGGCCGAAGCCGAGACCATGGCCCTGAAGCTGCTCAAGAAAGTGGGCATCAGCGACAAGGCCAACGTCTACCCCGCCATGCTCTCCGGCGGCCAGCAGCAGCGCGTGGCCATCGCCCGCGCCCTGGCCATGCAGCCGGACATCATGCTCTTCGACGAGCCCACCTCCGCCCTGGACCCCGAGATGGTGGGCGAAGTGCTGGACGTCATGGTGAGCCTGGCCGAAGAAGGCATGACCATGATCTGCGTGACCCACGAAATGGGCTTTGCCCGCACCGTGGCCGACCGCCTGATCTTCATGGACCACGGCCAGATCCTGGAGATGGGCAAGCCCGATACCCTGTTCAACTCGCCGCGCCATCCGCGCCTGCGCCAGTTCCTGACCCAGATCCTGTAAGCCGCTTTCCGGCCCAAGGTTTTCCGCAGCCCGTCAGCTTTTCTGGCGGGCTGTTTTCGCATCTTCCTCCGGCCCGGCCGGACGCCAAGGAGACCTTCTGATGACACAACTGGCCGTTGCCGTCAGCGGCGGCGTGGACAGCCTCTGCGCCCTCCTGCGCCTGCGCGGACAGGGACACGACGTCCTGGCCCTGCACGGGCTCTTCCTGCCCGATGCCGCATCCTCCGGCCCGCGCCCGGCCCATGACGGCCCCCGTCTGCTCACGGCGGCGGAAGCTCTGGACGCGCCCCTGCCCCCTGCCAGCCGTCAGGCGGTGGAAGGCCTGCGCACAGCCTGCGGGCAGCTGGGCATCCCCCTGCATGTGGCCGACATGCGCGCCGTCTTCGACAGGGAGGTCGTCACGCCCTTCGTGCGGGCCTATGCCCGGGGCCGGACGCCCAATCCCTGCGCGCTCTGCAACCGGGCCATCAAGTTCGGGGCCCTGCTGGACGCCGCCCTGGGCCTGGGGGCCGACCGCATCGCCACCGGCCATTACGCCCGCCTGCAGGAGGGCCCTTCCGGCCCGCTGCTGGCCGCGGCGGCCGACCTGTCCAAGGACCAGAGCTATTTCCTCTCCCTCGTGCCCCTGGAGCGCCTGCGCCGGGCCGTGTTCCCCCTTGCCCGGCAGGACAAGGCCGCCAGCATCGCCCAGGTGCGGGAGGCGGGCCTGGACGTGCCCGTGCCGCAGGAAAGCCAGGAGATATGCTTCATCCCCGCCGGAGAGGATGCCTACCGGGCCTTTCTGGAACGGCGCTGGCAGGCGGAAGGCCTGTCCCTGCCCGGCGGCGGCCCCGTCCTGCTGGAAGAGGCCGGCAGCGACGGCCGCCCCGCGCTGCGCCCGCTGGCCCGGCATGAAGGCCTGTGGCGCTACACCGAAGGCCAGCGCCGGGGCCTGGGCATCGCCCACAGCGAGCCCCTCTATGTGCTGCGCAAGCAGGAAGAGGACAATACCCTCGTGGTGGGCGGCAGGGCCCGTCTGGGCATGCACGGCTGCCTCACCGGCCCCGTCAACCTGCTCTGCCCGCCCGAACAGTGGCCGGACACCCTGCTGGCCCGCCTGCGCCATCGCCAGCGCCCCACCCCCGCCCGGGTGGAGATCACGGACGACGGCCTGCGCATCACGCTGGCGGAACCGCAATTCCCCAGTGCCCCCGGACAGGTGGCCGCCATCTACGATGACCAGGGCCGCGTGCTGGCCGGGGCGCTGGTACGGGAACTGTTCTAGCCCGGATGACCGGGAGGGAGGCAGACCGACTGTTCCATTTTGCAATATCCCGCTCCGGCAACGGACCATAAAAAAACGTCCCTGTGACAGAGCACAGGGACGTTTTCCGTTTTCAGGACAGGGCAGGTTCAGCGCAGCACGAGGCCGGGATCAGCCGGGCAGCGCATGCCTTCCAGCAGGGGCGCGGCCGGGGGCAGCTCGCCCAGCACGCTGACCAGGACGAAACGTCCGTTGGACTGCGCCAGGAAACAGACGCCCTCCTGACCGTCTTTCTTGATGGGGAAGCTGTACTGCCCCTCCCGCTCCACGGGATCGGCCGTGGCTCCGGTCACGGAGGCCAGCTCCGCCGCGATCTGGGCGGGGGCAAGGCCCGCATCGGCGGCCACCATCACGGCTATGGCCGTCCGGCGGTCCGCCTGCCGGAGCAGCAGCGTGGAAGTGGTCCCGGACGTGTTTTCCTCCACGACGCTCCAGCCCTCAGGCAGAGGAAAAAAGACCCCGGCCACTTCCTTCTCCGCGGCCGGCGCAGGAACGGCCAGCAACAGGATCAGCAGGCCTGCCAGCAGTATTTTTTGCATCTTCGTCTCCTCGATGGTGATGGAAAAACCATGCAGCCCGCCACAGGGCTAACAGGCATGGCGGCGGGCGCCCCGCCCGGGGCACGCCTTCCTGTGGGGGACAGGCCGCTGTCCGAAGCCCCGGCCAGAACGACAGTGCGTCGTCCTCCCTAGGCCTGCCCCTGGGCACGGCCGCGCCGCAGCCGCCGCCAGACAGGTTCCAGTATGCCGGGTGCCAGCCTGCAGCTCAAGGGCAGGAAGACCACGGCAAAGGCCAGACCGCTGGCGGCGCAGGCCAGACAGGCCTGGGCCACGGCAGGCAGCGCCAGCACCCCGGAGGCGCGCAGGCTGTCCAGCCCGTACTGGGCCGCCCAGGAGGCCGCCCCGGCGGGCAGGGAGCACAACAGGGCCCGGCCGGACAGGGAAAGCAGGCCCGCGAAGGCGCCCGTGCCCTGCCGTCGTGCCCAGATGGCCACCAGCCAGAGCACATAGGCGCTGACGCTCACCGCCGAGGTCAGGGCGATGGCCCACGCGCCCAGGGGCACGGCCCACCAGTAATAGACCGGCAGGGCCAGCAGGGTCATGGCCGTGCCCGTGGTGGCCGGGGTCAGGGTATCGCCGTCGGCATAGAAGGCGCGCACCAGCACCATGTACACGATCCACAGCGGCGTGGCGGCCAGCATGATCTGCAACAGGGGCGTGCTGGCCACGGTCTCGGCCAGGCCGAAGCGGCCGCCCTGGAAGATGACGCCCATGATGGGCCGGGCGGCCACGCCCATCCAGAGGGCGCAGGGGATGATGAGGCCCACGCTGGCCCGCAGGGCCGCGCTCAGGGTCTGGTCGAAGCGCTCCTTCTCGCCACTGGTCAGCAGGGAGACCAGGAAGGGATAGGAGGCCACGGCGGCCGCCTGTCCCATGAGGCCCACCGGCACCTGCATGATGCGCCGGGCATAGTTGAGCAGGCTCACGGCGCCGTCGCCCACCAGCGAGCCGAACACGCGCATGAACTGCTCATCCAGAAAGATGACGGTCTGGCCCAGCATCAGGGGCAGGGCCATGATCAAAAAGCGCTTGAGCAGCGGGTGCCGGAAGACCGGCGAAAGGCGCAGCCCCCCGGCGGCGGCCACCCGGAAGGGCAGCAGAAAGGCCCCCAGACCGGCCCCCACGGTCACGCCCACGCAATAGCCGGTCATGCCGCCCAGTTCCCATTCGGCGGGCAGGGCCATGCCCTGCGTCAGCCAGGGCAGCAGCAGGCCGCCCGCGATGATGCAGCCGTTGTAGATCAGGGGCGCCAGCGCGGGCACGCGGAACTGCCGCCGCATGTAGAGCAGGGCCGTGACGCAGGCCCCGCACAGGAAGAAGACCTGCGCGGGCAGGATGATGCGCATGAAAAAGGCCAGCCGCGCCGTCTGGGCGGCATCGAAGCCCGGGGCCGTGATGCGGGCCAGCTCTTCGGCGCCCAGCATGCCCGCCCCCGTCACCAGCAGCGAGGCCACCACCATCCAGCAGAAGATGCAGGAGAAAAAGCGCCAGCCGTCGTCCTCGTCCTCCTGGAAGCGCCGGGACAGCAGGGGGATGATGGTGATGGCCATGATGCCCCCGGCCAGCAGGTGGTTGATGATGTCCGGCACCACGAAGGCCGCGAAGTACATGTCCGCTTCACTGCCCGCGCCGAACTGCCAGGAGATGACCTTGTCGCGCACCAGTCCCATGAGGCGGGAGAGGATGGTGCTGGCGGCCAGGATCAGGGCCGCCGCGCCCATGCGCTGTTTTTGCGAGAAAAAGCTCATCCGCGTCTCCCCCGTCCCGCGGGACGCCGCCCCCCGCGATCCCCGTCCCGGCGGGCCTGGCCTTTGCCGCGCACGGGGCGCTGCCCGTCGCGGTCACGGCCCCGGCGCTGATGCGGCAATTTGGCATGACGGGCCGGAGCCTTGCCCGGCCGTCCCTGCCGCCCGCGCGACACTCGTCCGCCGCGGCGGGCCGCCACGCCCAGCTCCGTGGGCAGCAGGCGGATCTCCAGACGGCCGCTGTGCACCTCGGCCAGCACCACCTCCAGGGACTGGCCCATGCTCCAGCACAGGCCCGAGCGCTGCCCCACCAGACACTGGCGGCGGGCATCGAAGTCGTACCAGTCGTCGCCCAGATCCTCCACGCGGATCATGCCTTCCACGGGCATCTCGCTCAGTTCCACGAACAGGCCGAAGTCGTTGACGCCGGCCACCACGCCCCGGAAGCGCTCGCCCACGCGGCCCTCAAGGGCCATGCAGGCCAGACGCCGGGCCATCTCGCGCTCGCAGTCCAGGGCGTCCCGCTCGCGGCGGTTGAGCTGGTCGGCCACGCGCAGCAGCTTCTGCCCGGCGGGCAGGGCGCCGCCGTACAGGCCCAGGCTGGCCTTGAGCGCCCGGTGCACCAGCAGGTCGGCATAGCGGCGGATGGGCGAAGTGAAATGGCAGTAGGCACGGGACGCCAGACCGAAGTGGCCTTCGTTCTCCGGCTGGTAGCGGGCCTGGGGCATAGCCCGCAGGCACAGGCGCCCCACCAGGAACTCCCGGTCAGAGCCCTGCACGTCCCGCAGGATGCCCTGCAGGGCCGAGGCCGAGGGCTTCACGGGCACCAGAGCGGGGTCGATGGCTTCCAGGGAATCGAACAGGCTCTCCAGCCGCTCGGGATCGGGCTGGGGATGCACGCGGTAGAGGAAGGGCTCCTTCGGGGCGCCCTCCACGCTGCCGTCGGCTTTCAGGCCGCCCAGATGGCGGGCCACGGCTTCGTTGGCCGCGATCATGAATTCCTCGATGAGGCGGTGCGCGTCATGGCGCACACGGCGGGACACGCGCAGCAGGCGGCCCTTGCCGTCAAAGCTGTATTCCGGTTCCGGCAGGTCGAAATCCAGGCTGCCCCGGCGCTGCCGGGCCTCGCGCAGGCAACGGTACAGTCCGAAAGCCGTCTCCAGCATGTCCAGCACTTCCTGCCCGCGCGGTCCCGCGGCCAGCGCGGCACGGGCCTGCCCGTCCCTGTCCAGCAGGCAGGCCTTGACCTGATCGTAGGTCAGGCGGGCCGCCGAGCGCATGACCACCGCCGCGAAGCGCGGTTTGCCCGGCTGCCCGGTGGCGGAAAAGGGGATCTCGGCCAGCATGGCCAGCCGGTCCTCGTCAGGGCGCAGGCTGCACAGGCCGTCGCACAGGGCGGGCGGCAGCATGGGCTCCACCGACGTGGGGAAATACCAGGAATTGCCGCGCGCCAGGGCTTCGGTATCCAGCGCCGAGCGCGGGCGCACATAATGGCTCACGTCGGCGATGGCCACACGCAGGAGCCAGCCCCCGCCGGGACGGGCCTCCACCTGCACGGCGTCGTCGAAGTCGCGGGCATCGGCGCCGTCGATGGTCACCAGCGGCAGCGCGCGCACATCCTCGCGCCCGGCCATGTCGGCATGCTGGGGCGCGGACGGCAGAGCGTCGGCCTCGGCCTGGACCCGGGGCGGGAACTCCCGCGGTACCTCGTGGTTGAGCTTGACCAGATCCTCCTGCACGGCGATGTCGTCTTCCCGGCCCACGGCCTGCAGCAGGCGCGCCTGCCAGAGGTCGGCTGCCAGACGCTTTTCCGGCGCTACCAGCAGCAGCGAGCCGCCGGAAGGGCGCTCCATGTCCCCGGGCAGCTCCACGCTGACATCGAAGGGCATGCGGCTGTCCGCCGGACGGCACAGGGCACGGCGTCCGGTCACATGGATCACATGCACGGGCACTTCGCGGCAGCCGCGCTCCAGCACCTCCACGATGCGGCCTTCCCGGCTCTTGCCGCGGGCATGCGAACGCGGCGACAGGGCCACGCGCACCATGTCCCGATGCCAGGCATCGCCCGCCTGCAGGGGATGGATGAAGATGTCCGGGCCGGCCACCTGCCCGTTGTCGCCCAGGGGCGTCACGAAACCGCCCGCGCCGCTGCGCAGGGCCATATAGCGGCCGCGCACCTGGCGCAGGCCGTCGGCACGGGCCCAGAGCCCGCCCTGCAGGCGCACCAGCCGGCCTTCGTCAGCCAGGGCGTAAAGCTGGTCTTCCAGCATCTTGCGGGCCGCACGCGGCAGGCCCGTGACCCGCAGCAGGGCATCCAGGCGCAGGGGGCGCTCCTGTTCGTGGAATATCTCCAGCAGCTCGGTATCAGAAAGGCTGGCCGGAAGATCGAAATAGTTGTTTTTCTTGCTCATAGATCCTTGTACGCCGCACAGGGCGGCGATGTTTGCACACGATGTCCGTCCGTCCTGCATACGGGCCCCGGGCCCGCTTGTCAAAGCCGGCAGACACAAGAGGGGCGGAAGGTCACCCTTCCGCCCCTCTGTCATCGCACGGGGTGGCCGCCATCATGCCATGCGGCCCTCCTTCTCCGGCCCTGTCAGCGATGTCTCTTGCTTCTGCAACAGGGCGTGGAGCCCCTCCCCTGCCCCTTGGGAAGAAGGAGGGATGTGGAGAAGCGAGCCACTTTCACCGCCGGCAGCCACCGAAGGCGGCCGCAGGCCGTGCCCATCGGGCCCGAACGCCCTGCGGACATCGCCAGCCTGGAAAAAGGCTTCCCTTCCCCCTGCTGGAAAAAACCCTTCCCGCTAGTCGCGGTTGCCGCCGAACAGGCGCAGCAGCATCAGGAACAGGTTGATGAAGTCCAGATACAGTTCCAGGGCGCCCAGCAGGGCACCGCGGCGCATGGCCGTGGCGTCGTCCACAGGGGCGTTCATGCCGAAGACGCGCAGCTTCTGGGTATCATAGGCGGTAAGGCCGGTGAAGATCAGCACGCCGATGCAGCTGATGACGAAGTCCATCATGCTGCTGGCCAGGAAGATGTTGACGATGGACGCGATGATGATGCCGAACAGGCCCATGATCAGGAAGTTGCCCATGCCGGTCAGGTCACGCCTGGTCACCGTGCCGTACACCGACATGGCCAGGAAGGTGCCCGTGGCCGTCAGGAAGGCATTGGCGATGGAGCCGATGGGATAGACCACGAAGATGCTGGACAGGGTCAGGCCGGTCAGGGCCGAATAGGCGATGAACACCGCCGTGGCCGTGGTGGCCGACATTTTGTGGACAGCGGCGCTCAGGGCGATGACCAGACCGAACTGGGCCACGATGAGGGCGATCATGATCGCCATGTTGCCCAGGATGGCCATCTGCAGGTCGGGGCTGGACGCCACGGCAAAGGCCGTCACGGCCGTGATGGCCAGGCCGGCGGTCATCCACATGTAGACCTGGCGCATATAGATGGAAACGGCGCTCACAGCGCTTTGCGCAATGGTACGAGCAGTCATGTTTTTCCTCCGGGATTTGGCCGCGCGGCATGCGCGGCCGTACTTTCATTCCTTGCTTAACATATAGGGATATGCCGGGCAAAAGCAAGCCCCGGCAAGCCAGACCGCCGGTCATGGTCCGGCCCACGGCACGGGAGCCCCGCATCCCTCCGGCCGGGCCGAATGTCCGGCAGACGGCATGACGGCCGCGCCCCGCTCCCGCCGCACGGGCCCGGTCAGGCCCGGCTTTTCCGTGCCGCCAGGGCTCCTTCCCCCTGCCGCTGCCGGCTCGTCCCGGTCCCGCGTCCCGTCTGTATGGCAGGCGCCGGGCAGCCCCTTCCCTTGCCGCTCCCTCCGGCACATGCTACCGTGCGCCTGCGGCACCGGCATGGTGCCACAGATCATCAAGGAGAACTCTTCATGAAGAAATCCACGCTCTTCACCCGTCTGCTGCCCGTCCTGCTGCTGGCCTGCGCCCTGCTGGCCGCCCCCCAGGACATCCGCGCCCAGGGCCCGGACCCCGTGGTCAAGCTGGAGACCAGCATGGGCGACATCCTCGTGCGTCTGGACGCCCGCAAGGCCCCCATGACCACGGCCAACTTCCTGGAATACGTCAAGGCCGGCCAGTACGACGGCACCATTTTCCACCGCGTCATCAAGGACTTCATGATCCAGGGCGGCGGCATGACCGCCAGCCTGCGCGAAAAGGGCACCCGCGCCCCCATCAAGAACGAAGCCGACAACGGCCTGCGCAACCGCAAGTACACCATCGCCATGGCCCGCACGTCCGACCCGCACTCGGCCACGGCCCAGTTCTTCATCAACGTCAGGGACAACAGCTTCCTCGACCACCGCAGCAAGGACCCGCAGGGCTGGGGCTATGCCGTGTTCGGCAAGGTCATCCGCGGCCAGGACGTGGTGGACCAGATCGCGGCCGTCAAGACCGGCAGCCGCGGCTATTACGAGGACGTGCCCATGCAGCCCGTCATCATCAAGCGCGCCACCATCGTGGAATAAAGAGAAGATGCGGGGGCGGGAAACCTTTTCGGTGAAAAGGTTCTCCCTCCCCCACACCCCCACCCTTCCAAAACCTTTTCTTCTGATCGGTATGGCAGGTCCCCGTCGCTGGCTGTCGGGCGAGGATATCGGGAAACAGGACGTCCGCTCTTCTTCCGGCCTGCCTACCGGAGAACCTGACATGACCATCGCACAAAAAAAGACGCCGAACGGCGTCTTTTTTCGTGCGTAATAAAGCGCGCTGGGGAGGGGGAGGGGAGCTTGAGGGGAGGGGGCACCCCTCTCGCGCGAGCAGAGGGGTGCCCCCTCCCCTCAAAAAAACAACGCAGGCCGCCCTTCCCTCGCCTCAGCGCCGGGCCAGGAGCTTCAGGCGGCGCATGGTCAAATGGCAGATGGCCACGGCCAGGGCGTCCGTGGTGTCCAGGGCCCAGCCCTCACCGCGCACATTGAGCAGGCGCCGTACCATGAAGGCCACCTGCTCCTTTTCCGCGCGGCCGGTGCCCACCACGGATTTTTTGACCAGCGTGGGTTCATAATCGCTCACCGGCATGCCATGCGCCGCACAAGCCGCCACGGCCACACCGCGGGCCTGGCCCAGCTTGAGGGCGCTGGCCGCGTTCCTGGCCGTGAAGACCTGTTCGATGGCGGCCTCCTGCGGACGGTAACGGCCCACCACGTCCGCCAGCTGCCGGTAGATGACGGCCAGCCGCCGGGAGAATTCCTTTTCGCCGCCGGAGGTTGTGCGGATGATGCCGCAATCCACCAGACGCAGCACGCCGGACTGCTCCGCGATGATGCCCCAGCCCGTGCGCTGGGAGCCGGGGTCGACCCCCAGGACCACAAGAGACGTATCCGCCATAGCTCACCCCAGAGAAAAAAAGCCCGGCACTCAGGGAATGCCGGGCAAAAAACGGACATCTGCCGCCCGGGGGGCGGGAGCGTACCGGACTAGTCCATATCCATGTCTTCGGGGAAGTCGGCGTTGGCGTAGACGTTCTGCACGTCGTCGTTGTCGTCCAGAGCTTCCATGAGACGGATGACCTTCTGGGCGGCCTCGGCGTCCACGGCCACCAGGTTCTGGGGCACCATGGCCAGTTCGGCGGACTGCATGGTCACACCGGCGGATTCCAGGGCGTCGCGCACGGCCGCGAAGTCGGCCATGGCGGTCTGGAGGGTCCAGACATCGTCATCGTCGATGACGTCGTCGGCGCCGGCTTCCATGGCCACTTCCATCATCTGGTCTTCGGTGTAGGCGGCCTTTTCCACGGTGATGACGCCCTTGCGGTCGAACATCCAGCTCACGCTGCCGTCGGTGCCCAGGCTGCCGCCGTGCTTGGTGAACAGGTGGCGCACTTCGGCCACGGTGCGGTTCTTGTTGTCGGTGGCCACTTCCACCATGATGGCGATACCGGCGGGGCCGTAACCTTCGTAGAAGCATTCGGTCAGGTCGCCGCCCGCGTCCTCACCGGTGCCCTTGCGGATGGCGGCTTCGATCTTGTCCTTGGGCAGGTTCACGGCCTTGGCAGCGGCAATGGCCGCACGCAGACGAGGGTTGCCCGCAGGATCGCCACCGTTCTTGGCAGCGATGATGATTTCCTTGGCGGCCTTGGTGAAAACCTTGCCGCGCTTGGCGTCCTGACGGCCCTTGCGGTGCTGGATATTGGCCCATTTGCTGTGCCCAGACATAAAACCTCCCAAAACTCGGAGAATGTAAAAGGTGAAAAAAGACAGACGGCCTTGCGGCCCGTCCGTTCCCTGCCCGGGATACCGGGACATCCCGGCAACGGGAGCACGCTTCCGGCCTTTCCGGGCGCGCACACGGGTGCAGCGGCCCGGACAACGGCGAACGGGACGCCCCTAGAGGGCGCCGGGCTCCCGTCCGGTGTCGGCGGCTCCGTCCGTGCCCGCATCCTGCGCGGCAGGACGCGCCTCGGCCCTGAACCCCATGCCCACGAAGAAGGTCTCCTTGCTCTCGGCCCGGGAGCTCTTGGGCTTGAAGGATTTGACGGCCTTGAAGGCGCGGCGCATGGGCTGGAGCATCTCCTGGATGTCCGGCCCCATGAAAATCTTGACGATGAAGCTGCCGCCGGGCTTGAGGTGCAGGCGCGCCACTTCCAGGGCCTCGCAGGCCAGCTCGAGCGAACGGGCCTGGTCCGTGAACTTGGTCCCGGTGGTACGGGGCGCCATGTCGCTCATGACCACGTCGAAGGGCCCCATCTCGCGCAGGCGGGCTTCAAAGGCATCGGAGCGGTTGAACACGTCCTCCTGCATGAAGGTGACCTGCGGCGGGAAGGCGGTCTCCGTGGTCTGGATGTCGCAGCCCAGCACGAGCCCGCGCGGGCCCACCTTTTCGGCGGCGCCCAGCGACCACGAGCCCGGAGCCGCGCCCAGATCCAGAACGCGCATCCCCTGGCGGAAGAGCTTGAACTTCGCGTCCAGTTCCTTGAGCTTGTACACGGAACGGGCCGGATAATTCTCGCGCTTGGCCTTGAGAAAATAATGATCCCGATATTCCTTCATAATGACACCAGCGGGCTTCTATAGCGTTTTTTTTCGCGGTAGCCAAGCCCCACAGGGGCGGCCCGGCCGATTTTTTTGCAGCGCATGGCCGGAGGAAGGCGATCCCGGGAAGGCCGCCCGGCGCTCTGGCCCGTGCGGACGTTGCCTGCCGGGAGGCCCTGGCGCGGCATTGCCGTTTCGCGGGCGCCCCGGCATGGATACGGCCCGCATCCGCCAAAAGAGCGCTCCGGGGAAAACGACGCGCGCCACGGGCACGGCACGTTGCCCTCGCCCCCCTGCCGCGTGCCGGGAGCCTCTCCCCCTTTCTCCGGGAGGCGCCGGGTCCCGCGGCAGTCCGGCTCTTCCCGTCACGGCGGCCATGCCCCCTGCCGCCGGACGTGCCGCCCGCAAAAAAGACTTGACCCCGGCACATGAATGGCATACATACCACGCTACGCCGCGTTGCGGCGCCCATGTGGGGAAGTAGCTCAGCTGGGAGAGCATCGCCTTCGCAAGGCGGGGGTCGGGAGTTCAAGTCTCCTCTTCTCCACCACAGATAATTCAAGGGGTTACGGTTCTGGACTGTGACCCCTTTTTCTTTGCCCCGACATGTGCTATCCGGTACAGAATAGTGTCTACAAACAGTTCAAAATCCATCCCATCCTGACCGGCCCACCCAAGAGCATGCCTCCGCTCTTCAATCAAGGAAGCACTATGGCAGATATCGTTTCCATCCGGCATAATGACGAGTTGCTGGCCCTCATCATCCCGGCCGCTTACCGTGCCGACGGCATACAGTTTTTCACACCGGGGACTTTTTCCCAGCAGCTTGGATATATGAATCATCCGCAGGGGCATGAAATACTCCCCCATGATCACAATCCTGTCCCGCGTACCGTGGAGTGGACCCAGGAGGTCCTTTTTGTCCGGTCGGGCAAGGTGCGCATGGATATCTATGCGCCCGGCAGCCGGACCTACCTTGAAAGCCGGATCCTCCGGCCCGGGGACGTGGTCCTGCTGGCCCACGGGGGGCACGGCTTTGCCATGCTCGAACCGTCGGAAATGATCGAAGTCAAGCAGGGGCCTTATGCCGGTGAGCAGGACAAGGAGCGCTTTGCCTCCGTCCCTGTCGGCCAGATCCGTATCCGGGGATGACCTTCCCCCAATTTCCAACACGCACAGCACCATGAAGAAAGCACTCATCACCGGCATCACCGGTCAGGACGGCGCCTATCTGGCGGAATTCCTTCTGAACAAGGGCTATGAGGTCCACGGCATCAAGCGCCGCTCTTCCCTGTTCAATACGGACCGTATCGACCATCTTTATCAGGGGCCGCACCAGAAAGGCCGCAAGTTCGTACTGCACTACGGGGATCTTTCCGACGCCGGCAATCTGATCCGCATCATGCAGGAAGTGCAGCCGGACGAGGTCTACAATCTGGCGGCCCAGAGCCATGTGCAGGTCTCCTTCGAATCGCCCGAGTACACCGCCAATGTGGACGCCCTGGGTACCCTGCGCCTTCTGGAGGCCATCCGCATGCTGGGGCTGGAAAAGAAGACCCGTTTCTATCAGGCCTCCACTTCGGAACTGTTCGGCAAAGTGCAGGAGATCCCGCAGACGGAGAAGACGCCCTTCTATCCCCGTTCGCCCTATGCCTGCGCCAAGCTCTATTCCTACTGGATCACGGTCAACTATCGTGAAGCCTACGGCATGTATGCCTGCAACGGCATCCTTTTCAACCACGAGTCCCCGGTGCGTGGCGAGACCTTCGTGACCCGCAAGATCACCCGTGCCCTGGCGCGCATCCTGCTGGGCCTGTCCTCCTGCCTCTACCTGGGCAACATGAACGCCAGGCGCGACTGGGGCCATGCCCGCGACTATGTGGAGATGCAGTGGCTCATGCTGCAGCAGGAACAGCCCGACGATTTCGTCATCGCCACGGGGCGCCAGTTCTCGGTGCGGGATTTCGTCAATGCCGCGGCCGCCGAGCTGGGCCTGAGCCTTGCATGGCAGGGGGAAGGCCTGGAAGAGACCGCCACCGTGGTGGCTGTTGACGCGGACAAAGCCGCGCTGGCCGCCCGGGGCAAGGCACTGACGATCCGTGTCAAGGAAGGGGACACCATCGTACGTGTGGATCCGCGCTATTTCCGTCCCACCGAGGTGGAGACCCTGCTGGGCGATCCGGCCAAGGCCAGGGAAAAGCTGGGCTGGAAGCCGCGTACCACCTTTGAGGCGATGGTGCAGGAAATGGCCCGCTACGACCTGGAGCTGGCCCTGCGCGACGCCGTGGTGGAGGACGCCGGTTTCACCAGCTTCAAGCACGAGGAATAGCAATGTATATGCTTAAAAAAATTAAACATAAAATAATACATCTGTTACGTAAATATCAGCCGTTTAATGCACTAATGTATTTTTATAATAGTCACGGGCGGTTACCTAACAAATCTTTACGAAAGTCAAGTTTCAACGATTTCTTATATTATAGAAAAAAACAACTTTGGAATGTAGACCTTTCAAAATATACTGATAAAATAAAGTGTAAGGAATATATAAAAGAGACGATTGGTCCTGGATATTGTGTCCCTATCCAAGGAATTTTTAACATTGCTGAAGATATTATTCCGAATAAATTAACATATCCATGTGTATTAAAAAGCAATCATGCTTCTGGACAAGTCATATTTCTTAATTCTCCTAATGATATTACAGATAGCGTTTTGCAGCAAGCTAATGCGTGGCTTAAAGTTGACTATTTCAAGCTATCTTCTGAACCCAGTTACAAAAATATAAAACCAAAGCTTTTTGTGGAGCCGATGCTTAATTTAGGTGCTGTTAGTGATTATAAATTTTTTTGTTTTTCTGGTATAGTAAAAGCTATTCAAGTTGATATCAATAGGTTTACTAATCATCAACGCTGCTATTATTCGAAATCCTGGGAAAAACTTAAATTTAGCTGCCACTTTCCACTATACCCTCTACCTCTGCCTCGACCGAATAAGCTTGATGAAATGATTCGTATTGCCGAAAAAGTCTCAAAGCGATTTATTTTTGTACGTATAGATTTATTTGAAACACCAGAAAAAATTTTTATGGGGGAAATGACGTTTTTTCCAGGTAATGGAACAGAGCAAATTTCTCCTGACTCCGCAAATATATGGCTTATGCAAGCCCTTAAGGAATCACCTAACCTTATTTAATCCGCTATGCAGAAAGACAAAAAATTTTTTGTGGCCGGACATCGAGGGCTTGTGGGCAGCGCCATCTGTCGCGCCCTGCGTCGTGCCGGGTATGAGAACCTGTGCGTTCGCAGCCACGCGGAGCTGGACCTGACAGAACAGCAGGCCGTGCGCGACTTTTTTGCCGCTGAAAAACCGGACTATGTCATTCTGGCTGCGGCCAAGGTGGGCGGTATCCACGCCAATGCCGCCTATCCGGCCCAGTTCATCTATGAGAACCTCCAGATCCAGAACAACGTCATCCATAGTGCCTGGCAGAACGGCGTAAAAAAATTCCTCTTTCTGGGCTCGTCCTGCATCTATCCCAAGCTCTGCCCGCAGCCCATCAAAGAGGAATACCTGCTCACCGGCGCCCTGGAGCCCACCAATGATGCCTATGCCCTGGCCAAGATCTCGGGCATCAAGATGTGCCAGGCCTATCGCAAGCAATACGGCTTTGATGCCATCAGCGCCATGCCTACGAACCTCTATGGCACAGGTGACAATTACCACCCGGAAAACAGCCATGTGATCCCGGCCATGATCCGCCGTTTCCATGAGGCCAAGATGCAGGGGCTTGCCCAGGTGAGCATCTGGGGTACAGGCACCCCCCTGCGGGAATTTTTGCACGCGGACGACATGGCCGATGCCTGTGTCTTCCTGCTGGAACATTATTCGGATTTCGAACATGTGAACGTGGGCAGCCAGCAGGAGATGACCATCATGGACATCGCCCGCCTGGTGGCACGCGTGGTGGGCTATGACGGCCAGATCCTCACCGATCCTTCCAAACCGGACGGCACGCCACGCAAGCTCATGGATTCCGGCCGGCTGTTCGGCATGGGCTGGCAGCCGCGGATCGATCTGGAAGAAGGGCTGAGGGCGGCCTATGCGGATTTTTGTACCAACTACCGCTAACAAGAGAACGTCATGCTGAAAGCCCAGCTCCTGGAGGCCTTTCAACGAATTTATTGCGTTCTGCCTCCAGCTTTGCAACGAAGCTTCTGGATCGTCATGGCCCTGACGATCGTCGTGGCTCTGGCAGAATTCGCTCTGGCTGGGGCAGTCTCTCTGCTGGGCGTTGTTTTGGCCTCTCCTCAAAGCATTGTGCAGCATCCCTTCATGCAGCAGCTGGTGGGCTGGCTGCCCGTACTGCGCCCGGCACTGGATGACCCCCGCTTGTTGCTGGCCCTGCTTCTCTGCCTGCTGTGCGGCACCACTCTGCTCAAGACCGTGATGCTGGCCCTGCTTACCTGGCGCCAGAGCCGCTACAGCCAAATGGTCAGCATGCATCTGGGCGTACGCCTGTTTCAGGGGTATATGCGCGCACCCTATATCTGGCACACTGGTCAGAAGATCAGTGATCTGATTACTATCCTGAACTGGCGTGCCAATACTGGCACATTTCTGTTCCAAAGCCTTCAGGTACTATCCCAGCTTCTGGTGGTAGCCACCTTGCTGATGGCAATCTGCTGTATGGCACCCCTGGCCGGGACGCTGGTGGTCAGTATCACCGGTTTGGCTGCAACAGGTATCTTTCGCTGCAGCCGTCGCTGGGTGCACAAATACAGCCAGCAATGCGCCAATGCCCAGCAGACTTCCATGAAACTTATCCATACGGGCCTCAACGGTATCCGGGATATCCTCATTTGTGGGCAACAGGAAAAGTTCATCGATCAATACGCCACTACGGAACAGCGTTATATGCAGGGACAGAGCGTGCTGCCGGTCTTTCCACCTTTACCGTCGTGGATACTGGAATTCGTAGGGATCTGCCTCTTGCTGGGCACTGCACTACTGCTGCACTGGCAGGAGGCTACCTTGGCCCATGTGAGCGCTACCCTGGCCCTATTGGCAGCCGTAGCCTGGCGCCTGCTGCCCATCATGAACCGTGTGGTACAGGGACTGCTTATCATGCAGCAACAGCTGCCCACGGTAGCCCCTATCCTTCAGAAGGTGCAGGAGGTTGAGGCACTGCCCTTGCCTGCTGCTGAGGAACGCCCCTGCCCCTTGCGGAAAGAAATCCGCTTCGAGCATGTCTGTTTTCGCTACCCCAATACCGGAGAAGGGCACAAGAATGCTCTGCAGGACATCAGCCTGCGCATCCCCAAGGGCAGCATGATCGGCCTGATCGGCCCCTCAGGCGCGGGCAAGAGCACCATCGTCAGTCTGCTCACCGGCCTGTACAGGCCTGGCAGCGGCAGGATACTGGTGGACGGACAGGAGCTGGACGACAGCCTGCGCGCGGGCTGGATGCGGAGCATTGGCTATGTGCCGCAAAGTCCTTTTCTGCTCAACGGCAGTCTGGCCGAGAACATCGCCTTCAGCCAGTGGGGCCAAAAGATCGACCGCCGGCGCGTGGAAGAATGCTGCCGCATGGCAGCTATAGACTTTCTTGATGACTTAGAAGATGGCATTGATACCATTATTGGAGAACGAGGCGTACGCCTTTCCGGTGGCCAGCTACAGCGTGTCTCAATTGCTCGTGCTCTCTATAGCCGACCGCAGCTTATTATTTTTGATGAGGCTACCTCAGCCCTCGACACAATGACTGAACATGATATTCAAAAAACAATTGAAAACCTTCGTAAGCAGATGACGGTTATCATTATTGCACACCGCTTAACAACAGTCGAAAAATGTGACTGGCTATACTGGATAAAAAATGGAGAAATCTATATGGCTGGCAACAGCAAAAATATATTAAAAAAATATACCTCAGACAAATTTTAATAGGAACATACAATGAACTATGCATTAGATCGAGAATACTGGATTGAGAGAACCCTCAAAAAAATCCCTGCAAATTCAAAAATTTTGGATGCCGGAGCTGGAGAGCTCGGCAAAAAAAAATATTGTTCACATTTACGATATGTATCTCAAGATTTTGCTCAATATGATGGCCAAGGGGATGGGCACGGTCTGCAAACAGATACCTGGGATCAGACAAAACTCGATATCATTTCTGATATAACAGCTATCCCTGTGGAGAGCGCTAGCTTTGATGCAGTGATGTGCATTGAAGTTTTCGAACATCTTCCTGATCCGCTGGCAGCTCTCCAAGAGTTTTCTCGAATCGTGCACTCTGGAGGATATCTTATTCTTACTGCTCCATTCTGTTCCTTGACACACTTTGCTCCCTATCACTTCATAACAGGATTTAATCGTTATTGGTATGAAAAACATCTCCCTACATACGATTTCGAAATCATTGAGCTCACTTCAAATGGCAATTTTCTTTCTTATCTGCATCAAGAGTTGAATAGAATTCCTTATATCGTAGAAAAATACAACCTATCCAAATTAAGTTTATTTGAAAAAATAGCCAAAAAAATTATCAATCGTTATTTACTAAAAAATATAGAAAAGGCACATCAGACCAACGAACTACTCTGTTTTGGTTACCAAATTTTTGCCAAGAGGAAATAATATGTTCCTGAAAATTATAAAAAAATTTTTTATCAATCCTATCCAGGAATGCAGTAAACGATATTATCGACTCTTTATTTTCATCATCGATTTTTTCAAGAAAAAAAATTCCCTGGAGGATGGACGTTTTTTGTGTAGGTGGAGAGATTGCTTCCCCTGTTTAGCTGATAATACAGGAACAACAGGATTCGATTATCACTATATCTATCATACAGCATGGGCCATCAGACAGATAAATAAATTTTCTCCCTCAAAGCATATCGATATTAGTTCATCACTGTACTTCGTGACTGCGTTATCTGCGTATCTCCCCACAGAATTTTATGACTATCGTCCTGCGCAAATTAAACTAAGTAATTTAAAAACAGATAAAGCTGATTTGCTTGCTCTTGATTTTGAATCAAATTCCATAGAAAGCATTTCATGTATGCATGTTCTTGAACATATAGGTCTTGAGCGTTATGGTGACCCTTTTGATCCTCAGGGAGATCTTAAGGCAATTTCTGAGCTTAAACGGGTCGTCAAACCTGAGGGAAGACTTTTTGTAGTTGTTCCTATGGGGGATATCTCAAGGATACAATATAATGCGCATAGGATATACTCTTATAATATATTTATATCATATTTCGATAATTTTATAATAAACAAGTTTTCATTCATAACAGATTCAGGAGAGTTTATAGAGTTTGCATCTCCCGATGACATATCTGGCCAAAAATATGGTTGTGGCTGTTTTGAACTGCAAAAAAAATCTACAGAGATGAGTATATGAGCCATATTACTGTTCAAATGTGTGGGGGGCTCGGCAACCAGATGTTCCAGTACGCCATGGGACGCGCCTTATCTTTACGGCATCACGTCCCCCTTATTTTGGATATCAGCTGGTTTTCAGGCCCTATGACAGGCTGCACTAAACGAAAATATCTACTAGATATTTTTCCCCATATAGCCTCTTCTAAAGATATATCATACTATAATCGATATGCTATACAAAAATGGAAAAGGATTGGAAAACGTATCCTCTCTTATTTTTTCCCTGCCGAATCAACTATCATACAACCGTATTTTGCTTATTGGCCACAAATAGAATTGGTAAATCCTCCTGCGTATTTATCCGGATACTGGCAAAGTGAAAAATTTTTTTCTCCATATACAATTAAAATTAAACAAGATTTTACATTTCCCACTTTACCTGAGGGAGAAGCGATTTTTTTAGCGCAAAAAATTAAAAGCGCGCCTGACAGTGTTGCAGTCCACATCCGGCGTGGCGATTATGTCACTGATAAGCGTGCTCAATCTTGTCATGGGAATATCCCGCTGTCATTTTATAAAGATGCACTAGACTATATCAAAGATATATATGGGGAAATAACTATTTTTGTTTTTAGCGATGATCCTGCATGGGTAAAGGAATATTTTGATTATAGAAAAAATATCCCCATTATTGTTAATTTAAATTTTTCAGATCATCCATATCATGATATGCATCTTATGTCTTTATGCAAGCATCACGTCATTGCAAACTCAACATTCTCTTGGTGGGGAGCTTGGTTAGGAACCCAGCAGGGCCTGACAATAGCTCCAGCTCAATGGTTTGCAGATGAAAAATTTGAAAAATACAAAGATATATTTTGTAAAGAATGGATTATCATGTAGAGGAATACTATGAGAATTCCTAAAATATCAGTTTTACTTCCAGTCCATAATGCAGAAAAATATTTGATAGAGTGCCTCGACTCTCTCATAACTCAAACATTCTCTGATTTTGAAATTATTGCTATTGATGATGCCTCTACAGATAATAGTCTTCATAGACTAAGAGATTATGCACAACGAGATAGCAGGATCAAAGTTTTTCATAACGAGACTAATCTAAAGCTTGCAAAAACACTAAATAAAGGTATTTGTCTTGCACAAGCCCCTCTTATAGCGCGAATGGATGCAGATGATATAGCTCTTCCCAAAAGGTTTGAGATTCAATATGAATTTATGAAAAATAATCCTGATATAGATGTCTGCGGCACCTGGGCCCAAGGTTTCTGCGAAACCAACAGGCGATACTCTGTACCAGTCGATCATGATACAATCTGCTCAGCCTTGCCTTTTTTTAACCCTATGATTCACCCTACTGTCATGATAAGGACAGATGTCGCAAGAAATAATCTTTATGATGAGACCTTTGATAGAAGCCAGGACTATGAACTTTGGGCGCGAATGTTACTTACTGGTACATCGAAATTCCATAACATCCCCAAAGTACTTCTTCTGTATCGCTATAAAGACAAGAAAAGTTCAAACTCGTTCTATTTAAATACAAAAATAAATATACTCTCAATGATTCTAAAAAATAATCTAACAGAGCATGATATTCTTATCAATGAAGCAATAAGCAATCAGGGCACCAATAGCAAGGATTATAGCACTCAGGAAATAAAGCAATGGCTTATTAAACTTATCGAATTTAACGCACAATCTAAAAAAATACAATCTAACAAATTAAATAAAATGGCAATTTTTATATTTATACAAAGCCTTATCAGGAAAAGAGGAATAAAAATTAAATCAATACTAAATACCCCTTTTATTACAAACAAATATAAAGAATTAACAAAATATATCATAAAAAAAATGATATACGAAATAAAAATACTTCACATATAGAATTATAAATTATATACATTTAATAAATATCACCCAACAAATATAAGCATAGAAGATAACATTAGTTTTGTACCCGATTCCTGTGCATGCTATAGATTCAAAGAGCCTGCCCATAACACTTACCCATAAAGACATCAATAATGACTATTCAAAAAATTAAAAGAAAAATAAAATAAAAACAGACTCACTACACAATATATTTTCCAGCCATGTAACAGGAAACGCAAAAATAAGTTATGTTTTAAAAAACACTCATCATATTATTGAAAAAATTAAATGACGCTTTTCTAGAAAAAATATATATACAATATAAAAAGGAAGCTTAGTGATGCAAGTTGCTGTTTTTGCCTTCAATCGTCCTGACTTGCTTCAGCGTACACTAGTAGCCTTGTCTATTAATGACTTGGCGAACAAAGCTGCACTGACGATCTTTTGCGACGGCCCCCGCCATGCAAAGGATGAACCGGGCACACGTGCTGTACGTGAACTGGCCCAAAAAGCCCAGGGCTTTGCCTCTGTGGAAGTGGTGGAACGGCCGAAAAACATGGGCTGCGCGGCTTCCGTTATCGATGGTCTGACAGAGATGTTCCGCCTGTATGAGCGATTGATAGTCATTGAAGACGATATTGTGACCTCGCCCTATACGCTGCGCTTCCTTTCCGCAGGATTGGCTCGCTATGCGGACAACGAAAAGGTCTTCAATATCGCCGCTTGGACGCCACCGCACATTGCCCGGAATTTACCTGCGAATTATCCTTACGATGTCTATGCCATCCCGCGCTTCAATTGCTGGGGCTGGGCTTCCTGGCGCGACCGCTTCCAATATATCGACTGGGACGTGAAGGATTATCAGACATTCAAAAATTCTCCGCAGCTGCGCAAGGCCTTCAATGCTGGCGGAGATGATCTCAGCTCCATGCTGGATGCCCAAATGGAAGGAAACCTCGATACTTGGGACATCCGTGTCGACTATGCCCGTTTCAAAAAAGATATGGTCGGCATAAATCCTGTACGTTCCTATGCGCTCAATATCGGCATGGGCAGTGGCACACACACAACTACGGCTACGGCGTATTGGGACAGTGATATCTCTCTGGCTGTGGAACATCCTTGTTTTATGGACGATGTTAGCGTGGATGCGCGCATCCTCGAAACCTACCTTGCCTGCTATAAAGGGCAAAAGCGTTCCCTGCCCGTGCGCGCTATCAATAAGCTGAGTCGTATGCTGTCAGGAAAAAATTTGATTCCTTAGCAAAAGATGTACATGAAAAACATCTTGCATATTAATACGCATGCTTCTGCAGGTGGCGCAGCAGTAGTCATGCAACGACTGGCTGATATGGTGCGGAGACAGGGGATGGCTTCTGCCATCCTGACCGGTGCTCCAGCCTTCGGGCAGGCACCTGATTTGAAGGCAGCCAAGTATACGGGACTCCATGCCTGGACGACCTGGCGAGGGCAACAGGACTATGGTTTTCAAAAAAATCATGCGCTCGTCCGCTCCTCGCTTTTTCAGCAAGCGGACATCATACACCTGCACAACCTGCACGGCGGCTACTTCAACCTTTGGTCCCTGCCTCTTCTTTCCGCGCTCAAGCCCACGGTCTGGACATTGCATGATATGCAGGCCCTGACAGGACATTGTGCACATTCTTTAGACTGTAAGCGCTGGCTGCCTGAAACTGGCTGTGGAAGCTGCCCGTCTCTCTCCGCGTATCCCCGTTTATGGCGTGATGCCACCCGGCAACTCTGGCAGGACAAGCGCACCATCTATACCCACAGTTCCCTGTATCTGGTGACTCCCTCTGTCTGGTTGCAGCGACTGACAGAAAAAAGCCTGCTCAAGGAGCAACCTTTGGTCTGCATCCCCAATGGAGCGGACACATCCATTTATCGCCCTCTAGACCAGCAGGAGGCTCGTCGTCTGCTTGGACTTCCCCAAGATGCCCTGCTGGTAGGTGGTTGTGCGGATGGAGGCCTGGCCAATCCCTGGAAAGGGGGGCGATATGCTCTGGAGACGATCCTGGAGCTGAAAAAAACATTCCCGAGCCTTTATTTCCTGAATATCGGCGTCAAAAGCACTCCTACGGAATTGCAGGGGGCTGGCTGGGTACAGCATATTCGCTATGTGCATGAGCCTGCCAAACTGGCTCGTCTGTATGCAGCACTTGATTTGCTCCTTTATCCGACACTGGCAGACAACCACCCTCTGGTCTGTATCGAAAGTCTGTGCTGTGGAACTCCCATTGTGGGCTTTGCTACAGGCGGCGTTCCAGAGATTGTCCGGGATGGGCTGGACGGCCTGCTGGTATCCACACATGACGGAACAGCATTGACAAAAGCCGCTGCAACATTGCTCCAAGATACTACCCTACGGGAAAAAATGAGCAAAGAAGCGGAGATCAGTGCCGCCCAACGCTTTAATTTGGAACTGTTTACCCAGCGTTATGAAAAGCTTTATGGAGAAGTCTTAGAGCGCCCACGCAGTCTTGAAAAAAGCCGTTTACCCTTGGATAAGGTTCCCAACATTGTCAAAAGTCCAGCCTTCATGCGGCAGGAATGGTCCAAATATCCACATCCCAGCAGGCAGCAGCAAAAAAAATTGCTTTCCCATGCTATTGCAGGGGGTATCTGCACCACCATTGGCACACTCGCTGGCTGGCCTTTGTTGGTTGCAGCCCTTTTCCGCTCCCTCTATCGTCGCTACCGGAACCGCTAATCATGCCTCCATTTTTCACTATCATCACATCAACCTACAATGCTGAAAAGGCCTTGCCGCCTTTGCTGGAGTCCTTGGCTTCCCAGACCTGTCATGACTTCAATTGGATCGTGCAAGATGGCAGTTCCTCAGATGCTACCATGCAAATCGTAGAACAGTACCGTAACCGCCTGCCGGAAATCCTTGCTGACAGCAGAAAAGATCGTGGCATTTATGATGCATGGAACAAGGCCCTTGATCAATGGCAAGCAAGACTTGGCAAATGGATCATTTTCATGGGAGCTGGTGATACATTCTGCCATCAAGACTCACTTAAAGAGGCCATGCATTACTTGGAACAACTCTCAGATGAGTATATCTATTATGCAGTACCTGTAGAGATTGTTCTTTGCTCTGGTGAGTTTCTGAATCAAGTTGCTCCGTCGAATAATCCATCGATTGATTTGAAAAATGGAATGTGTCTTCCCCATCAGGGACTTTTCCATAGACATGATATTTTCTCTAACAACAGGTACGATATAAGCTATTCAATTGCTGGAGATTATGATTTCGTTTGTCGCACCCTGACAAGAAACAATATTTGTTTTGGAAAAACAGCCTGTATTCGCATGTCTGTCGGGGGGGTCAGCTCTTCTCTTGCATATATGACTATAAGAGAAGCAGAGTTTTTCAACATTTCCCGGAAATTTTATTCCAGCAGTATTCCTCTGAAAATTATTGCCCGCTTTTCCTTCTGGAAATGCATTACCCTGATTTCTCATATTTTTGGGAAAAGAACAGCCTGCGCCGTTGCGGATATTCCACGCATACTGCAAAAAAAGCCTCGTCTTTGGTCGCTGGAACAATGTCCACCTTCTTTGCCGATCCTCCCCCCAAAGCCCCATCTCGCTCTCTGTATCGCCACGGTGGGCCGCGTCACGGAACTGGACAGACTGCTGACCTCTCTGGAACAGCAGACCTGTACGGCCTTCCACATCTATCTTGCCGACCAGAATGCACCCGGTACGCTGGATGCCATGTTACAGAAGCATGCGGACCTGCAGATAACCCGTATCCTGCTGCCATCAAGGGGCGTTTCCACCGCACGTAATGCCCTTCTTTCACTCATTGGAGAAGAAGAGTTTATCATCTTCCCCGACGATGACTGCTGGTATGCCCCTGATACTCTGGCCCAGGTTGCAGAAGCATTCCAGCGTCATCCCCAGGCCGGAACTGTGATGGGGAAAAGTATTGATACATCCCCGGTTTCTCCTCCCTGTGGCCAGGATACTCCCGTGAGTCAAATCGGGACTTTTAAAAATGGAGAAACATATCTACAATTCTTCCGGGCCGAAGTCGTAAAAGACCTCCGCTTCGATCCCCGCCTTGGCCCCGGTACAGGCCTTCCCTATGGTTGTGGTGAAGATACGGACTATCTGCTGGAAGCGCACAAGCGTGCTCCTGTCTGGCGCTGCCCGTCCATCAGGGTCTTCCATCCCTCGCCGGATACGCATGTGCCGTCTGATGCCAAGATTGCCAGCTACGCGGCCGGCCGCATGTATCTGCTCAAGAAACATGCCTTCCCGCTCTGGTTCCGCTGTGCCAATGTACTCTATCCCTTGTGCATGCTGCCGCTGGATGCATTGCGCAAAGGCCGCAAGGCCGCACGGTATCGCTGGCGCATGTTCGTGGAGCGGCTTCGCCATTTTTCATCATGACATGAAGGAAAAGCCACCCGGTAACGGGTGGCTTTTCCACACTGCTGCCGCAACACGCTGAAGCATACATAAAAAACTCGCCTCCCCCACTCTCCCGGCCCTTCTCTCCCCTGCTTTTCCCCGCCGCCGTCACCAAGTTGTAACAAAACCTGCCTACACAGAATAGGCCTCATTCTCAGACTATTCCGCAGGAGACAGGACGTGGAAAGCATCTTTCTGCTCATACTGGTATTTCTGGCCATCCTGGCCGCCGTGGACCTTTTCGTGGGCGTCAGCAATGACGCCGTCAACTTCCTCAACTCGGCCATAGGCTCGCGCATCGCCAGCTTCAAGGTCATCATGGTGGTGGCCAGCATCGGTGTGCTGCTGGGCTCCACCTTTTCCAGCGGCATGATGGAGATCGCCCGCAGCGGGGTCTTCAATCCCGAGATGTTCACCTTCAACGAGATCATCATCATTTTCTTCGCCGTGATGATCACCGACGTCCTGCTGCTGGACGCCTTCAACTCCATGGGCCTGCCCACCTCCACCACCGTGTCCATCGTCTTCGAGCTGCTGGGCGGTGCCGTGGCCGCGGCCCTCATCAAGATCTCCACCTCGGACATCCTGCTCTCCCAGCTGGGGGACTTCATCAACAGCCAGAAGGCCCTGGCCATCGTGTCCGGCATCCTCATCTCCGTGGTGGTGGCCTTCGTGGCCGGGGTGGTGGTGCAGTACATCACCCGCCTGATCTTCACCTTCCACTATGAGCGCATGTACCGCCGCATCGGCGGCATCTTCGGCGGCCTGTCCCTGACGGCCATCTTCTATTTCCTGATCATGAAAGGCGCCAAGGGCGCGTCCTTCATGAAGCCGGAATATCTGGCCTGGATCAATGCCCACACCCTGCCCATCCTGCTGGTGCTGTTCGCGGGCCTGAGCGTGGTGCTGCACCTGCTCATGGTGCGCCGCGGCGTCAATATCTTCAAAATCGTCATCCTGGCCGGCACCTTTGCCCTGGCCTTCGCCTTTGCCGGCAACGACCTGGTCAACTTCGTGGGCGTGCCCCTGGCCGCCTGGGAAAGCTGGCAGCAGTTCACCGCCAGCGGCATGGCCGCCGATGCCTTCACCATGGAGGGCCTGCGCAAGGCCGTGCAGACGCCCACCTTCTACCTGCTGCTCTCCGGCCTGATCATGGTGCTGACCCTGTGGTTCTCCAAAAAGGCCCACCGCGTGGTGCAGACCTCCATCAACCTGAGCAGCAGCACCCGCGGCGATCAGGAACAGTTCGGCTCCTCCCTGCCCGGCCGCCTCATCGTGCGCGCGGGCCTGAGCGCCAGCAAGACCCTGCACCAGATCCTGCCCCATTCGCTCTTCACCGCCCTCGAAAGCCGCATGCGGCCCGTGGAGCAGGTCAAGGGCGCGCCCGTGCTGCCCTTCGACCAGGTGCGTGCGGCCATCAATCTGGTGGTCTCCAGCATCCTCATCGCCTCGGCCACGTCCCTCAAGCTGCCCCTGTCCACCACCTATGTGACCTTCATGGTGGCCATGGGCTCCTCCTTCGCCGACGGCGCCTGGAACCGTGAGAGCGCCGTCTACCGCATCTCCGGCGTGCTGGCCGTCATCAGCGGCTGGTTCCTGACCGCCATGTGCGCCTTCAGCGCCTGCGCCCTGGTCACCTGGGCCCTGTTCGAGGGCGGCAGCGTGGTGGCCGTCATCTTCATGCTGGTGGCCGTGGTCAGCCTGGTGCGCTCCAACTTCTTCGGCAAGAAAAAGGAAGAGAGCAGCTTCGACATCGTGGCCGACAACACCGACAAGGACAGCATCCGCGCCAATATCGGCGCCTCGGTGGACGAAAGCATCGATACCGCCGTACGCCTGATGCGCGAGGGCCTCACCGCCTTCCAGGCCGAGGACGAGAAGGTCCTGAACCGCTGCAAGAACGAAGCCGTGAACCTTTTCGAAGACATCTCGCGCTCCCGCGGTTCCTACTACCGCATGGCCCTGCGCGGCGGTGGCGACGATCTGGACAACGAGGCGCGGCATATCTACTACCGCATCTTCAACGGCATGAAGGAACTGAGCCACGAACTGCGCTCGGTGCTGGGCATGTCCGCCAACCACATCGCCAACCGCCACCGCCCCTACAGCGGCGCGCTGGGCGACAATCTGGCACAGATGCTGGGCATCCTGGAAGACGCCGCCCGCCACTTCCGGGCCTATGCCGCGGGCGAAGGCTCCCGTGCCGAGCTCTCGGCCTATGCCGACCACTGCTCTTCCCGCATCAGCAAGATCCAGATCGAGCTTTTGCAGCGCATCGACACCGAAGGCCTGTCCATGCGCAGCAGCGACCTGTATCTGAACTACCTGCAGTTCGCCCGCGCCTTCATCAACCGCTTCACCATCGTGGCCCTGCTGGAACGCGACCTCAACGACGCCTGCCGCCGCAACGCCGCCCGCAGGGAAAAAGATACGACAACCGCTTCGGCCCAGGCCTGAGGCCGGACACAGACGAAACGGACATCGACGGAAGGGGCTTCTCCCGCATGAGAAGAGAGGCCCCTTCCTCCCGGTCCTCACCCTTCGTAGCGCATTTTTCAGACAGGACGGCATCCCGCCCGGTTGCAGACATGCCGTGCCCCTCCCGATGACAGTCCCGGAAGCCTGTCGCCCGTCGGGAATGACGAAGCCCTCCGCATGGAGGGCTTTTTGTGGCCTGCACTCACCAAATCTGCTGTTCGCCATCTGCCCGATTTGTCCGACATGGACGACCGCCCGGACCACTGTCCATTCACTGGGAATGTCTCATATGGCCATCGGCATTCAGGCTATATCCTGACGGCTGTGGAACGCAAAAACGGCTTCCCCATGGCGGCATTTGGCCGGACACGACATGTGGAGTGCCTCTCTTCCTGCCTGAAAGGGCTTTCCTGCGTCCCCGCACCCTACCGGCATACCTTGACCTGTGGCAGGGGCAAGGAATTCCTCGGCTTCCGGCAGGTCAATGAGGCCCTCCAGGGAAAACGTTGCTCCCGCCATCCGGGCTGTCCGGGGGAACGTGCGCTGCACGAACAGGGCAACGGCCTGTTGCGGCGGTTCTTTCCCCGAAGGAGGGATTTTTCCCGGCTGACCAATAAAGAGACAGCAAGGGCGGTGGCTCTCATAAACCACCGCCCAGGAAAGAGGTCCGGTCATCTTTCGACTGCCGGGCAGCCGCGGGAAAAGGGCATCCTGCTTGCGGTGTGCGGCAAAAAATGCCTTTGCCGACCTGCCACAAAAAACGCCCCTCTCCCGTTCAACGCCGCCATATTGCCGGCACTTATTCGTCGTCGCCGGCGGTCTCGCCATCGTCGTAAGGATTGGCGCCGCTTTCGGCAAGGCGGGCCTGGCGGGCGGCTTCCTGCTTGCGCTGGCGGGTGCCCAGGGGCCGGCTGTATTCAAAGTCGGCGCTGCGTTCCTGATGGCGGCAGAAGATGAGGAAGCCGGTATGGGCGTTCATGCGGTCTTCGGGGCGCAGGCGGTCAGCCACGGGCTTCCAGTTGCGCATGAGGATCTCGCAGACTTCGATATCGGCGAAGGGGCCCTTTTCCAGCCCCATGAGCAGCTTGCTGACCTGGTCCACGGTGGGCACGAGGAAGCCGAACGTGGCGCCGGGCTTCACGGCCTTGACGGCGTGGTCGAGGTATTCCCAGGGGGTGCGCACGTCAAGGAAGAGGGCATCGGCGTTGTCGATGCAGAAGCCGTCGGCGATGTCGCGGTGGACGATCTCCACATTGTCGCCCACGCCGGCCCATTCGAGGTTGCGGCGGGCCAGTTTCATGAATTCTTCGCGGGCCTCGTGGCTGACGACGCGGCCGGTGGGGCCGCAGAACCAGGAAAGGCCGGTGGTCAGGCCGCCGGAGCCGCAACCGGCCTCGATGATGGTACGGCCGGGACCGGCGCCGAGGCGCAGGCAGATGTAGGCGATATCCTTGGGATAGATGATCTGCGTCTGGCGCTTGAGGCCCTTGAGGCGGTCGTGCAGGGTGGCTTCCAGCACACGGATGGGGATATCCAGGCTGGTGCGCACTTCGCTGCCGAAGCTGGCGTCGTGTACGGCTTCGGCGCTGAGGACGCCGTCGTTGCTGTGCCAGTCCTGACCTTCCTCAAGGCGCTTGATGTAGCGCCGGTCCTTGTTGGGGGTGACGTAGACCACCAGAGAGCCGTAGGGGATCATGTGTTTCCTTGTGGTTGGAGTGGATGGGGGCAGGGCGCGGGCGCTGCCCGGAAAGGGGCGCCGCGGGGCAGGAGCTGCCGGGCGGCCGGGGCCTTTCGTGAGCGTTCAGGCCTGCCCGTCCGGGAAAAGGCGGGCAGGGCGGATCCGTGACGTGCGGCGGCGCGGACCGCAGCCTGGCTGCGGGGGCTTCGTGCGTGTACGTCAGGCGGGGCCTCCTTCCGGCGGACGGAGGCCCCGCGGTGGGTGCGTGTGCCGCGTGGGGGAGCTGCTCCCCTGCCGGGGGAGCGACCTTCCCGGACAAAGCGCATCCGGGGAAGGCCCCCCGCAAGCATCGCGGCGGCGCGGCGCTAGAACATCTGCCGCATGAGGTCCTCGCCGCCGCCGGAGGTATCGGGGGCCGCCGGGGCACTGCTGCCCGTGGCCGGGTCCTCGCTGGCATTGTCGATGGCCGAGAGGCCGGGACCGGGCACGCCCTGGAAGGCCAGGCCGTCCTGCATGGTGATGCCGGGCGGCATGATGAAGTCCTGGGGCTGGTCCTTGTACAGGTCCTCGATCTGGCTGCGGTAATAGCGGAAGATGGGGGCCGCGGTACGGCCGCCCTGCTCCTGCTTGCCCAGGGACTGGAGCTGGTCGAAGCCCACATAGACGCCCGTGACCAGAGAGGGCGAGAAGCCCACGAACCAGGCGTCGTTCTCGTCGTTGCTGGTGCCGGTCTTGCCGGCGATGACGTGCCCTTCCACACGGGCGCGGCTGCCGGTGCCGGAGTTGACCACGTTCTTGAGCAGGGTGGCCATCTGGTAGGCGTTCTGCGGGGTGAGGGCCTGCCAGTGCTGGATGTCCTGCCGGTAGAGCTCGCGGCCGTTGTTGTCGGTGATGGAGGTGATGATGCGCGGGCGCACGCCCAGGCCCTGGTTGGCGAAGGCGGCGTAGGCCTGCGTCAGGTTGAGGGGCGAGACGGCCACGGCGCCGAGGCTGATGGACAGTTCCTGCGGGAAGTGGGGCTCGAGGCCCAGCATCTTGGCACGCTGGATGACGTTGCTGATGCCAACCTTGTGGGCCAGGCGCACGGTGCAGGTGTTGCGGGAAAGGGTCAGGGCCTCATAGAGCGGCATGATGCCGCGGAAGTTCTTTTCGTAGTTGCCGGGCCGCCAGACTTCGTTGGTGTAGGGGTTCACATAGACGAAGGGGCCGTCCAGCACCGAGGACGTGGGCGTGAAGCCGAAGTCCAGGGCCGTGGAGTAGACCACGGGCTTGAAGCTGGAACCGGGCTGGCGCCGGGCCTGGGTGGCACGGTTGAAGTGGCTGTCGCCGAACTGGTAGCCGCCGATGAGGGCCACCACATCGCCGCTCTGGGTCTCCACGGAAGCCAGGGCCCCCTGCACCAGCGGCTCCTGCTGGAGGAGCAGGGTGATGGGCTTTTGCGGCGAGGCCGTGGCGGCATCGAAATCCACGGTCCTGGTGGCGGGCTTGCCCTTTTTGCCGCCCTCGGCCTGGACGGTCACGGGCGCGGCCGAGACCATGATCAGGTCGTTGACGTGCAGCACCTTGCGGGCGTCGCGCACGGCGGGAGCGCCCCAGCCGGAGATCTTGCGGTTGGGGGTACGGGCCCAGGACATGTTGGCCACGGGGATGTAGCCGGTATAGCCCTTGCCCAGCAGGACACGGGCGCCCTTGGCGTCCACGGCCGTGACCACGGCCTGCACCCAGGCCTTGCCCATGAGGTCGGCAGGGGCAAAGGTGCTTTTTTCAGTAAATTCGGTCACCTCCGCAGGGGAGAGCTTCTTGACCGGGCCGCGCCAGCCCTGGCGCTTGTCCAGCTCTTCCAGACCGCGGCGCAGGGCCGCGCCCGCGGCGTCCTGCTGCACGGGGTCCATGGCGGTACGCACGGTGAGGCCCGCGGTATAGACGTATTCCTCGCCGCTCTTCAGGGTATCGATGCCCAGGGTGCGCAGGTTCTCCTCGGTGAAGAATTCCACCAGCAGGCGGCGGGCTTCCTCGAAATACCATTTGGAGGCCCCGCCGCGGTTCTCGGGCATGCTCCAGTAGACCAGCGGCTCGTTGATGGCCTGCTGGTACTGCTCCTCGGTGATCCACTTGAGGGTGCGCAGGCGGCCGAGGACGTACATCTGGCGGGCCTTGGCGGCATCGGGATGCCGGAAGGGGTTGTAGCGGCTGGGGGCCTGGGGCAGGCCGGCGATGACGGCGCTCTCGGCCAGGGTGATGTCGGAAGCGTGCTTGCCGAAATAGGTCCGGGCCGCGGCCTCCACGCCGTAGGAATGCTGCCCCAGATAGATATAGTTGAGGTAGGTCTGGAGGATGTCGTCCTTGCTGACGGTGTGTTCCAGCCGGTAGGCCAGGATGGCCTCCTTCATCTTGCGGGTGTAGCTGCGTTCCGAACTCAGCAGGAGCTGCTTGATGATCTGCTGGGTGATGGTGCTGCCGCCCTGCTGGCCGCCGCCGGCGGCCTTGTTGCGCAGGTTGTAGATGAAGGCGCGCGCGATGGCCACGGGATCGACGCCGTGATGCTGGTAGAAGGAATCGTCTTCCGCGGCCAGGAAGGACATGGGCAGCCAGGGGGACATCTCCTTGAGGGTGATGCTGTAGCGTTTTTCCGTGGCGAGGGTGCCGATGATGGAACCGTCACGGGCTAGGATGACCGTGGCCTGCGGGGCTTCGTAACCGGTAAGGCGTTCCAGGTCGGGCAGGTCGCGCGAGGCCCAGTAGAACAGGCCGGCCACGGCGGCGCAGCCGAGGATGCCCAGCGTGAACAGCAGACCGAAGGACCAGAGGAAGACTTTTTTTACGTTCATGGCAAGGCGGATACCGTTTTTTTGACTGCGCGTAAAGGGAGGGCGGAGCGCCGCGGACCGGGAAAGAAAAAGGCGTCCGCCTGCGGGAGGGGACGCCTGAAAGGAAAAAGGCGGGACGAGGCCCCGCCTTTCAAGCAATGCTGGGAACTACACGCAGCCGGTGGGCTTGGGCAGGCCAGCCATTTTGCAGGCGCCTTTGCCGGGGCCGGAGGGGAACAGTTCGTACACTTCTTTCAGCTTGTAGCCGGTGTTCTTGGAAAGAATACGGACCATGGGAGCGATACCGTTCTTCTTGTAGTAGTCCTGCAGGAAGTCCAGGATCTTCTGGTGGTCAGGAGTGATTTCAGCGATACCTTCGGATTCCTTCACGAATTCCATCCATTCCGGGCACCAGTCGTCGAAACGGAGCAGGAAGCCGTCTTCATCAACTTCGAAGGTTTTGCCCTGAAAGCTAATTTCAGCCATGCGTGTCCTCCTTGGACGTTTGCTCTATTCGGGCCTTGCGGCCCGGCCAGACAGCCGAAGCATATTTGTATTCGGCTCATTCCCCATTGATTGCGAAAGCTCTGCAATCGCAAATGCACACTTCTTTTGCCACAAAAAAACAATCTTGGCAAGTCCCGAAAAAACCGCCAAAACCTACGCAGATACGAAGATTTGCTCTCTATATTCTGATGTTGCAGGGGGCACTAACCGGCCACATCATAGGGCGCGGCCAGCAGCAGCGTGCCGGTGGCTTCCAGATCCTTGACGAGGGCGTCTTCGACGGCCTTGTCGTCCACGCTGCGGATGCGGACATAGACCTGACGCTTGTCGCCGTCCAGATAATAGGACAGCACGGAGATGATGCGGGCGCTGTGCTTGCGCAGGGTATCGAAAATGACGCGCATGCTGCCGGGGGTGTCGGGCAGCTCGAAGGCAAACTGCATGCCGGGCACGCGGGCGCCGGTGATGTTGATCAGCAGCTTGAAGATGTCCTGGTCGGTGATGATGCCCACCAGCTTGTTGTCTTCGGCGACTACAGGCAGGCCGCCGAACCTTTTGTCCATCATGAGGATGGCCGCCTGTTCCACGCTGTCCCAGGGCTTGATAGTGACGGGCTTGGCGGTCATAATGTCCTTGGCCTTGAGCTCTGCCAGAAGGTACTGCATTTCATGCACTTCCAGCGCCGTGGCCTTGGAGGGCGACGCGCCCTTGACGTCTCTGTCGGAGATGATGCCCACCACCCGGTTCTGGTCGTCGACCACGGGCAGGCGGCGGATTTGGTGCTCCTTGAGCAGGTTGCGGCACTTCAGCAGGGACGTGTCGGGCTTGACGGCAATGACGTTGGTGGCCATCCAGTTTTCTACGAGCATGGATCCTCCTGTTGAACAGAGACCCTGCGGCATGCCGCGGGCGGGAACGTTCCCTTTTCTGTCCTGTCCTTTCACCTTATACCAAGCCGCGCCCACAAACAAGCCTGTAGGCAGACGGGGCAGCGCGGATTTTCATGACGGAGCCATTTCAGATGCAGCATCTTTTTCTTGATTGCAGTCACGGCATGAGCGGGGACATGACCCTGGCCTCCCTTGCCCATCTTGGTGTGGACCTTTCCCCCCTGCCGGACCTGCTGGCACAGGCGGGCGTGGCCTGCCGCCTGGAGGTCTGGCGGGAAGAACGGGGCGGCGGGCCCGGCTGCCGGGTGGAGGTCGGCTGGGAGGCGGAGGGCCAGCCCCTGCGGCACCCGGCGGACATCGCCGCCATCTTCGCCGCCGTGCCCGTGCCGGACAGGGTGCGCCGCAGGGCCCTGGCCGTGCTGGAGGCCCTGACCCTGGCCGAGGCCGAGGCCCACGGCATCGCCCCCGAAAAGGTCCACTTCCATGAGGTGGGCGCCGTGGACACCCTGGTGGACATCCTGGGGGCCTGCTGGGCCCTGGACCGGCTGGGCGTGGAGCGGGTGACGGCCTGTGCGCTGCCCTGGTTCGGGGGCAGCATCACCTGCGCCCACGGCGAGATCCCCCTGCCGGCGCCCGCCACGGCCAACCTCATGCGCGGCCTGCCCGTGCATCCCACCGATGCCAAGACGGAACTGGTGACCCCCACCGGCGCGGCCCTGGCCCGTGTGCTGGTGGACGAGTTCGTGGACGGTCCGGCAGGCCGTCTGCTGGCCCTGGGCACGGGCTACGGCGCACGTCCGGCCCCCACCGGCCTGCGGGCCTGGCTCGTGGAGGGCCGGGAGCCCCGGCAGGCCGATCACGGCCGGGGAGGCGACGAGGACGTGATGCAGCTGGAATGCCATCTCGACCATCTGACCGGCGAGGAACTGGGCACGGCCCTGGAAATGCTGGCCGCCGCCGACGGCGTGCTGGACGTGCTCTGGCTGCCGGGCACGGGCAAGAAGAACCGGCCCGCGGGCCTGCTGCGGGTGCTCTGCCGCCCCGCCGATACGGAAGACGTCGCCCGGGCCGTCCTGCGCCACACGCACACCCTGGGCCTGCGGCGCCAGCTGCTGCAGCGCCTGGTGCTGCCCCGCAGGGCCACGACCTGCACATGCGGCGGAACCGGCCTGCCCGCCAAGGAATACGAAGTGGAAGGCCGCTGGTATGTCCGGCCGGAGGCCGACGCCGTGGCCCGTCAGGCTGCGGCGCTGGGACTGGGGGCCCCGGCCCTGCGCTTTGGGAGAAAATGAAAGCTTTTTCCAATACCTGTAAAAATATTTAGCCTTGCTCCACTCCTTCAGGAGTGCTATGCGGGAAACGTGGGGCAGAGCTGCCCGCAACGGGCAGTCCCCGACTCGCAAGGAGTTATGCCATGAGAGCAAAGAACTTTCGTCTGTTGTTGCCGGCCCTGGTCCTGGCCTGTACGGCCACGTTCGCTCTCGCGGATGATGGGCAGGCCGCGCAGCATGTGGCCGGCGGGATGCCCGTGGTCTCGGATCATGCCGACCATGCGGGCATCATGCCCGGTACCCTGGTGGCCCGCAACGACAACGGCCGTCATGAAGGCTGGCACAAGGACAAGCCCCGTCCCAAGAAGCATTACAAGAAGGGACCGCCTCCCGGCCCCCGTCCGGGCTACCATCGTCCCGGTGACCGCCCCGGTCCCCGCCCGGGGTATCACCGTCCCGGTGACCGCCCGGGCCCGCGTCCCGGCATCCATGACGGTCGCGGTCCGCGCCCCGATGGCCCCCGTCCGGGCTATCATCGCCCCGGCGACCGTCCCGGTCCCCGCCCCGGCATCCATGACGGCCGCGGCCCGCGCCCCGATGGCCCCCGCCCCGGCCCGCGTCCCAACGGCCCGCGGCCCGATCACCGGCCTGATGGTCCCCGTCCCCGCTAGGACGCCGTTCCCCCTTTGATCGAGGACATCCGCAGGAGGCCTGCTTTGCAGGCCTCCTTTTTGTATGGAAGAAAACCTCCCGCTAGGCGGAATATTCAAAAAAACTTAAAATTTTTATATAGGAGAAAAACTCCTTTTGACCTGCTGCCATCACGTCGCGGTCCGGCAACCGCAACAATGAAGCAAATCAAATTGCAAAAGCCTCTGGCCTGCGCTACGGTAGCCAAGGTGTCCACGGTTTGCGTATCTTAACCCCCGGAGGTGCAGGATGGCTGCTAAGGTCGGCGATTTTTCCCTTATTCTCAAATTGTTGGGCGGTATCATCATCGGTGCCCTGCTTGGTCTGTACATCGGCGAGAACGCCGAAGGTTCCCTGAGGCACGTCATGGATGTGGTGGTCTCCCTGCGCCACATCTTCGGCCAGATCATCTTCTTCCTGGTGCCCCTGGTCATCGTGGGCTTCATCACGCCCGCCATCGTGCGCCTGGGGCAAAACGCCAGCAAGATCCTGCTGGTGGCCGTGGGCCTGGCCTACATCTCCTCGCTGGGCGCGGCCCTGTTCTCCATGATCTCCGGCTACTGCATCATCCCCAACCTCTCCATCGCCACCAGCACCGAGACCCTGCGCTCCCTGCCCGAGATGGTCTTCCGCCTGGACATCCCGCCGCTGTTCAGCGTCATGAGCGCCCTGGTGCTGGCCCTGACCATGGGCGTGGCCATCGTCTGGACCAGGTCCGAGACCCTGGGCAAGATCTTCTGCGAGATGGAACGCATCATGACCGCCCTGGTCAACCGCATCATGATCCCCATCCTGCCCTTCTTCGTGGGCCTGTCCTTCCTGGGCCTGGCCTATGAGGGCTCCCTCAGCCGGCATCTGCCCGTGTTCATCATGATGGTGCTCATCGTCATCGTGGGCCACTTCATCTGGCTGGCCGTGCTCTACGGCATCGGCGGCGCCCTGTCCGGCCGCAATCCCTCGCAGGTCTTCCGCCACTACGCGCCTGCCTACCTGACCGCCGTGGGCACCATGTCCAGCGCCGCCACCCTGCCCGTGGCCCTGGAATGCGCCCGCAAGTCCCCCGTCCTCAGCCGTACCATGGTGGAATTCATGGTGCCCCTGGGGGCCACCGTGCACCTGTGCGGCTCCGTGCTGACCGAGACCTTCTTCGTCATGACCATCAGCCTGATGCTCTACGGCTCCCTGCCGTCCGTGGGCACCATGCTGCTCTTCTGCGTGCTGCTGGGCATCTTCGCCGTGGGCGCCCCCGGTGTGCCCGGCGGTACCGTGGTGGCGTCGCTGGGCATCGTGACCGGCGTGCTGGGCTTCGACCCCAACGGGGTGGCCCTGCTCATCGCCATCTTCGCCCTGCAGGACAGCTTCGGTACGGCCTGCAACGTGACCGGCGACGGCGCCCTGACCCTGATGCTGGAAGGCCTGTTCAACCGCAATGGCGAACTGGGGCCCTTGCAGGACGTGGCCCCGGCGGAAAAGGTCTAGCCGTTTTTTCGGTTCCCATCGTTTGACGGGGAGGGGCCCGGCGGCAGGCACGCTCCGGCCCCTGTCTCCGGGCCCTTCCCGTCCTGTCGTGTCCTCTGCGGCAGTCCTTCCCCCTTCGCGCTGCCCGTGCGTCCCCCGTCTTGCCGGGATTCCTGAACGGACATCCGCCGAAAACGCCGCCCCGCTGGCCGCGCCGTGCTGTCCCGGGAAGGCCGCTGCCCGCTGTCCCCGGGAGCCTGTCTCCCGCCCCTTGCGCCAACCTTCTACATCGTGGGCCTCAGGCCCGGAGAATGCATGAGTCTGTCTCTTGCCGACAGGCAGGCCATCCTGGCCCTGCTGCATCAGGAAGTGGTGCCCGCCCTGGGCTGCACCGAACCCATCGCCGTGGCGCTGACCGCGGCCCGTGCCGCCGAGGCGCTGGGCCGGACGCCGGAACGCCTGGACGTGGCCGTCAGCGCCAATCTGCTCAAGAACGGCATGGGCGTCATGGTCCCCGGCACGGGCGAGATGGGCCTGGCCATCGCCGCCGCGGCCGGTGCCCTGGGCGGGAAGAGCGCCCTTGGCCTGGAATGCCTGGCCTCCCTCGACCCCGCGCAGGCCGACGCCGCCCGGGCCATGGTGGCCGCCGGGGCCGTGGAGCTGCACCTGCCGGACAACGACCTGCTGCTGTACTGCCTGGTGACGGCCCATACCGCCGGGCACAGCGCCGCCGCCGAGCTGCGCGACAGCCATGACAACATCACCCGCGTCTGGCAGGACGGGGCCCTGGTGGAAGACCGCAGGCCCGCGGAAGCCGGCGAGGCCGCGCCCGCCGACTGGCCCCTGACCCTGGCCCGGGTCTACGAATTCGCCACCACCGCGCCGCTGGAAGAGATCAGCTTCATCCTTGAGGCCGCGCGCATGAACCGCCAGGTGGCCGAGGAAGGCCTTTCCAGCCAGTACGGCCTGGGCGTGGGCAAATCCATGGATGCCCGGGTACGCAGGCACATCCTTTCCGATGACCTGCCCACCTTTGCCATCCGTCTGACCGCCGCCGCGGCCGACGCCCGCATGGCCGGGGTCATGATGCCCGTCATGAGCAATTCGGGCAGCGGCAATCAGGGCATCACCTGCACCATGCCCGTGGTGGCCTGCGCCATCCGGCAGGAAAGCAGCGACGAGGAACTGGCCCGCGCCCTGATGATGAGCCACCTCACCTCCATCCACATCAAGCATCACCTGGGCCGCCTTTCCGCCCATTGCGGTGCCATGGTGGCCGCCACGGCCGCCGGCTGCGGCATCGCCCTGCTGCTGGGCGGCGATCTGGCGGTCATGGAGCGCACCATCCGCAACATGGTGGGCAATGTGGCCGGCATGATCTGCGACGGTGCCAAGAGCAGCTGCGCCCTCAAGGTGGCCACCGCCGTGGGCGCGGGCATCCAGGCCGTCATGCTGGCCCTGGACGGCTCCGTGGTGCCCGGCAACGAAGGCATCACCGACGACGATATCGAAGTCTGCATCGCCAACCTGGGCCGCCTGGGCTCCACGGGCATGAAGGAGGCCGACAAGGTCATCCTGGACATCATGCTCAGGAAGTCCTAGGCAGGAAGGGGAGCGGCTTTCCCCCTTCAACTATCCCATAACTCCAGAGACACTCGTTTTGGGGGGAATTTCGGGCAGCATGCGGACAAGGTCAGGGCAGCACTCGGCCTTGATGATGTTGCCCCCTTTCCATTCACACAGTTTACGCGAAAATTTCGCCTGCGGCTCGCTTTTTCTCTCCATAAAAAACCTGGCGGCGATGCCAGGCGCAACTACGATATGATATTTGCAGTTCCCTTTTGTATGGGCTAAACTTCTGGTGTCACCCACGGTGACCTCCTTTTGATTTGCTTCATTGTCGCAGTTGCCAGACCGCGACGTGATGGCAGCAGATCAAAAGGAGTTTTTATAACATATGCAAAGCTTTAAGCTTTTTTGAACCTCCCGCCTAGCGGGAGGTTTTCTTTCATGCAAAAAAAGCGGGGCAGTGGCCTGCACCCGCTTTTACCGGAAAACAAGGGAAGATGATGTGTTACTTCTTGTCGGCACTGTGCTTGAGGCTCTGGCCGTGCTGCATGAAGTAGACCTGCTCGGCCAGATTGACGGAGCGTCGCCAGATGCGGGTCAGGGCACGCACTACCAGCAGGGTATGCATGACCAGCTGGGGATCGGGGCGTTTGTCTTCTTCCTGCCGCAGCAGCTCCAGCAGGCGCTGCACGATGCGCATCTCGTTCTGCAGGGCCTCGTCCTCGCAGTTGCGCAGGGCCAGGGCCTCCTGCCCGTTGCCTTCGCGGAAGCAGTCCATGGCGCGCATGAAGGCCTCGCGGGCCCGCTGCATCATGCCGCAGACCTCGTCCGTCAGGATGCGCCGCCCGGGCACATCCTCCATGAGCACGGTCTGCTCGGCCACGGTCACGGCCTCGTCGCCGATGCGCTCCAGATCCACCACCATGCGCAGGGCGGCCACCACGAAGCGCAGATCACCGGCCACGGGCTTGATGCGGGCCATGAGGCGCAGGCAGAGCTCGTCGATCTCGTTTTCCAGGGCGTCGATGGCCGTATCACCGTCACAGACGGCGATGGCGCGCACGGCCTCGCCCTTTTCATAGGAGCGCGCAGCCTCTTCCAAAGCGATGTCCACTTGCGCATACATGACCAGCAGGCGCGTGCGCAGCGTGGCCAGCATGTGCTGGGGCGTGTAATCCTGAAGAACCATTAACCGAACCTGCCTGTGATGTAGTCTTCCGTCTCTTTCTGGGACGGACGGGTGAAGATGACGTCCGTGCTGTCGCTTTCCACCAGACGGCCCATGTAGAAGAAGGCCGTCCTGTCGGAGATGCGGGCCGCCTGCTGCATGCTGTGGGTCACGATGATGATGGTCAGGCCTTCCTTGAGCTCCACGATGCTCTCTTCCACCTTGCGGGTGGCGATGGGGTCCAGGGCGCTGGCGGGCTCGTCCATGAGCAGCACCTGCGGTTCCACGGCCAGGGCGCGGGCGATGCACAAACGCTGCTGCTGGCCGCCGGAAAGGCCCAGGGCCGAGGAGGAAAGGCGGTCTTCCACTTCGTTCCAGAGGGCGGCGCGGCGCAGGGCCAGCTCCACCTTCTCGGTGATGAGGTTCTCGTCCCTGACGCCGTTGACGCGCAGGCCGTAGGCCACGTTCTCGAAGATGCTCTTGGGGAAGGGGTTGGGCTTCTGGAAGACCATGCCCACCTTCTGCCGCAGACGCACCACATTGGTGCGGGGCTGGTTGACGTCCTCGCCGTCCAGCATGATGCGGCCTTCCACCCGGCAGCCGGGGATCAGGTCGTTCATGCGGTTGAGACAACGCAGGAACGTGGACTTGCCGCAGCCGGAAGGGCCGATGAGGGCCGTGACGCCGCCGGTCTCGAAATCCAGGCTGACGTCCTGCAGGGCGTGGGAAGCGCCGTAGTAGACGTTGATCTTCTGCGCCGAAAGTGCTGTTGCCATAACTACTCCTGCGCGGGCGTCCGGGGGGCGTCCGCGCGCCTCAGGGTAAAGATGATGGCCGTGCTGCCGTCCTCGGCCGGGCTTTCAGCCCAGATGCGGCCGCCGTGCCGTTCGATCACATGTTTGCAAATGGCCAGTCCCAGGCCCGTGGAGTTCTGCCCGCGATGGCGTTCCACCTGATAGAAGCGCTCGAAGATGCGCGGCAGGTCGTCCGCGGGGATGGTGGCGCCGTCGTCCACCACGCGGATGACCACGTCGTCACCTTCCACCCGGCCCGTGACGCGGATGGCCGTGCCCTCCTCGGCATAGCGGCAGGCGTTCTCCAGCAGGTTGCGGAACACCAGCGTCAGCAGGCGGTCGTCGGCCAGCACGAGGGGCAGCTCTTCCAGATGCCCTTCCAGACGCAGACTGCGTTCCTGCAGGCGGCTCTGGCACAGGCTGCCCGCCTCCTCCAGGGTGGCGGCGCATTCCGTGGGACAAAGCTCCAGGGCGCCACCCTGGCCTTCCAGACGGGCCAGCACCAGCAGGTCTTCCAGCATGCGGGCCAGGGAACAGCTGTGCCGGTAGATGATGGCCGCGAAGTGCTGCGCCTGTTCCGGGGAATCCATGCTGAGCAGGGTCTCGGCATAGCCCTGGATGGCGGTCAGCGGCGTGCGCAGCTCATGGGAGACATTGGCCACGAAATCGCTGCGGATGCGTTCCAGCTGCATCAAATCGCTGATGTCGCGGAAGACCAGCACCGCGCCCAGGCGGGCATCGGCCAGCACGGGCAGGGAAATGAGCACCGAAAAGGCCCGGCCGCCCAGATGCAGCTGCACCTGGCGCAGGGAACGGGGCACGTCCAGATCCTCGTCACCGCTGCCGGAGGCGGTACGCGCCACCTGGGCCGAACGCAGCAGGGCATCCACGGCATCCTGCAGTTCGGGCGAGGGGATCACCTCGATGACCGGGCTGCCCGCCATGTCGGTCACCTGGGGGAAGAGACGGGCAAAGGCGCCGTTGCAGCGGCGGATGCGGCCCTGCGGGCCCAGGACGAGCACGCCGTCGCTCATGGTGTTGAGCACGCTTTCCAGCTGGGCGGTCTTGTCCGAGGCGATGCGCACCTGTTCGCCGATGCTGTCGGCCATGCGGTTCACGGCCTCGGCCAGGGGGGCGAATTCCGTGCCCGGCAGACGGCGCAGGCGGCGTTGCAGGCGGCCGCGGGAAATGGCCGAGACCACGTCCACCATCTGTCCCAGGGAACGCCGCATGGCGCCGGAGATGAAGGCGGCCAGCACCACGGCCAGCACCACGGCCAGCAGGATCATGGGCGCGAAGACGTGCAGGCGCTTCTGGATGAGCAGGTTCACGCTGTCCAGCGGCAGGGCCAGGCGCAAAACGCGCCCGTCAGGCAGGCGGCGGGCCGCATAGGCAAAATTCCTGTGCAGGGTGCCGCTGGCACGCAGGGAATAGCCTTCCCCCCCGCTGCGGGCCTGCACCACTTCGGGCCGGTCGCCGTGGTTGTCCATGCCTTCGGGCGAAACGCCGCCGGTCTCCGCCAGCACCCTGCCGTCGGCATCCAGCAGGGAAAGGCGCAGGTCGGGCAGGTCGAGCACACGGGTCAGGGCCGCCAGATCGTTTTCGCCGCGCAGCATCAGCTCGCCCGCCACGCGCGCCTCGCGCAGCAGGCCGGTGCGCGCCTCGTCGAGCTGGCGCTCTTCCAGCCATTCACGCGTCAGCCACAGGGAGAGCCCTGCGGCCACCGCGGCCACCAGCAGGATGGCCCAGAAGATCCGGGCCCTAAAAGAACGGAACATCCCCGTCATCTCAGCCTCTCAAGCGGTAACCGACGCCGCGCACGGTCTCCAGCGCGGCGGCTTCTTCACCCAGTTTGGCCCGCAGACGGCGCACATGCGTGTCCACCGTACGGGCGTAGCCTTCGAACGAATATCCCCAGACCGCATTGAGCAGCTGTTCGCGGGTACGCACGGCGCCCGCATGCCGCATGAGGTCTTCCAGCAGACGGAACTCCGTGGCCGTCAGGGCCACTTCCTGCCCGTCCAGGGTCACGCGGTGGGCCTCCACGTCCAGCAGCAGGGCCCCGCGGCACAGGGCCGACCCCATGCCGGGACGGCTGCCGCGGCGCAGGATGGCCCGGATGCGCAACACCAGCTCCCGGACGCTGAAAGGTTTGACCACATAATCATCGGCCCCCAGGGTCAGGCCCACGATGCGGTCCACTTCCTCGCCGCGGGCCGTGAGCATGAGCACGGGGATGGCCGCCGTGACCGGCTGGGCCTTGAGCCTGCGGCAGACATCGCAGCCGTCCATGCCGGGCAGCATGAGGTCCAGCACCACCAGATCGGGCAGCTCGGAGGTCGCCATGTGCAGCCCTCCCAGCCCGTCGGCCGCTTCCAGTACCGCAAAGCCTTCGCGCTCAAGGTTGAAGCGCAGCAGCTGGCGGATATCATTTTCGTCTTCAATAACAAGTATACGCTGCATGGAGTCATCCTTTGCCTTGGAGAAGTAGTGCCTTTCCCATGCGCCAGCAATGCGCCCGGAAGGTTACAATTGTGTGACGGGGCGGCAAAAACCGTGGGGCTGAAAGTGTCTCCGCATCTTCGCCGTGGCGTCACATTCCTGTAACAATGCCTGAGGAAAAGGAAGGTGCTTCGGGATCGAGCCGAAGCAACGACTTTTTTCCTTTTGAAGGAGCACTATCATGAATCTCGCCAAAACTCTGGTCCTTACCTGTGCCGCCCTGGGTCTGAGCGTGGCCGCCCACGCCCAGGATATCGTCGTCAACGGCTCCACCACCGTGCTGCCCGTCATGCAGAAGGCCGCCGAATCCTTCATGGCCGCCAACCCCGACATCAAGCTGGTGATCTCCGGCGGCGGTTCCGGCAACGGCATCAAGGCCCTGGGCGAAAAGCAGTGCGACGTGGCCATGAGCTCCCGCGACATCAAGGACAAGGAACGCGCCGCCGCTGAAAAGAAGGGCGTGAAGCCCGTGCGCATCCCCGTGGCCGTGGACGCCATCGTGCCCGTGGTCAACCCCGAGAACCCCGTCAAGGACCTGAGCCTGGAACAGCTGTCCGCCATCTACGCCGGCAAGGTGCGCAACTGGAAGGAACTGGGCGGCCAGGATGCCCCCATCGTGGTCATCTCCCGCGATACCTCTTCCGGTACCTTTGAATCCTGGCAGGAGCTGGTCATGAAGAAGGAACGCGTGACCCCCGCCGCCCTGATGCAGGCCTCCAACGGCACCGTGGTGCAGGCCGTGGCCAAGAACAAGAACGCCCTTGGCTACATCGGCCTGGGCTATCTTGACAAGAGCGTCAAGGGCCTGACCGTGGGCAAGGTGACCGCCAACGCCAAGACCGCCCTGGACGGCGAATGGCCCATCGCCCGCGAACTCTACATCTTCACCGACGGCGAGCCCAAGGGCGGCGTGAAGAAGCTGGTGGACTACCTGCTGGCCGCCGACAAGGGCCAGAAGGACGTCCTGGCCGTGGGCTACGTCCCCCTGCAGCATTAAGCCCCGCAGCGCCGGGCGGGCGGCCCCCCCTCTCCTTCCGGGGCCCCCTGCCCGGTCCCCCGCAAGGGGAAAGGGCCGTGCCGGCCTGGCCGATCATGCCGGCCTGCCTCCCCTTTCCCCTTTTTCCGCTTTTTTCCCGCTTCCTCCGGCGGGCGCGTCCCGCAAGGAAACCTTCGGAGAAAACCATGTTCAGCTCTTCCCGCGAGCGGGCCATCCGCATCTGCCTCACCGCCATCGCGGCCTCGTCCCTGCTGGCGCTGGCAGGTATCGTCATCTTCCTGTTCACCGAAGGCCTGCCCCTGTTCCGGCATGTGAGCCCGCTGGACTTTTTGCTGGGCGACCTCTGGTACCCCACGGAAGATCCCGGCCTGTTCGGCATCTTTCCGCTGCTGGTGGGTTCCGTGGCCGTCACCGTGCTCTCCTCGCTGCTGGCCGTGCCCCTGGGCGTCATGACGGCCGTGTATCTGGCCGAGATAGCGCCGCCCTTCGCCCGCCGCGTCATCAAGCCCTTCGTGGAACTGCTGGCGGCCCTGCCTTCGGTGGTGCTGGGCTTCCTGGGCATGGTGGTGCTGGCCCCCTTCCTCCAGGACGTGCTGGGCGCCGCCACGGGCCTCAACCTGCTCAACGCCTCGCTGGTGCTGGCCGTCATGAGCCTGCCCACCATCTGCTCCGTCTCCGAGGACGCCCTGCGCGCCGTGCCCCGCTCCCTGCGCGAGGCCTCCCTGGCGCTGGGCGCCACCCGCTGGGAGACCATCGTGCGCGTGGTGGTGCCCGCGGCCCTGTCCGGCATCGGCACGGCCATCATGCTGGGCATGTCCCGCGCCATGGGCGAGACCATGGTGGTGCTCATGGCGGCCGGCGGCGCGGCCATGCTGCCCCAGTCCCTGCTGGACCCCGTGCGGCCCATGCCCGCCTCCATCGCCGCCGAAATGGCTGAAGCCCCCTTCCGCAGCGACCATTACTACGCCCTGTTCGCCACAGGCATCGTCCTGTTCCTGATGACGCTGGCATTCAACATGATCGCTTCCCGCATCGCCGAAAAACACCGTCAGGTGGGCTCGGCCAGCCTTTAAGGAGCCCTTCCATGCCTCTTGCGACACCCGATCCGCGCCGCCGCCTCTTCGTCCAGGGCGCCATGCTCGGCACCCTGCGGCTGGTGGCCGCCTTCAACGTCATCCTGCTGGTGGCCATCTGCCTCTTCCTGCTGGTGCAGGGACTGCCCGCCCTCAGCTGGGAATTCCTCAGCACACCGCCCCGCGAGATGATGACCGCCGGCGGCATCCTGCCCTGCATCGTGGGCACGGCCATCCTGGCCCTGGGCTCCCTGCTGCTGGCCTTCCCCCTGGGCGTGGCCACGGCCGTCTACCTGCACGAATACGCGGGCAACGCCCCCTTCGCCCGCATGGTGCGTCTGGGGGTCAACAACCTGGCCGGGGTGCCCTCGGTGGTCTTCGGCCTGTTCGGGCTTTCGTTCTTCGTGACCTTCTGCGGCATGGGCGTCAGCATCCTGTCCGGTGTGCTGACCCTGGCCGTGCTGACCCTGCCCGTGATCATCAGCACCGCCGAGGAGAGCCTGCGCTCCGTGCCCGATACCTACCGCCAGGCCTCCCTGGCCCTGGGTGCGGGCAAGGCCCAGACCATCGCCCGCGTGGTCCTGCCCTGCGCCATGCCGGGCATGCTCACCGGCGCCATCCTGGGCGTGGCCCGCGCTGCCGGTGAAACGGCGGCCATCATGTTCACCGCCGCGGTCTTCTATACGCCCAAGAACCCGGATTCCCTCTTCAGCTCGGTCATGGCCCTGCCCTACCACATGTATGTGCTGGCCACCGCCGGTACGGATATCGAGAAGACCCGCCCGCTCCAGTACGGCACGGGCCTGGTCCTCATCCTGCTGGTGCTGGGCATGAACCTGCTGGCCATCATCCTGCGCGACCACCTGCAGCGCCGCCACCACGCCTAGACGGCCCCCGCGCCACAGGCCGATTTTTGGGGGACCTCCCGCTCCGGCGGTGAGGTCCCCTTCTCTGTCCCCCCTGCCACGGCGCGCGTCTGCCAGCGTCGCCACGCCGCGCGGGGCCCTCCCCGGCCTCCCGGACGCACCGGGTGCCCAAAGACTGCGGGGAAAGCCCGGGAAACGTATGCGGCCGCCCCTGCCGCGCGGCACTCTCTTTCACCTCCCGGACAGGGAACTGCCTGCCGCAAGAGGTCGTCGGCTCCGCCTCCCGCGCCTCTCCGGCCGCAACAGGAACGCGAACGGGCCGGAAGGGATCTCCCTTCCGGCCCGTCATCATGTCCTGTGGCGTCCGCCGCTTCCGCCTACGGCAGCAGGGTCACGCTGCCTTCGTGCACGCTGATGCGGTGCACTAGCACGCCCAGCACACCGGCGATGTCCAGCTCCGAGGTATCCACGATGACGGCATCGGCAGCGGGACGCAGGGGCGCCACGGCCCGGTTGCGGTCCAGGGAGTCCCGCTGGCGGATCTGCTCGGTGAGCGTCACCAGATCGGCTTCCACCCCGCGGGCGGCCAGGTCGCGCAGGCGACGCAGGGCCCGCACTTCGGGGGAGGCATCCAGAAAGAATTTGAAACGGGCGTCAGGAAAGACCACCGTGCCCATGTCGCGCCCTTCCACCACCAGCGGCGTGGCTTCGCCCATGGCCCGCTGGGCCTCGCGCAGCACCTCGCGCACCACGGGCACCGTGGCGATGCGGGCGGCCAGCATGCCCACCTGCTCGGTACGGATCTCGCCGCGGACGGGCACGCCGTTGCAGCATACCGTGGAGGCCCTTCCCTTGCCGGACAGGCTGAAGGTCCACTGGCGGCACTTTTCGCGCAGTTCCTCTTCGGGCAGGGCCTCCGCGCCGGGGCCCAGCCTGAGGGCCAGGCAACGGAACATGGCACCGGTATCCAGATAAGCCACGTGCAGGCTCTCGGCCAGCTGCTGGGCCAGCGTGGTCTTGCCCACACCGGCGGGGCCGTCCAGGGTCACCACAGGCAGGGTCGTCCTCATGCCCGCACCTCCTGCATCCACTGCCGCATGGCCTCGAGGAAGGCCCTGTTCTCTTCGTCGCTGCCCACGCTCACGCGCAGATGTTCGGGCAGGCTGTAGCTCTTGAGCGGACGGATGATGATGCCGCGCCGCAGCAGGGCCTCGAAGCAGGCCGCCGCCGTGCCGCAGCCTTCGGGCAGGCGCAGCATGATGAAGTTGGCGGCGCTGGGCCACACCGTGCAGCCCAGGGCGCGCAGGCCTTCGGTCAGGCGGCGGCGACCGGCGCGCACGCATGCCAGCGTGGCGGCCCGGAAGGCGCTGTCCTGGAGCACGGCGATGCCGGCTTCCTCGGCCAGGATGTTGACCGAGAACGGCAGGCGGGCCCGCCAGTAATACTGGGCCAGCTCCGCGGGCAGGATGCCGTAGCCCAGGCGCAGTCCGGCCAGGCCGTAACTTTTGGAGAAGGTGCGCATGATGGCCACGTTGTCCGGGACGTCACCGGAGGCCAGCAGGGAAAAGCGGGCCTCGTCCTCGGGGCTGTCGCCCGCGAAGTCCATGTAGGCCTCGTCCACCACCAGCAGACAGTGGGGAAAGCGCTCGCCAAGGCGCTGCGCCAGGCGGCGCACGTCGGCCAGCGGCGGGCAGTAGCCGGAGGGGTTGTCCGGCGTGGTCACGAAGACCAGCCGGGTGCCGTCATCCACCAGGGCGAAGAGGGCGTCGAGGTCGAAGCTGAAATCCGGGTTGAGGGGCTGGCGGCGCACTTCCACGCCGCAGACCTGCGCCTGGATGGGATAGATGCTGAAGCAGGGATCGAAGCAGACCACGGAATGCTTGCCCGGCACCAGGAGCATGCGGATCAGCATGTCGATGATCTCGTCCGAGCCGTTGCCCACCACCACCTGGTCGGGGCTGACGCCGTGCGTGCGGGCCAGGGCCGCCACCAGGCGGGGATTGCCGCCCTGGGGATAGCGGAAGGCGGTCCCGGCGTGCAGGCCCAGGGCTTCCTTCACCAGGGGCGAGACGCCCAGGGGGTTCTCGTTGCTGGCCATTTTGACGACCTTGGCAAGGCCGTATTTCTCCTGAATTTCGGCAATGGACATGCCGGGAACATAGGCGCTCAGGGCGGCTATTTCCGGGCGGACGGCGCAGGTGTACATACAGACTCCAGATGCAAAGAAAAAAAGGGCCGCCGCAGGTGCGGCGGCCCGAGAAACCGTGGTCAGTCCCCGATCCGGCGGGACATGGCCTAGTTGGTGGGGCGAACGGTCAGCACAGGCATGGACGCGTTCTTGACGACCTTTTCAGCCACGGAACCGAAGAGGATGCGGTCGATGCCCTTGCGGCCGTGGGTGCCCATGACGATGAGGTCGGCGCCTTCGTCATTGGCACGGGTCAGGATCTCTTCGGCGGCGTAGCCGATGAGCACCTGGCCCTTGGCTTCCACGCCGGGGAAGTTCTCGGCCACGAAAGCGTCCATGGACTTTTCGGCACCGGAGACGATCTCGCCCACGAAGTTTTCGATGGTGTTGGGCGGCACATGGAAGCCCACATACTGGCTCAACGAGGGAGCCGTGTAGACGACGATGATGCTGGCCCCCAGGCCCTTGGCCAGCATGGTGGCGTACTCTGCCACGGCCGCGCTGTGTTCGGAAAGGTCAACCGCGCAAAGAATCTTCTTGATTTCCTTCATGGTACGCTCCATTACCGCCCAGACGGACAGAAGTAAAATGTTGAAAATCCGGTTCCATCGGAAAGGGGGATGGCCCTTTCCCCGTCGGCTCCAGAGCCGGCGCAGCCTTTTTCCCTTACGATTTCAATGTAAGGACTTTCCCCGCACAAGACAAGGCCTTTTCTCCAGTTTGTGCTAAAAAGCACAAACTTTCCCCTATTCCTTGTCCTTGCGGCGCGATCCGTCCTTGTGGCGGCAGGTCAGGCTCTCCACATCGATGCGCAGGATGTTCACCCGGGCCAGGGCGGCATCGGGCGCGGGGCGCGGGCAGCGCGCGTCGAAGCGCAGGCTGATGGCGTCCAGGGCCCGGCGCTTCTCTTCCGTATCGGTCACTTCGCTCACCCGGCCGGTACCGCAAAGACTGCGGAAGTGGGTGGTGGACCTTTCGCGGATGATGCGCACGTCCACCGCCGTGGAAAAGCCCACCCGGGCATCCCGGCGCAGCACGTCGATCTTGCGGCCTGCAAAGGCGCAATGGATATAGATGCGCCCGTCCAGCCAGACATGGTTGAAGGGCAGCACATAGGGGAAATCCCCGGTCTGGAAGGCCACGAAAAGCGATTCCGCCCTGTTGAGGATCTCGCCGGGCAGGGCCGGGTCCGCGCTCAGTTCCACGCGGCTGACGGTCTGGTGCATGATGTTCTCTCCTCCCCTTGCGGGTAACGGCCGCGGGCTCAGGACAAGCGTCCCGTCCCGGCGGACCAGGCAAAAAAGTGGCCGCCGTCCAGCTCCCCGGCGGCATCGGCCCCGGGCAGGGGCAGCCCCTGGCGGCAGCAGTCCCAGCAGCGCACCAGCGCCTGGCGGTCCGCCCCGTCAGGATGGCGGGCGGCCTCGGCCAGACGGGCCGCACGGGCGGGCGTCATGGGATGGTGCCCCGGCTTGCCCGCCAGGGCCACCAGCTGCGGATTGACCCGCCCCTGGCACAAAAAGCCGCCCAGGACCTCGTTGCCGTTGTCCTGGAGCAGGCGGCGGGCCGCCGCCAGACAGTGGCGGGAATGCTCCGAGCCGGGACGCGTGCCGTGGGTGCCGAAAAAAAAGACCCGCCTGCCGCGTATGTCCTGCCACAGGCGCAGGCTGCGGCCATCGGGCAGGCCCCGGCGTACCCAGAAGCCCAGGAGCAGCGTCCCGGCATGATCGAGCAGGGGCGGATGCCCGGCGGGGAACACGGGGCCCCCGGTGGCTCCGGCCAGGGCATCGGCCAGGGAGCGGGTATTGCCGGTGATGCTGGAGCACAGGATATGCGGGGGCACGGGATGCGGATGGATGTCTGTCATGTCTGGTATGCTGCGGGCTGCCGCCCTCGGTCAGGCCTGTGCCGCGCTGCCCCGGGCCGGGGACACGCCGCGGCGGAGGCGTCATTCAAAAAAGGCACGGCCGGGACCGGGCCCCTGTCCCGGGCCGTCCGGGGACAGGGAAGGCAACGCCGGAGCGGGACCCCGCGCCCGGGAAGGCCCCTAGTCCTGGGCCCGGCGTTCCAGCGCGGCCATGTCCAGCAGTTCCACCCGCCGCCGCTCCAGGCGGATGGCTCCTTCCCGGGCCAGCTTGTTGAGCTCCCGGCTCAGGCTCTCGCGGCTCAGGCCCAGCAGGCGGGCCATGAGCTCCCGGGTACCGGGCAGTTCCAGCTGCCGGCGGCCCGCCTCCATGCGGGAGCGGTGCAGCAGCCATCCGGCCACCCGCCGGGAGACCGAGATCACCCCCTGCGAGCCGGCCACCTTGTTGACGAACAGGCGCTGCCGGGCAGCCAGCACCTGCAAAAGCCAGCGGGCCAGCCGGGGATTCTCGTCCAGCAGCCTGTCCATGGTGGCCCGCTCCAGCCAGAGCAGGCGCCCCGGCCCCAGGGCCACGGCCGTGGCCGGCAGGGGGGCCTCGTAGAACAGGGCCCCCGGATCGGGGAAGGCCCCGCCGCGGGTCAGATGCAGCACATATTCCTTTCCCTGCGGGCCCATCTTGACCAGCTTCACCTCACCGGACAGGACAAAGGGCACATGCCGCGCCCTGTCGCCTTCACGAAAGAGCACATCGCCCGCCCGCATCACGGCAAGACGGCCCGTGCCCAGCAGCAGGGCCAGCTGGGACGCGTCCAGAAGATGCCCCAGCGGGCTCTGGCCCACGGCATCCCGCAGGCTCTGGGGATCACGGTTTCCTTTGCACCGTTCCATGCGCGACCTCCACGAAGGTTGGCCCCTGCACGGACACAGGGGCGGGAAAGGAAGGCCGGACGGGGAAAGCGGCCCCGCCGGGCCCCACAAAACGAGGGGAAGGCCGCTGTCACGGCCTTCCCCTGCGGAGCGTCTTAGCCCAGGATGGCCTTGAGGTCCTCGTCAGGCGTGGTCACGGGCATGATGTTCCACTGCTCCACCAGCACCTTGAGGATGTTGGGGGACACGAAGGCAGGCAGCGTGGGGCCGAGGCGGATGTTCTTCACGCCCAGGGCCAGCAGGGTCAGCAGGATGCTCACGGCCTTCTGTTCGTACCACGAAAGCACCAGCGACAGCGGCAGCTCGTTGACGCCGCACTTCAGGGCATCGGCCAGGGCCAGGGCCACGCGCACGGCAGCGTAGGCGTCGTTGCACTGGCCCACGTCCAGCAGGCGCGGGATGCCGCCCAGGCTGCCCAGCTCCTTGTCGAAGAAGCGGAACTTGCCGCAGGCCAGGGTCAGGATCAGGCAGTCGGCCGGGATCTTCTCCACCAGTTCGGTGTAGTAGTTGCGGCCGGGACGGGCACCGTCGCAGCCGCCCACCAGGAAGATGTGGCGCAGTTTGCCCTGGGCCACGGCGTCCAGCACGGCGGGCGCGGCACCCAGCAGGGTCTCGCGGCCGAAGCCGGTCAGCACTTCCCTGCCGGGCACGTCTTCCGCGAAACCGGGCAGCTCCAGGGCCTTCTGGATGACGGCCGAGAAATCACGGCCCTTGCAATGGGTCAGGCCGGGCCAGGACACGTTGCCGGAGGTGAAGACCTTGTCGGCATAGCCCCTGGGGTCCTGGATGCAGTTGGTGGTGAAGAGCACCGCACCGGGGAAGTCGGGCAGCTCCTTCTGCTGGTTCTGCCAGGCCGTGCCGTAATGGCCGGCCAGATGCGGGAAGGCGTGCAGCAGCGGATAGGCATGGGCGGGCAGCATCTCGCCGTGGGTATAGACGTTGATGCCCGTGTCACGGGTCTGCTCCAGCAGGGCCAGCAGGTCGGGCAGGTCGTGCCCGGAGATGAGGATGGCCTTGCCCTTGCGCCGGCCCAGGGATACGGGCGTGGGCACGGGCGTGCCGAACGTGCCGGTGTTGCCCGCCTCCAGCAGTTCCATGGCGCGCAGGTTGACCTTGCCGCATTCCAGCACCAGGCCCAGCCAGCCGTTGAGGTCATGGCTCTCGGGGTCCAGTTCGGTGCCGGCGCGCAGGCCGCGATACAGGAAGGCGGCCACATCGGGATCACGCTGGCCCAGCTCGGCGGCATGGTCGGCATAGGCGGCCACGCCCTTGAGGCCGTAGAGCAGGATCTGCATGGCGGAACGCACGTCCTCGTCGCCGGACAGGTGGTCGGTGGCCGTGTCGCGCAGGTCCAGGGCAGCCAGCGGCGTGGGCGCCGGCGCGCCGGGCACGCGGGCGGCCAGGGCGGTGGTGCGCTCCAGGCATTCTTCCTGCACGGCGCGCAGGGACACAGGATCGAAATTCACATTGGTCAGGGTGGAGAACAGGGCCTTGAAGGCAAAATCATCGGTGGCGGTATCCACGATGCCGGCCTCACGGGCCATCAGGGCCACGGCCGCCAGTTCGCGCAGCTGCCACACCAGCTTGTCCTGCTGGATGGCCACGGCCTCGTTCTTGCCGCAGATACCAAGGCGGGTACAGCCCTTGCCTTTGGAAGTCTGTTCACACTGATTGCAAAACATGGGGGACTCCTTGTCTGAGAGGATGAGGTCTGTTGACGCGACTACAGCATATTTTCCCGGCCCGCACTGTGACCATCGTCACAAAACAGCGGTTATTTGCCGGAGCTTCCGCAGGACGGCACGGGGCGCCCGGCCCCTACGGCCGCTTCCGCAGGCGCTTCCAGCCCGTGGCGGGCGCCTCATGGCCGCCCTGCAGGCTGCCGCCCAGCCCCAGCCGGTGATCCAGTTCCGCCAGCCAGGCCACGGCCGCCGTGCCGCGTTCCAGTCCCAGGGCCCGGCTGCAGGCGAGCACCTCCTCCACCCTGCCCCGCCAGAACGACAGCTGCGGTTCCAGCAGGTCGAGATCGGGGTGCCTGTCCACCAGCGTGCGCAGCCCGGCGCCCACGCCTTCCGCATCGCACAGGCGGGCCAGCTGGCGGCGGCGTTGCCAGCCCGGCCGTCCCTGCGACCAGACCAGGGCCAGATGCAGGACGAAGCGCTCGTCCGCCGTGGCCTCCCGCCTCCGGTTGCCGGGCAGTATGCCCCGCACGGCCCCCAGGACGGCGCTGGTCCCGCTGCCCAGGGCATCCGCCACGGCGCCGGCCCCATGACTGACGGCCCCGGCCACGGCCTGACCGGCACCGATGACCGCACCGGCGCCCGAGCTCACGGCACCGGCCACGGCATTGCCGCCCCGTGCCGCGGCCTGACCGGCAGCGGCGGCACCATCGCTCACCGCACCGATGACCGCGCTGGTCCCGCTGCTCACCATGCCCGCCACGGCCCCGGCCCCGCTGCCGACGCTCTCCATGACGGCACTGCCCCCGCGCAGGACGGCCTGTTCCGCGGTGGCGGCACAGTCGCCCACGGCATGGATGACGGCATGGGCGCCGCTGCCCACGGCATCCGCCATGACGCCGGCCCCATTGCTGACGGCTCCGGCCACGGCCTGCCCGGCACCGATGACCGCACCGGCGCCGGAGCTCACGGCATCTGCCACGGCACTGCCGCCGCGTGCCACGCTCCGGGCGGCGTCCCGGGTCTTTTCCAGGGCGCTGCCGGTCATGGTGCCCACGGTCTCCGAGATCTTCTGCCCCACGGAGGCCGGCAGGTCCGCCAGCTGCCTGCGGAAGCCGTCCACGATGGCCCCCACGGTCTCCCGGGAGATCTCCGCCAGCATGGTGCCCGCCTCCCGGACACAGGCCTGCTGCCGGGCCTCTTCCCTGCCCAGGGCCGCGAAACGGAAGGCGCTGCGCGTGACCACCCCGGCCCGGATGGCCAGCAGACAGTTGGCCGCCCCGTCGATGACGGCGGACGTGCACTGCTGCATCATGGGCCCCATGAGCGGCACGCTGGAGGCCGCCAGGGCGGGCGTGACCGCGGGCAGCAGTTCGTTCATGCTTTCGGTGATGGTCCGGGGGATGTCCAGGGCCTCGATGGAAAAGGAGATGAAGGTGGCCGAGGAGACCGCGCTGTAGACGCTCCACAGCTCCGCCGGGGAGGGACGCTGGTTGTAGATGCCCGAAACACGCCAGACCATGCGCGCCAGCGAGATGAAGACGATGAGCGCGTCCAGACGGCCGTTCCGGGACAGGGCCGTGCCCAGGAACACCCGTTTGGCGTTGCTGCGGATCTCTTCCCCGGCGCGGGCGTCCAGCACGTCGAGGGCTTTTTCCAGAAAGTTCCCATCCGTGGCGCGGATGCCCGCGGCGCGGACATGGGGGTTCTTCTTCAGGCGGCGTTCCAGTTCCCGGGCAAAGTCCCGGCGTTCCGCCTCCGAGGGATCGTCCCGCAGCACCAGGCGGGGCTTGCGGGCGAACCAGGACAGGCCCAGCCAGAGCACGGCGACTGCCTCCAGGGCCAGCAGGGCCACGAAGGCCAGCCAGCCCCGGCCGGGGGCCAGCACTTCCACGGTCTGGAAGGCCGTCAGGTCCAGCTGGAGCAGCAGCATCAGGATGACGAGCATGAAAAGGGCCGCGGCCGCTTTCAACAAGGTCGGGAGAAACGTCATGTCAGTTACCTGCGCAAAGGAAGGATGGGGGACCCGCCGCGGGAGTTGCCCGCAGGCCGGGCGGCTCCGGCCCGTACGGTGGAGCCGGTCAGAGCACACCACAGGGCGCGTCAGCGGGATGTCAGGAACGGCGGAAAGGATCGGCGGAGCGACGGAAGGCCCCGGGAAAGGGGGGGAAACGTGCCCGCCCCAGAGCGCCGGGGCGGTCCGGGCCGGGGGCACGGCCCCGCGCGGGCAGGACGGCAGGCGAACCTGCCGTCCCCCGGATTACTTCAGAGCGGCGACACGGTCCGCCAGGGCCAGGATGGTGTTGGCATAGACCGTGGAGTGGTTGTAGCGCATCAGCAGGGCGTGCTGGCGCTCGCGGGAGAGGCCGGCCTTCCAGCCGTGCCGGGCAAGATAGTGGGAAAGGCTGGCCACGGCATCGGGCACGGTGAACAGGTCCACACGGCCGTCGCCGTCACCGTCCGCGCCGTAGGTGGCGATATTGGACGGCATGAACTGGCACAGGCCCACGGCGCCGTAGATGGAACCGGGCAGATGCTCCGGCGGCACCCGGTCGCGCAGCATGTGTTCCACCAGGGCCCTGGTTTCCTTGTAGGCCCAGTCCGCGCGTTTGGGCATGGTCTCGGCGATCCAGTCCATGTGCTGCGCATGGTCGCGCAGCTGCGGCAGCCAGTCGCTGATGCTTTCCGGCGTCCGGCTCACGGCCATGCTGGCCAGGGTGTAGAAGGCGTTCTCCGAGGTATCGCCCAGCACCTTGCCGAGGCGGGTCTCCACGAACAGCAGGGCCGCCGCGATGGACGAAGGCACGCCGTAGCGCTGCTCCGCCTGCCGGAAGGCTGTGCTGTTGGCCGTGATGAACCGGCGGCACAGACGCGCGTTGGCATCCGTGACCACGCCCTTGTAATACTGGGCCAGGGGCTTGTCCGACGGCGGCGCGGGGAAGAATTTGCGATTGTACAGGGCCTTGATCTTGCGGCCCATGGGCGACTGGGTGGGCGTGGCCGGCAGGCCCGCCAGCAGGGCGTCCACCTGCGGCCCGGAGATGCCGTCGGCAGCCAGGCGGCGCGAAAGCTCCTGCCAGGCAGGGGCCACGGCCGGGGCGGACGGGCGGACGGCCCCGGGAGCGGGGGCCGCTGCGGGCGTCACCACCGTCGCCGGAGCAGCGGGGGAAGGCCCGAGGGAACGTTCTTTCAGTCCGGCATCGCCGTCACCGTTTGCGGACGGCGGCTCCAGGATCACGGTGCCGCCGGGCACCACGTCATCCGCGGGCTCCCTGCCGCCGCAGGCGGCCAGCAGCAGGCAGCACAGCGCACACAGGACACCGCACAGGGCGACGCGTCCGTGCCTGCGGGAGATGCTCATGTCATACCTCCTGGAAAGTCCAGACCACACGCCCCAGCATGCGGCGCTGCAACAGGGCGGCGTCCAGGGACGTTTCGGGATAGTCCGGGGACTGGGCCCGCAGGACATAGCCCTGCTGCGGGCCGTCCAGGAACACCTGGCGGACCACCACGCCTTCCAGCGGGGCGAACAGGGCATAGGTCCTGCCGGAGACAGGCGCCGGGTCCTCCATGTCCACCCCGATATAGGCGCCCTCGCGCAGCAGGGGCTCCATGGCCCGCCCGCGCAGACGCAGCACCTGCAGCGAGGGCCGCAGAAAGGCCTGGGGCAGGGGGACCCTGCCGGCCACGGAAAGGGCGGGCCTGGGGGCCTCGTCCGTATAGGCACAGGCCATGTCGTAGACGTCCACCACCGTGGACCGGGTGAAGTCGCCCCCGTAGCAGGCCACGGTCTCGGCCAGGGCCTGGGGGGCCTCCTGCGGGCAATAGCCTTTTTCCGTACGCAGATAGAGGGGCCCCACCCCGTATTTGAGCCAGTCGGGGTTGAGGCCGAAACGCTCGAAGAGCTTCATGTACCAGTCGCCCGGTACAGAATCGCGGCGCTTGGCGTCCGAGATGCTGGACTGGCGTATGTTGAGCAGCTCCGCCAGTTCCACCTGGGTGCGGCAGTTGGCGGCCAGCTTGATGCGTTCATAGATTTCCGTAAAGCCCATGATCCACCTACTTCTGCAGATCCAGCAACGGCCTCTGGCTGTCCAGCACCAGTTTGCTGTTCTCCTTGAAGGACTTGCGCAGGGCCTCGAGCCAGCGCTGATAGGAATAGAACTCCGGCGCCTTGCTGTAGGCCGCGGCATAGACGGCGGCCGCCTGGGCATCGCCCTGGCCGTAGAGCACCTGGGCCTCGCGGTTGGCCTCGGCAAGGATGAGGGCCTTCTGGCGGTCGGCATCGGAACGGATGCGCGTGGCCTGTTCCTGACCTTCGGAACGGTACTGCTTGGCCTGGCGTTCACGCTCGGCCCGCATGCGGTCGAAGATGGAGCGCTGGTTCTCCGTGGGCAGGTCGGTGCGCTTGATGCGCACGTCCAGTACCTCCACCCCGTAGGGCTTCATGAGGTCGGAGACCTTTTCCGTCACCCGGGCCATGATGGTGGCGCGCTCCTTGGAGACCACCTCGGTCAGGGTATAGGCGCCCACCAGGGCCCGCAGCTGCGAATAGACCACGTCGTCCAGACGGGCCTGCGCGCCGGGGATGGTGCGCATGGTGCGGTAGAACTGCAGGGGATCGCTGATGCGCCAGCGGGCGTAGTTGTCCAGCACGATGGTCTTCTTGTCCACGGTGAAGGCCTCGCGCGAGCTGGCGGCATAGTCGAGCACGCGGGCGTCGAAATAGACCACCTTCTGGATGAAGGGCAGCTTGAAGTGCAGGCCGGGCCGGTAGATCTCGGGCAGGGGATCGCCCAGCTGGAGCACCAGGGCCTGCTGGGTCTGGTGCACGGTGAAGCAGCACTGGGTCACGAAAACGGCCAGCACCAGCAGCAGGACACCATAAAAAAGGGGATTTTTGGTCATTATTTCTTCTCCGAGGGCAGGACGCCGGGGGCGGGCGTACCCGGAAGAGGCATATGCGGCAGCACCTTGCCGGAGACACCGCTGTCCAGCAGGGTCTTGTCCTTGGAGGCGGCCAGGATCTCTTCCATGGTTTCGTAATACAGGCGCTGGCGGGTCACGTCGGGAGCCTTTTCGTATTCCTGCCGCAGGGCGTCGAAGCGGCGGGACTCGCCTTCGGCCTGCTGCAGGCGCGCCACCCGGTAGGCCTCGGCCCGGTTGAGGGTGGCCGCGGCCTCGCCGCGGGCCTGCGGCAACAGGGCGTTGCGGTAGGCTTCGGCCTCGTTGATGATGCGGCTCTTGTCCTCGCGGGCACTGGCCACGTCCTTGAAGGCGTCGCTCACTTCCTGCGGCGGATGCACGTCCTGCATCTGCACGGCCAGCACCTGGATGCCGGCCTCGTAGCGGTCCAGGACCTGCTGGAGCAGCACGGTGGCGTCGCTCTGGATCTTCAGCTTGCCGTCGGTGATGGCCGAGTCGATGAGGCTGTTGCCGATGACCTCGCGCATGGCGGCCTCGGCGGCGTTGCGCACCAGGTTGGTGGGGTCGCTGATGTTGAACAGGTACTTGACCGCGTCGCTGATCTTGTACTGCACGCTGAACTGGACGTTGACGATGTTCTCGTCACCGGTGAGCATGGAGGCTTCCTTGGGCACGCTGCGCAGCTCGCCCTGGCGGAAGGTGGTGGCCTGCCCCGTAGAGCGGAAGCCCACCTCGCAGCGCAGCACCTGGGTCACCTGCGGCTTGTAGACGCTCTCGATGGGGGCGGGCAGCGCGTAATGGGGGCCGGGGCCTTCGGTGCGTTCATACTTGCCGAAGCGCAGCACCACGCCCTCCTCGTCCGGGTTGACGATATAGATGCCGGACAAAAGCCACAGGCCCACCAGGCCCAGCACCAGCCAGACCACCATGCCGCCCGGCATCTTCATGCCGGAGAGCTTCTTGAGGACATTTTTGCCGTCAAAGCCGTTGCCGTTGCCGCCGTCACCAAAGGGCGAGCGCCGGGCGCGCCGGGGCTCGTCCTGCGTGTCGCTGTCATCGGTATCACCAAAGAGCGGACGGGAGGGGCGCTGCCCCTGTTGCCGTTGCCGTTTTTCCTGCAATTTATCCCAATCCCAAGTCATGTGGAGGACATCCCTTTTGCTGAATGGGGTTAAAGAAAGCTGTGGGAACGGCAGCACCGTCACCGGGGGACGGCCGGTACCGCCTTTGCCCGCGGCAGGTACCATCCTGCCAGAAACCCGTCTTTGCGGCGGGACATGCGCCGGGCAATATGAAAGGATTTCAAATAGTATGAGGATATGCCCCCGTGGTCAAGGCGGACGGCCTTTCCTGACGGACGGGCATAATGATAGCACAATAGTAAGAAATACATGAGCACTGTCAATGCGCCCGGTGCATCGCTCCCCGGATAAAAAAAGCGAAACAGGGCCGCGGCAGCACCACGACCCTGTCCATTCCTGTAACGATACAAAAGTGTTACACCTCGCTGACGATGGGCACCACCACCGGGTCCCGTTCCAGGACCCGGCGGAAAAAACGTCGCAGCGAGGCCCGGATGCCTTCCTGCAGACGGGTCAGCTGGCCGGGGCGGACGGACTCGATCTCGTCCAGCACCAGACATTTGGCATCCTCCAGCACATGGCTGTAATGCTGCTCGAACACGAAGCCCTTGGAGAACATCTCCGGCCCGTGCAGGACGCTGCCCGTCTCGGCATCCAGCACCAGCACCACGATGACCATGCCCTCGTCGCCGAGGATGCGGCGCTCGCGCAGCACGGCCGAGCCCACGTCGCCCACGCCCTTGCCGTCCACCAGGGTGCATTCCACGGGCACGGGCGGCTCCAGGCGGATGCCGTCCGGCAGCAGGGTCAGGGGGCAGCCGTCCTCCAGCAGGACCACGTTGTCGGGCCTGACGCCGCATTCGCGCGCCAGCTGGCCGTGCTTGAACAGATGGCGGTATTCCCCGTGCACGGGCACGAAATATTCCGGCCGCACGGCGCCCAGCAGCTCGCGCAGCTCGTCGCGGTGGGCATGGCCCGAGGCATGGATGGCCCGCACGCTCTCGTAAAGGACCGTGGCGCCCAGGCGGTACATCTCGTTGATGAGGCGCGACACGGCCTTGACGTTGCCGGGGATCATGCGCGAGCTCATGACCACGGTGTCGCCCTTGCGGATGCTGAGCTGCCGGTGGCCGCCCAGCACCATGCGCGAAAGCGCGGACAAAGGTTCGCCCTGGGCGCCGGTCACCACCAGCACCAGCTGTTCGTCAGGCAGGTCGGGCACGCCGTTATGGGCATTGAAAAAGCTGGGCGGCAGTTTGGCGATGCCCAGGTCACGGGCCATCTCGATGTTGTTGGCCAGGGACTTGCCGCTGATGACCACGGTGCGCCCGCGCTCGCGCGCCAGGTCGAAGACCTCCTGGATGCGCTGGATGTGGCTGGAGAACAGCGTCACCACGATGCGGCCCGGGGCCTCGTCGAAGACCTTGCCCAAAGATTCCATGACGGCCCGTTCGGTGAGGGAGCGGCCGTCGCGCTCCACATTGGTGGAATCGGAGAACAGCAGGCGCGCGCCCTGCGGTCCGGCGAAGTCGCGGAAGGTCGCCAGGTCCGTGCCGCTGCCGGCCAGGGGCTGGGGGTCGATCTTGAAGTCCCCGCTGTGGACGACGCGGCCCACGGGCGTTTCCACGCCCAGGCCGAAACCTTCGGGGATGGAATGGCATACGGGGAAGAAATGGAAGGTCATGTCGCCCAGGACCACCTTGTCGCCGGGCTCCACCGGGCACAGCTCCACCCAGTCCAGCAGCTCGTGCTCCCTGAGCTTGTGCTCCACCAGGGCCAGGGTGAAATAGGAGCCGTAGATGCGCGTGCCGCGCAGCTGGGGCACCAGCCACGGCAGGGCCCCGATGTGGTCCTCGTGGCCGTGGGTCAGGACGATGCCCAGCAATTTGTCACGCACGCCGCTCACCGCACCGAAATGCGGGATGACCACATCCACCCCCAGATGGAAATCATCCGGGAACATCAGGCCGCAGTCCACCATGACCACGCCCGCGGCTGTCTCCCACAGCTGGCAGTTGAGACCGATCTCCCCCAGGCCGCCCAGGGGGGTCACTGTCAAAAATCGTTCAGAATCACTCATACGGGACCGTTTATTTTCTTCTGGCGGCGCCACCTTCCCGGAGCAGGTCGGGATGATATTCGCCCATGGCTACATAGATCTGGGAAAGGGCCGTCAGGTAGTCGGCCTTGGCGCCGGTCAGCGAGGACTGGGCCGAGGTGAGGTTGGCCGAGGCATCCAGCACGTCGAAGTTGGTGCCCACATGCTCGTGGTACCGGGCCAGGGCCACGTTATAGGCCTCCGTGGCCTGGGCCACGCTGTTCAGGGCCACGGCGATGCGTTTGCGGGCCTCCTGCACGGCCAGATACTTGGACTTGATGTCGTAGCCCACTTCCAGCTTGAGGTTCTCCTGTTCGTAACGCATCTTGGTCACCTGCCAGCCGGCCTGCTTGTCGGCGTAGTAGGTGGTGCCCCATTCGAACACGTTCCAGGTGGCCTGCGCCCCCACTTCCCAGTTGGTGACGTGCGAGCCGTTCTCGCCGGAACGCTGCATGCCGGGCGTGTTGCCGCTCTGGGTCATGCTGTAATAGCCCTCGATCTGGGGATAGTAGTCGCTCTGCACTTCCTTCTGGCTCTTGCGGGCTATCTCCACGGCCTTCTGGGCCACATACAGGTCGGGGCGCTGGCGGTAGGCCAGCTCAAGACACTGCTCCAGCGTATAGCGGAAGGCCACTTCCCTGAGCGTGCCGGTGTAGGTGTTGACGGCCGTGGCATCGAAGCCCAGCAGGGTGTTGAGCCTGGCCAGGGTGGTGGCCTGGGTGTTCTCGGCCTCGATGAGCAGGCGCTCGGCCTCGCTCACGTCCACCTCGGCCTGGAGCACGTCCAGGCGGGGGCTCAGGCCCACCTCGAAATAGGCCTGGGCGATGCGCAGCTGTTCGCGCAGGCGGGTCAGGCTGTCGCGCATGCTGCGGGTGTTCTCGCCGGCTTTCAGGTATTCCAGGAACGCCGTCTGCACCTGCTCGGTCATGTCCAGCTCGGCCTTGCGCAGCGAGGCCTTGTCGCTGTCGGCCTGCAGGGCGGCCTTCTGATAGGTGGAGAGCAGGCGGAAGCCCTGGAAGATGGGCTGGGTCACTTCCACCCCCCAGCTGTAGACGCCCATCTTGGGATTCCTGGTGCCCATGGTGGCGGAAGGATCGCGCTTGCTCTCGGTCTTGGTGGCGGAATAGGTCAGCCCCAGGCGCGGCCCGAAGGCGCCGCGCGCGGATTTCCGTCCCTCTTCGGAGGAACGGCTCTCGGCTTCCTGCGCCCCCAGCCCGGGGTTGAAGCGCAGGGCGTGCTCCACGGCCTCGGACATGCCGATGCTCCGGCCCGCCACGGGCCTGTCCGCCGTCTCCGCGGAGCGCTGGCCGGTATAGACGGGCTGCCGGGCAACGGCATCCTGCCGGCCGGCAGACGCAGCGAAACCAGCCTGGGGGGATCCCAGCAAGACCACGCACAAGACCGCCGCGCCCAGATGCCGGACACCGCGCCCCCGGAAGGAAGCAAAGCTTTTCGTCAACATGGCCGCAGCATACACCCTCACCGGCGGCCTTGCAATGCGCTTTCTCCGTGCGTGCACAAGAGCCGGGGCGGGACCTCAGGCCCCTGTGCGCGGCACTCCACAGTTCGACTGTTTCACCTCGTTTTTGCAAAAAACGCATTGTGGCGCATTCAGGGCAAATTTCATTAAAAATAAACAAAAACAATATATTAAAAGAAATTTTCTTTCGTGGCACACTGCTTGCTCTGCTTGTGAACAACGTCACATCGGAGCACGTCATGATCATCATCCTTCTGGCTGTCGCCCTGCTCGTCGGCGGCCTCATCGGCACTGTCGGCGTGGGCGGCATCCTGCTGATCCCCGCCCTGAGCGGCCTTGGCGGCCTGACCACCCATGCGGCCATGGCCACGTCCTTGTTCAGTTTCATCTTTACCGGGCTCCTGGGGACCTGGCTGTACTGCAAGCACGGCAGCATCCACTGGGGCATCACCATCCCCGTCTGCATCGGCGGCCTTGTGGGCGGCTACCCCGGGGCCCTGGCCAACGCCATCGCGCCGGCCTGGATCCTCAACCTCATCCTGGGGTGCATCATCATCTTCGCGGGCATCTATGCCCTGTTCCCGGCCAAAGGCGGCACCATCACCTACCGCCCCGGTGACGGCCGGCAGCGCCTGCAGCTGCTGCTCATCGGCGCCACCGTGGGCTTCGGCTCGGGCCTGACCGGTGTGGGCGGCCCCGTGCTGTCGGTGCCCCTCATGGTCATCCTGGGCTTCACGCCCCTTACCTCCATCGCCACCAGCCAGGTCATCCAGATCACGGCTGCCACTTCCGGCTCCATCAGCAACTTCGCCAACGGCTTCGTCGACCTGCACATGGCCTTCCTGGTCACGGCGGCCGAGCTCGTCGGTGTCGTGGCCGGCGCCAGGCTGGCCCACAGCGTCTCGTCCGGCGTCCTGAAAAAAATGGTTTCTGTCGTCTGCATCATCGTGGGCGCGTTCATCTTCGTCCGTGCGCTTTTGCAGGCCTGATCGCACAAATCCCAACAAGGAGACACCCATGCCTCTCAACCTTCAAGAACGTCCCATTTTCATGATCGGTGCCGAACGTTCCGGCACGACCCTGGTCATGGCCCTGCTGGGCTGCCACTCCCGCATCGCCGTCCCGGAAGTGGTGTGGTACTACCCCCGCTTCTATCCCTACCTGCACACCTACGGCGACCTGTCCGTCGAAGCCAACTTCCGCACCCTGGCCCAGGAGATGGTCTTTGGCCTCAAGACGCCTTTCTGGGGGATGAAGGTCAACCCCCGCACCATCGTCGACGAAGTCATCGAGCTGGCCCCCGAGCGCAGCTTCGCCGGCCTGTACGCGGGCATGCACCTGCGCTTTGCCCAGTATGTGAACAAGCCCCGCTGGGGCGAAAAGACGCCGCACAACCTCTACTTCGTGGGGCCCATGCACCACGACTTCCCCAATGCCCAGTTCATCTACATCACCCGGGACGGCCGTGATGCCAGCGTGGACTACATGGAATCCTCCTTTGGTCCCACCAACATCTATTGCGCCGCCCAGTCCTGGAAGCGCTGCTGGAACGCCGTCAAGGAATGGCGCGAGCCCCTGCGCGAAAAAGGCCTGTGGCTGGATGTGCGCTACGAAGAACTGGTGCGCGAGCCGGAAAAAGTCATGCGCGGCGTCTGCGAGTTCCTGGGCGAGGACTTTGAAGAAGGCATGTTCGACTTCTACAAGACGGACCTGTGCAAGGCCCGCGGCGCTTCCCGCGACCATGCCCCTCTGGGCAAGCCCATCAGCGACAAGTATATCGGTATCCACAAGGATCTGCTGTCCCTGCGCGACCAGCGCATCTTTGCGGCCGTGGCCGGCAAGGAGCTGGAAGAGGCCGGCTACACCAATACGGTGGAGCCCGAGATGCCCAGCCAGCGCATGATCGAAAAATACCTGGAATTCGACGGCCGCATCCGGGCCGCCACCCTGGACGGCTTTGAAGGCCACATCGTCTTCGAAAGCTACAACGACTGGCTGGTGGACCAGCGCGAGGAACGCCGCAAGAAGGGCCTGTGGGATCCCGCCACGGCGCCCAAGGTCTTCCCCGCCGGCGACCCCGACGAAGAATACATCATCGGCCTGCGCGCGTCCGCCAAGTGGAAGAAGCATTTCTCCATCAAGCGCCGCTATGTCGGTGATGTCGTCCTTTAATACGTCCGGCCACCTGTAGTCTGCCCGGATCCTGCGGGCGGCATGATATCGAGGGGCGGGCCGCAAGGCCCGCCCGGAAAAGGACTGGAGCCCCTCATGTCTGAATCGTCGTCTTCTTCCCGTCTGCTGTATCTTCTGGGAGGGCCCGCGCTGCTGCTGCTTGCCCTGGCCCTGCCCATTTTCGGCCCCATCGAGTCCCGTTTCGGTTTCGGCATCCTGTTCTGGATGGTCTGGTGGTGGATCACCTGCGTGGTGGACATCAAACTGACCTGCCTGGTGCCCATCTTCGTGGCCTGCATCTACAGTTACATGCCGCTGGGCCAGGTGCTGCAGGCCTATGTGCACCGCGAGGCCGTCCTCATCTTCGGCGCCACGGCCATCACCTGCGCCTGGGTGCGCTGGGGCTTTGCCCGCCGCCTGGCCCTGAATTTCCTCATGCGCGTCAACGGCAGCGTGCGCGCCCAGACCGCAGGCTGGTTCATCCTCTGCGGGATCACCTCCTTCGTGGTGGGCAACACCACCGTGGCGGCCATGTTCGCCCCTGTGGCCGTGGCATCGCTGATGTACGCCGGCTTCAACACCAACGAACAGCGCTGGCAGTCCAAGGCGGCGTCCAACATCCTCATCGCCGTGGCCTGGGGCGCCAGTGTGGGCGGCATGGCCACCCCCCTGGGCGGCGGCCAGTCCGTGGTGACCTACGGGCTGCTCAACAAGTATCTTGGCCAGAATATCTATTTCATCGACTGGACCCTGCGCATGGTGCCCATCTCCCTGCTCATCATCGCCGGTGTCGGCGCCATGATGTACTTCATGCGCACGGACATGGAGCGCTTCAGCGGCAGCAGGGAATTCTACCGGCAGGAGCTGGAAAAGCTCGGTCCCATGACCTATGAGGAAAAGATCTCCCTCTACGGCTTCGCGCTGGCCATCATCCTGGCCATCATCCAGCCCCTGTACGCGCCCTACACCAAGGGGCCCCAGTGGGCCTGGCTCAACCCCACCCAGCTGTTCTGCATCATCCCGCTGATCATGCTGTTCTGGCCCTCCCGCAGCGTCAAGGGCGAGAGCATCCTGTCCGTCAAGGCCCTGCGTGACCACTTCCCCATCACCATCCTCTTCATGTGGCCCGCCTCCGTGGCGCTGAGCAAGATCCTCTCCACGACAGGGGCCGGCGCCGTGTTCGGGAGCTGGATCACGCCCCTCGTCGGCATCGACGATACCCTGTCCATCGTGGCCTGGACCGTGGCGTCCAACGCCCTGTCCCAGGTGACCAGCGATACCGCGGCCGCCGGTGTCATGGTGCCCCTGGCCATCGAATCCATGGCCAACTGGCGCGGGCTGGCCTTCGGGGCCGTGCCCTGGGTCTGGGTGACGGGGTCCGCCATCAGCTGGTCGTACGCGGTGGCCTCCGCCACCGGTGCCCAGGGCATCGTGGCCGGTTACGGCGCCAACCTGCGCACCATGTTCGTCTGGGGCATGATCGCGGCGCTCATCTCCGTCCTGCTGACGATCCTCTACTTCTGGTTCACCATCGTGGTCCTCGGCCTGGACTTCTACATCATGCCGCCGGTGTAGCAGCCTGTTTTACCGCCATGCCGGCCTGTTCCTCCGCTTCCGGGCCCGGCATGGCGGCAAAAACCGGGAAGACGGCCGTTCCGTCCTCCCGGTCCCGCGGCGGGGCACACCACACCTCCCCTGCCACTCCGGGACCGTCGCAGCGATCGGCGGTCCCGGACCTGCATTGACAGACGCGGCGTAGCAAGGCAACCTATGGATAAAAATGAAAAAATACAGATAACAGATGAAAATACGGATAACGGATAGCCGCTGAAACATGCCGTCTGTCGCCCGCCCCTGCGGGCCCCCGCCCCCTGCACCTGCATGACCGGTACCCCCGGCGGCCCGCATCCCATCCCACCGGAGCAGGAGAGCATATGCCGTCCACCCCCTTTTCCTTCGCCTTCGTTTCCAACTCCGCTGTGGTGGCAGAAAAAGTCCAGGCCTATGCCCAGGAACACGGCTGGCCGCTGGAAGAAGTCCGCCTGGCCACCATGGAGGAGGCCCTGCCCGTGGCCAGACGCCTGTTCGCCCAGGGCGTGGACGTGATCCTGGGCGGCGGCGGGACCGGCAAGCTCCTGCGCCGTCACCTCAACGAACCCGTCGTCACCATCTCCCGCAGCCACATGTCCATCCTGCAGGCCCTGATGGAAGCCCGCGAATACACGGACAATGTGGCCGTGACCTGCTATGACGCCATCCCCCCCTGGACGGAACTGTTCTCCCGCCTGCTGCACATCCGCCTGCAGCCCATCCGCTTCACCAATTCCCGCGAACTGACCCTGGGCATCACCCAGGCCATCGCCCAGGGCGCCGGCTGCGTCGTGGGGGGCGGCGTCTGCGTCTCCATCGCCCAGGCCCACCACTGCCCGGGCATCGTGGTCTGCCCGGGCAACGAGGCCCTGGAGCGGGCCTTCGAGGAAGCGTCCAACATCGCCCAGGCCCGCCGCCGTGACCGCGAGCACGCGGCCTGGCTCCAGGACGTGGTCGATGCCCTGCATGAAGGGGTCATCGGTGTCGATCCCGCGGGCAAGCTGGCCATCAGCAACCCCGTGGCCAGGCAGGCCCTGGGGCGGGAGCGCCTCCGGGACGGCTGGGCGCTGCAGCACCTCGGCCTTGCCCAGAGCCTGGAGACGGGGCGGCCCACGGAAGGCACCCTGAAAGGGGAGAACGGCCAGGATCTCGTTTTCACCAGCAGCGCCGTGGTGGTCGACGGCATCCAGAAAGGGGCCCTGAGCGTCCTGACGCCCGACGTGGTCCTGACGGACCTGCAGCGGCGGCTCAAGCATTCCCGCCAGGCGGGCCTGCGGGCCAGGTTCACGCTGAACGACCTGCTGGGCGAAAGCCCCTCCATGCAGACCCTGCGGGTCCACGCCCAGCGTTTCGCCGAATCCGACGCGGTGGTCTACATCCACGGGGAAAGCGGGACGGGCAAGGAACTGCTGGCACATGCCATCCATAACGCCAGCCCCCGGCGCCACGCGGCCTTCGTGGCCGTCAACTGCGGCGCCCTGCCGGAAAGCCTGCTGGAGAGCGAACTGTTCGGCTATGCCGAGGGGGCGTTCACCGGTGCCCGCCGCGGCGGCAAGCAGGGCCTGTTCGAACTGGCCCAGGACGGCACCATCTTCCTGGACGAGATAGCGGACATCAGCGCCGCCGTACAGGTCAGGCTCCTGCGTGTCCTGGAAAGCGGCGAGATCTTCCGCCTTGGCGGCGACAGGCCCGTGACCGTCAATGCCCGTGTGGTCTGCTCCTCCTGGAAAGACCTTGTGCAGGAGGTCAGGGAAGGGCGCTTCCGGGCCGACCTCTATTACCGCCTGACGCTGCTGCGCCTGGAGATGCCCCCCCTGCGCGAACGCCTCCAGGACATGACCCTGCTGGTCCGGCACATCATGCGCCGCATGGGGATGATCCACAAAAAGATGACCCCCGAGGCCATCGAGCTCCTGTGCAGCTATCCCTGGCCCGGCAACGTGCGCGAGCTGGACGCGCTGCTGCGCCGCTACTGCCTGATGTCCACCAGCGATACCTGCCAGATGCCCCTGCTGCGGGAACTGCTGCTGGACATGCGCCAGACGCAGGGCATCCTGGCCTCGCCCGGCAGGGCATCCGAAAAACGGGAGGAACAGGACCTGCCCGCAAACGGCAGCCTGCGCCAGCGCCTGCGCCTCATGGAAAAAAAGATCATCCGGCAGGAACTGGCCCGCCAGCAGTACAGCAAAAAAAGCACCGCCCGTTCCCTGGGCATCAGCCTCAATACCCTCTGGCGCAAGATGTGCGATGCCGACTAGGGCGGGAGGCACGGGGCGCCGCCATCCGGCCCCGGCACAGAAAAAACGCTTGAAAAAAGACGCCGAACGTTGCATTCTCCGGGCGTTCCAACGCCGCGCACAGCCGTTGTCTTCCGGGTCCGCCCGGACGGCAGGGGCTCTTTGGCGTTTTCCTTTTTCCGGTGCACACCGTGCCGTGTCCCGGCAGGGCACAGGCTCCCTCCCAAGGCACACCCTTTTCCATCTCCAGGAGTGATACATGGAGTTCAGTTTCTTTTCGATGATCAGCCAGGCCAGTCTCGTGGCCAAGATCGTGCTGTGCATCCTGGTGCTCATGTCCGTGGGCAGCTGGGGCATGATGATCCAGAAAACCCTGGCCCTCAACGCCGCCTACCGCAAGGCCCTGCAGGGCACCGACCTGTTCGAGAAGGCCCCCAGCCTGCGCGAGGCCGTGCTCTCCCTGGGCTCCGACCGCGCCTCCCCGCTCTATTTCGTGGCCCATCAGGGCGTGATGGAGTTCAACCGCTCCAAGGAGGCCGGCAACAGCAGCGAGATCGTGGTGGACAACGTGCGCCGCTCCCTGCGCCAGGGCGTGGCCAGCGAGATGGCCCGCCTGGAGCGCTCCCTTTCCCTGCTGGCCACCACCGCCAACACGGCCCCCTTCATCGGCCTGTTCGGCACGGTGTGGGGCATCATGCACTCCTTCCACTCCATCGGCCTGCTCAAGTCCGCCTCCCTGGCCACGGTGGCCCCCGGCATCTCCGAAGCCCTGGTGGCCACGGCCATCGGCCTGGGCGTGGCCGTGCCCGCCACCATCGGGTTCAACATCTTCATGGGCAAGCTCTCGCAGGTGGACACCCTGCTGGTGAACTTTGCCGGCGTGTTCCTCAACCGCGTGCAGCGCGAACTCAATGCCCACCGCCCCGTGCAGCGCACGGGCGCCACGGAGATGTAAGATGGGCGCCAGCGTGGGCGGCAACAACCGCTTTGTCTCCGAGATCAACGTGACGCCCTTCGTGGACGTCATGCTGGTGCTGCTGATCATCTTCATGGTGGCCACTCCCATGATGAGCCAGGGGCTGGAAGTGGACCTGCCCCAGACCAAACAGGTGGAAGTGCTGCCGACCGAAAACGACAACATGATGCTGACCGTCCGCCACGACGGCAAGATCTTCCTGGACGAATACGAGGTCCAGACCCTGGACGACCTGGAAGGCTACCTCCAGACCCTGGTCAAGGAAAAGAACAAGACCCTTTTCCTGCGTGCCGACAAGGAAGTCCCCTACGGCGTGGTGGTGGATGTCATGGGCCGCATCAAGGCCGTGGGCATCGAAAAGCTCGGCGTGGTGGCCGATTCCTCCGAGAGCCTGTCGCCCGCTGCCGCCGCGGCAGCCGCCAAGGGCGGGAAGTAGTCAGCGATGAACTGGGCCTCGTATCTTCTTTCCCTCTGCCTGCATCTGGCGGTCTTCCTGCTGATCATGTTCTGGCCCAGCTCGCCGCCGGTGAACCTGGAGACGCCGCCGGTGATGATCAGCCTGGTGGACGGCGCTCCGGGCGGCAACCGCACGCCCTCGAGCATCCTGGGCAAGATGGGCAAGCCCACGGACGGCCCCAAGGACGTCTCGCCCCCGGCCAAAAAGGCCGACGCGGCCGCGCCCGAACGGCCGGAGGTCAAGGCCGACCCCACGGCGGACAAGGCCCGCCCGGTGGAGGCCAAGCCCGAGCCCCGGGTCGAGCACAAGCCGGAGCCCAAGCCGGAGGTCAAGCCCAAGCCCAAGCCCGAACCCAAGGACGCCACCCCCGTGGCCGACAAAAAAGACAAGAAAAAGAAAGAGGACAAGAAAAAGGACGACGACAGGAAGCCCGAAAAGCCCAGGAAGGACGACAAGAAGAAGGACGACAAGAAGTCCACGCCCAAGGATGACAAGAAGACCGACAAAAAGGCCGACAAGCCGTCCCAGGGCGACCCCGTGGCCGCGGCCATGAAACAGGCCCGCCGCGAGGCCACCTCCCGCGTCGAATCCGGGGACAGGGGCAGCAGCGTGGAACAGGCCCTGGCCCAGGCCCGCCGCAATGCCGGCGGCGATGGCGGCGGTGGCGGCGGCGAGGGCGACGGCCCCGGCGGCGGTGGCCTCAACGACGTCTACATGGGCCAGGTCATGCTTGCCGTGCGTCCCAACTGGAGCTTCACCTCCGCCACGCGCCTGAACCTGGTCTGCGTTGTCCGGGTCAAGGTCAACCTGCAGGGCGAGGTGGAAAAAGTCGACGTGACGCAAAGCTCCGGCAACGCGCAGTACGACTCCTCGGCGGCCAACGCCATCTGGCGCACCAGCCGGGCGGGGGCCTTCCCGCCGCCGCCGTCGGAACAGTACACCGAGCTGGACCTTGTCTTCACCCTCAATGAACTCATGGGCCGCTAGCCGGTCCGTCAAGGCGGTCGTGCCCGGTGGTACGGCCGCCTTGCCGTCTTGGGGATCCTGCCCGCCGGGACCGGTCCCCCCGATCCCTCCGGCGTTGCGTTGCGCCGGGAGCGCCGCCTGCGGGCTGCGCCGTCATGCCCCTGTATGCCCTCATGGAGGTCACATGAAACGAACCCTTTCCCGCCCGGCGGCCCTCCTGTCCCTGCTGCCGGTCTTCCTGCTGTGCCTGGCACCGCTGCACGCACGGGCCGCGGGCGCCGCCGCCGCGGACGTGGCCAACGGCTACGCCGGTGAGGCCATGGCCAAGATCCTGGCCAACTGGGCCGCCCCGGCCGACCGCGGCAAGGTGCGCATCGTGGTGCGCGTGGACGCGGAAGGCAAGGTGGAGCGCTGCGGCTATCTTGAAAAGTCCGCCAGCCAGGCCCTCAATGATTCCGTCTGCAGCGCGGTCATGAAGACCGCGGACCTGGGCAAGCCGCCCTACGGCATGAGCCAGGACGTCTACCTGACCTTCTGGCAGGGCGGCATGGCCGACCTTTCCGGCATCAGCCGCCGCCAGGCCGCCCGCAAGGCCTCCGGGGCCGGCGCGCCTGCCGTTGCTGCCGCGCCGGAGGACAGGAGCGGGCCCGTCACGCTGGACAGCAAGCCCGCCACCCTGACCACGCCGCTGAAAGCCCAGGACGCCTACGGCCCCGGCCACGCGGCCTATTTCCGCAAGCTGGTCAGGGAGCTGCGCGATGCCACCTACATCCCCGCAGAACTGGCCAAAGGTACCTATTATGCCACGGTGCGCCTGGAGCTGGACGCCACGGGGAAGATCCTCAATCACAGCCTCCTGCAGAGCAGCGGCAGCGAGCTGCTTGACAGATATGTCCGGCAGGGCATACGCCGGGCAGGAAAGGTCAGCCCCCCGCCCGCGGCTGTGGGCAGATTTGTGAACGTCACCCTAACTCTGGTGCGCTAGACACCACCACAAGGACCATTACGCCATGAAACGTCTTGCCATCCTTTTGGCCCTGGCCGTCACGCTGTCCCTGGGCAGCGCCGCCCAGGCCGCCATGCGTGTCGATATCTACGGCCCCGGCCAGAATATCGTGAACCTCGCCCTGGCCGCGCCCCTCACCGGTCCCCAGAAGCAGGCCAGCGGCATGGGCGCCAAACTGCAAAAGCTGGTGGAGGAGAACCTCAGCTTCCTGCCCTTCATGCGCCTGACGCCCGCCTCCTCCGTGCTGGGCGGCACCCTGCTGCCCGGCTACGAGCCCCCGAGCCTGGATTTCAAACGCTTCCAGCTGGCCGGTTCGGACATCGTGGTCACCACCTACTGGCCCCACGGCGACAGCGGCACCAGCTCCGTGCAGATCCGCGCCTTCGAGACCAATACCGGCGGCCGCCTGTTCGGCAAGGAATATCCTCAGGTGCGCACCGGCGACCTGCCCGAAGTGGCCGACCGCTTCTGCGCCGACCTGCTCGAAGTGCTGACCGGCAGCGGTGCCTTCTTCCGCTCCACCCTGGCCTTCGTCAAGAAGTCCGGCCGCCTGTCCGCCAACGTGTGGCTGGTCAAGCCCACGGGCCGCGACCTGCGCCAGATCACCAACATCAAGGGCGAGGCCATGTCCCCGGCCTGGTCCCCGGACGGCCGCTTCATCGTCTTCACCCATATCGACGAAAAATCCCACTCCCTGGGCGTATGGGACCGCAAGAAGGGCAGCGTGCAGCGCGTGCGCTTTCCCGGCAACGTGGTCATCGGGCCGTCCTTCACGCCCGACAACAAGGTGGCCGTGGCCCTTTCCAACGGCCGTTACCCCGTCATCTTCCTGCTGAACCACGGCTTCCAGAAGGAGCGCATCCTCGAAGGCGGCAACTCCATCAACGTTTCGCCCACCTTCGACAAGACCGGCACCAAGATGGCCTTCACCTCCTCGCGTCTGGGCGGCCCCCAGATCTTCATGAAGGACCTGAGCTCCGGCAGCATCACCCGCGTCAGCAAGAACGGCGGCTACAACACCGAGGCCAACCTCTCGCCTGACGGCACCCTGGTGACCTACAGCCGCATGACCGAATACGGCCACCGCATCTTCGTGCAGGACATGGTCACCGGCCTGGAACGCCAGATCACCTTCGGCCCCGGCAGTGACGAGCAGCCCTCCTTCTGCGCCGACAGCTACTTCATCGCCTTCGCCTCCAGCCGGGGCGGCTCCCGCGGCATCTACCTGACCACCCGTCACGGCGGCGACGCCAAAAAGGTGCCCACCGGCGGCGGCGCGGCCTCGTTCCCCCGCTGGGGCATGCCCGACGGCAAGTAGTTGCGTGCGGATTTTGTAAAATCCGGGGCCCCTGCCCGGCTTTTCGGGAAAAACCGGGCAGATTTCTGGAAAAAATAGGGGAATCCCCCCTATCCTGACTTGACAAAACTTGGTTCACATATACCATCCGTTCTGCGGATGGATACCATCCATCCGCTGTGTACAGAAAGGAAAGGTACCTTTTTGGAGTTAGAGCTGTTCAGGAGGACACACAATGAAACGCTACGCTCTTATCCTTGCTCTGGTTATGGCCCTCGCCGCCGGTTTCGGCTGCGCCAAGAAGACCCAGGACGCTACCGGCGATGTCGATGACATGAGCCCCGAAATGCGTGCTGCCATCCAGCAGATCACTGACGGTCGCGTGCTGTTTGCTTTCGACAAGTTCGACATTCAGCCCCAGTACAAAGACATGCTGACCGCCAAGGCTGAACTGATGAAGAAGTATCCCAGCATCCGCGTGCGCATCGAAGGCAACTGCGACGAACGCGGTACCCAGGAATACAACCTGGCCCTGGGCGAACGCCGCGCCCGTGCCGCCTATGACTACATGGTCCGCCTGGGCGTGAACCCCGGCCAGCTGGAAATGATCAGCTACGGCAAGGAAAAGCCCGCGGTGCAGGGTACCGGCGAAAGCGTGTGGGCCCAGAACCGCCGCGACGACTTCTGCGTGATCGCTCACTAGTCGCCGGCCATACGGCTTTCAGGGTCGCCTTTCGGGGCGACCCTTTTTTTTCGTCCCCGGCCCGGGAGCCGCCCCTTGCGGGGCCGTACGGCTAAGGCTACACTGCTCACGAAAACCCGGGGACTTCCCGTTTTTCTTTCCCTGCCTGTCCGGGCAACAGGCCACGCAGACACTGCCTGCCCGTTTTGCAGTGCGCGCAGCAAGGATCCACATGAAGATAGTTGTGCTTGACGGCGACGTCATCAACCCCGGCGACATCAGCTGGGCGCCCCTGGAAAAACTGGGAGAGGTGGTCATCCACGGCCATACGCCCGAGGACATGATCGCGGCGCGCGCCGCCGGTGCGGACGTGCTGGTCACCAACAAGGTCCCCCTGCGGGCGGCCACGCTGTCCCGCCTGCCCGACCTGCGCATGGTGGCCGTCCTGGCCACGGGATACGACATCATCGATACCGCCGATGCCGCCGCGCGCGGCATCCCCGTCTGCAATGTGGTGGCCTACGGCGTGGACGACGTGGCCCAGCACGCCTGGGCCCTGCTGCTGGAGCTGTGCCGCCGCACCAGCGAACATACGGCCAGCGTCCGTGCCGGGGAATGGAAAGACACCTGGTGCTACTGGAAGACCACGCCTGTCTGCCTGCGCGGGCGGACCCTGGGCGTCATCGGCTTCGGCTCCATCGGCCGCCGTGTGGGCGAGCTGGGGCACGCGTTCGGCATGTCCGTCCTGGCCAACTGCCGCACCCCCCGCAACCCTCCGTCCTACAGCCCGTTCGCCTTCGCCTCCACGGACCAGATCTTCCAGCAGGCCGATGTCATCTCCCTGCACTGCCCGCTGACCGATGCCACCCGGGCCATCATCAACGCCAGGGCCCTGGCCCGCATGAAGCCCGGCGCCATCCTCATCAACACGGCCCGCGGCCCCCTGCTGGACGAGGCCGCCGTGGCCGAGGCCCTGCGCAGCGGTGCGCTGGGCGGCCTGGGCGTGGACGTGCTGGCCAAGGAGCCCCCCACGGCGGACAATCCCCTGCTGCACACGCCCAATACCCTCATCACGCCCCATATGGCCTGGGCCACGGCCCGTTCGCGGCAGAACATCATCAACCTCACGGCCGAGAACATCCTCCGCTGGCAGCAGGGCACGCCCGTCAATGTGGTCAACGGCGTGAAGGACTGAGCAGCGACCGAACCAATACCGGAGGCGCGGGCACGGCCCCGACGGCTGTGCCCCTTCTCCCCACGGGACGGCAGACAGCGCCTGTCCGGCCCCTCCCCCGCGGCACGCGCCGGAACAGGGACGCCGCCTTCCGCCCCACAAGCCATCCGAGCCCATCATGTTTTTCGACATCCATACCCACGCCTTCCATCCCAAGATCGCCCACAAGGCCGTGGAGCACCTCAACACGGTCTACCATCTCGACTGCCGCGGTGACGGCACCATCGAACACCTTCTGGAGCGTGAAAAGGCCGCCGGCATCGACAGATGCATCGTCCTCTGCGCGGCCACGGCCCCCGCGCAGGTCATCCCGGCCAACAATTACGCCATGAAGCTGCAGCGGGAACACGAGGAAGTCATCGGCTTCGGCACCCTGCATCCGGCCTATGTGGACTGGGAAGACGAACTGGAGCGCATGAAGGCGGGCGGCCTGCGCGGCATCAAGCTCCATCCCGATTTCCAGGGCTTCGCGCTCAATGACCGGCGCCTGCTGCCCATCTTCGAGAGCGCCCAGGACGACTTCGTCTTCGAGATCCATATCGGCAGCGACGATCCCCTGGACAAGGCGCCGTCCAGCCCCTTCATGCTGGCCGACCTCATGCGCTCCTTCCCGCGCCTGCGGGTCATCGGGGCCCATTTCGGCGGCTACCAGATGTGGGACTACAGCCTGGAGGCCCTGGGCGACTTCGAGAACCTCTGGATAGACACCTCCAGCACCACGCCCTATGTGACGCCCTCGCTCCTGCAGCGGCTGCTGGCCCGCCATGACCCGGACAGGCTGCTGTTCGGCACGGACTGGCCGCTCTACGACCCCGTCCACGAACTGGAGCGCCTGCGTACCATGAGCGGCCTTGGCGAAGATGCCGTGGAGCGCATCCTCAGCAATGCAGGCCGCCTGCTGGGCATCGGGGCTTGACAGCACCCCCCTTTTACGGCTAGCTTGCCCTCAAGCCGGACGGCGGCAGCACTGCCAACCCCGTCAGGTTCGAAAGAAAGCAGCGGTAACAGCCGCTGCCGGGTGTCCGGCCCACAAAAGCCGCGAGCGTGGAAACGTTCGCGGCTTTTTGCGTTCGTAGCAAACGGTCTCGGAAAGGTGCTTTTTGGGGGGAAGGGAGCCCCTCATCTCTGCTGTCGATGCCCGTAAAGATCCTTCGTCGCTAACGGGCACGGCCCTTCGGGCCGCCATTCGGTCGTTACTCGCGTGAGAGGGGCCCCTATCCCCTCCCCAGCGCGCTTTATAAAAACTCTGACGCCGGTGCGTCACGAAATACGGCTTGATGGTCCTCTACCAAGCGGCATCGGCCCGACCGGCACCAGGCCCTCTGCCGCCCTCTCCAGGCCCCGGTCCCCTGCCCTGGCGCACGCTTCAAGCCACCCGCAATTCATAGGAACAGCCTCCCAAGAGCCCGCACGAAGGGAAACAGCCTGTCCTGCAAAAAAAACATCCATCATCCTCACAAAACGCTCCATTCAAACGGCCTTCTCCAAAAACAAAAAGGCCCTGCCGGAGGACCAGCAAGGCCAACAAGATCTTCATGTCACGACAGCCATCAGGGACCTGAATAAAAGGTTTTGGAAAGGTGGGGGGATCGGGGGGAGGGAGAACCTTTTCCCCGAAAAGGTTTCCCTCCCCCCGCAAACATCCTTCCCCGGCCTAATGTCCGGTGATGGCGTATTTCTTGAGCTTGTATTGCAACAAGCTCTTGGAGATGCCCAGCAGCTCGGCAGCCTTGACCTGCACCAGATCCGCGCGCACCAGGGCACGCCGGATGAGAGCGGCCTCGATCTTCTCCAGGGTATCGGCCAGATCCAGCTGCACGGGCAGCAGGTCCACGGCGCTCTTGAACTGCGAGTCCTCGTCCCGGATCTCGGCGGGCAGGTTGTCCACGTCGATGACCGTACCGGGCACCAGAACCATGCAGGATTCCACCACGTTCTCCAGCTGGCGGATATTGCCGGGCCACTCGTAGCCGCTCAGATAGTTGAGGGCCTCGGTGGTGAACTTCTTGGCCGGCATGTCGTTCTCGCGCGCCACCTTGTCCATGAAGTGGGCCACCAGCAGCGGGATGTCCTCCCGGCGCTCGCGCAGGGCCGGCAGGGGGATCTGCACCACGTTCAGGCGGTAATAGAGGTCGTCGCGGAAGGTGCCCTTCTCCACCATGGCGGCCAGATCCTTGTTGGTGGCGGCCACCACGCGGATGTCCACCTCGATCTCCTCACCGCCGCCCACGCGCTCAAAGCGGCGCTCCTGCAGCACACGCAGCAGCTTGACCTGCAGATCGGGCGTCAGCTCGGCGATCTCGTCCAAAAAGAGCGTGCCGCCGTCGGCCTGCTCGAAGCGGCCGCGCCGCATGGCCACGGCACCGGTGAAGGAGCCCTTCTCATGGCCGAAGAGCTCGCTCTCCAGCACCCCGGGGTTGAGGGCCATGCAGTTGACCGAGACGAAGGGCTTTTCCTTGCGCGGGCTGGCGTAATGGATGGCGCGGGCCACCAGTTCCTTGCCCGTGCCCGACTCGCCGGTGATGAGCACCGTGGAGCGGCTGGGCGCGGCGCGGTCCACCATGACCAGCACATCGCGGATGGCGCGGCTGCGGCCCACGATCTGGTGCACACTGTAGCGCTCTTCCATGGCTTCCTGCAGCAGACGGTACTGCCGGTGGGCGCGGGCCAGCTCCGTGGCGTTGTGGATGGAGAGCAGCAGCTCGTCGTTGGAGAAGGGCTTGGTGATGTAATCGAAGGCCCCGTATTTCATGGCCTCCACGGCGCTTTCGATGGAGCCGAAGGCCGTCATGATGAGCACCGGGATGTAGGGCCAGCTCTTTTTCACATGCTGGAGCACCTCCCGCCCGGAGACCTTGGGCATCTTCATGTCCGTCACCACCACGTCCACTTCGCTCTCGGCCAGGAAGGCCAGGGCCGTCTCGGGATCGCTGATGGCGGTGACGGTGTAGCCTTCATCCTCCAGCAGGGTCTGCAACACCAGCAGATAGTTCTTTTCGTCGTCGATGACCAGAATATGCGATTTGTCACTCATGGTGTTTCTCCCGATACAGGCGTGGGGCGGCTCCGATCAGGCCCAGGACCGTATTGCCCGCAAAAAACTGATTCTCCACCCAGCGGCCCCGCCAGCGGGAGGCCCTGCATGGCCGGCCTGCGACACCCTCTTGCTCCAGACTGCCCGCAGGCACGGCGGCAGTCCGGCATACGGAGACGCCTAGCCCTCTTTGCCGGGCTCCGGCGTCCCGCCTTCCCTGCCGGCAGCGGGCCGGGCGGCCGTCTCCCCGCCTTCCGCCGCGGCGCACTGGACTTCCGCCGTGGCAGGGGCGACGGCCGGAGCTTCAGGCTCTTCGGGCTGCTCAGGCTCCGCCGCGGGCAGCAGGATGCGCACCAGGGCCCCGCCTTCGGGCCCGTTCTCCAGCTGGATCTCGCCGCCGTGGCTGTTGATGATGGAACTGACGATGGGCAGGCCCAGGCCCGTGCCGCCGTCCTTGGTGGTGAAGAAGGGATCCAGCACGCTGTCCAGCAGGGCCGGATCGAAACCCGGTCCCGAGTCCAGGACCTCCAGCACCACGCGCCCGTCGTCTGCGCGGCTGCTGATGTGGATGATGCCCGGCCCGTCCATGGCCTGCTGCCCGTTGACCAGGATGTTGTAGATGGCCCTGTAGAGCAGGTCCTTGTCACCGCGCACCCACAGGCCGGGCGAGGTGGCCCGTTCCACGGCCACGCCCACGCGGCCCAGCTCCCCTTCCAGAAAGGCCAGCACCTGGCCCAGCACCAGATCCAGATCCACCAGGTCCTGACGCGGCTGGCGGGGACGGGCATAGTCCAGGAAATCGTTGACCGTCTGCGACAGGCGGACGGATTCGTCATAGATGGCCTGCAGGATGCGCGAGGTCCCGGCATCGGCCTTGCCCATGCGGCGCTGCAGCAGCTCGGCGCTGGAGCGGATGATGCCCAGCGGGTTGCGTATCTCGTGGGCGATGCTGGCGATGACGCGCCCCATGCTGACCAGCTTCTCGTTGCTGTGCAGTTCGTTCTCCAGCTGGCGGTTCTTGGCCATGCGGTCGGCCAGGACGCGCTCCGCCCGCTGGATGAGCATCAGGAGCAGGGCGAACATGATGACCGACGACAGCAGGCAGGTCACCACCACCACGCCCTGGAAAAGCAGGATCTGCTCGTAATCGCCGGTGATGTCCTGCGTGAGCTCCAGCGCCCCCATGATGGGCGGTTCCGCCCCGGGCTGGAGCGGCTCCCCGCGCAGGGGATAGAGGGTCCGCAGGACAAAGGTCCCCGGCGGCAGGGGCAGGTGGAACAGGGCCCGCCAGTCCGGGATATTGGAGATCAGCTCCGGCTTGGGCACACCGCCGCGCAGGGTGCTGTCCAGGCTTTCCGGGCCCACGCCCATGCGGCCCAGTTCTTCCCGGCTGGTGGAATAGGCCACCACGCGCGTGAAGTCGTAGATGCGCAGGCGTTCCATGGGCAGGCCGTGGACCACGGACTGCACCACCTGATCCAGCCTCTCGTACTGGCTGGGCTGGCGCAGGGCGATGCGGCCGTGGGCCAGCAGGGTGGGCAGGGCGAAACGCCGGTAGATCTGGTGGTTGAGGTTCTCGGCCAGCAGGCGGGAAAAGTTCTCCTGCCGTGTCAGCAGGGCCTCGCGCGCCGAATTGGCGATGAAGAACGACAGGACCAGACTGGTGGCCATGATGACCAGCAGCGAGAGCCAGGACAGCGTTCGGGCATAGCTCAGCGGCAGATCCTGCTCTGCCGTCGCCCCCGCTGCGGCGGTGCCACCTTTGAACATGTGACGCTCCAGTCCGCCGTGCCCGGCCCCCGATACGGCAGGCCGGGGGCACGGCAGGAAAAAACGGGATCCCTAGAAGCTCTCGGGCTCCTGTGCCACGGCCAGATAGGCGGCAAGGTCGGCGGCCTCCCGGGGATGACCGGACGCCCCCAGCCGGGTGTTGGCCAGGCGCTTGCCCAGCTCCACAGCGGGCTGGTCCAGCGGGTTGATGCCCATGAGCCAGCCGGTGAGGACCGTGGCCGCTTCCAGCAGCAGCATCATGCTGCCCGCCGCGCGGGGCGTGCATTCGCCCATCTCCATGTGCAGCAGGGGCACACCGCTCTTGCACAGGGCCATGCGCGTGCCCAGGCCCTCGGCTTCCAGCAGGGCCCCGAAGGGCTTGCCGCGCAGCCAGGCCCAGGCCTCCGGCAGATCCTGGCCGAAATGCCGTCCCTGCTCCAGCCCCCGGGCGGTCACGAAGAGGCAGCCCTTGTCGCGCTGGCCGTCCAGGAACATCTGGTTGACGGAATGCTGGTCCGTGACCCCTGTGGCGGGCACGGGCATGATGCCCTTGCCCTCCTTGCCCAGGCTCTCGGCCCAGAGCTGGGCGAACCAGGGGCCGTAGGTGGCCCATTGCGGCACATAGCAGAAAAAGATCAGCTGGCTGTAGCCGCGGCTCTCCAGCGCGTTGGCCCAGCAGGCCAGATGGAAGGCGGGATGCCCGGCAAGGCAGGACGGGTCCCGGGCCAGGGGCAGGGCCACGGCGGCCGCCCCGTCCAGCAGGGCCTGCCAGTCGATGCCCAGAAAGGCGGCGGGCAGCAGGCCCACGGCCGACAGGGCCGAATAGCGGCCGCCCAGGTTGTCCGGCACTTCCAGCGAATCCAGCCCGTACCGGGCGGCTTCTTCACGCAGGAAGCCCTTGTGCAGGTCCGTGACCACGATCATGTGCTCGTGCCAGCCCTCGCCCAGGGCCCGGCGCAGCCAGTCCCGGCAGAGGAAATACTGGGCCAGGGTCTCGATGGTGCCGCCGGATTTGCTGATGCAGACCACGGTGGTCTCGCGGGGCGGCAGCTTGGCCAGCCAGCTCTCGAAGGTGGCGGCGCAGACATTGTCCGCGATCCAGAGGCAGGGGCCGTCGTGGCAGGGGCCATCCTGCCCGGGCGCGAAGGCGCGCTGCAGGGCGCGGGCGCCCAGCGCGGAACCGCCGATGCCCAGCACCAGCATGTGGCGCCGGGCACGGACCCGGGGCAGCAGGGGCGGCAGTTCCCGCTCCAGGCGTTCCCGGTAGGGCATGGTCAGGAAGGGCAGCAGCCCCTGCGCACATTCCGTTTCCAGACGGCGCGCCAGTTCCGGCGCACGCGCGGCGAAAACAGCGGCAGCGTCCCGCTGCAGGCGGCCTGCATAGGCGCGGGACCATTCAAGCGTATGCATCATGGTGTCCTCCCCGTAGGTGAGGTGTCTTCCGCAAGGGAAGCCGAAAGGCCCGGCAGGGCCGGAAAGGGGCCCGGAGCGGCATCACCACGGTGCCGCTCCGGGGATCAGAACAGTTTCAGGGGCCTGGGGGCGAAGAAGCGCCGCCGCACGTCCTTGTAGGTCTGCGGCCGCACGCCGAAACGGTAGCGCCACAGCACGCAGTCCCCGCGGGCGGCGCACTGGCGCACGTCGGCACGGCTGCCCGCGCACATCATGCACTGCCCGCGGATGACGCGCAGGGCACGGCGCGGCGCATCGGGACCATGCCATTCCGGGCGGCCCTCCGCTTCGATGGCGGCCATGCGCCAGCCCCACAGGGGGCAGTCCTCATCCGCGCACTGGCGCACGGAACGGGAGGAATTGCCCTGACATTCAAGACAGAATTGCCGGATGGCGGCAACAGGGCCGGGATTGGCCATGCATCCCCCCGCCTAGGCCGATTCACGGCCGCAGCACTTCTTGTATTTTTTGCCGCTGCCGCAGGGGCAGGGATCGTTACGGCCCACCTTGGGCTCGGGACGGCGATAGGCCTTGGGGCGGCGGGCCACGCCGTCCACATAGTACAGCTTGCCGTCCTTGCGCTGGAAAAAGCTGCGTTCGCCGATCTGGCGCACGGAGCCTTCCAGTTCGTAGTAGGCATAAAATTCGGCCGTGTCGAAGAGCTCGCCGTTCCCGCCTTCGGGCTGGTCCTTTTCACAGGGGCCCATGTCCAGGCGCAGCCAGTGGACGTCACGGGTCTGCTCTTCCAGCATCTGGGCGGTCAGATCTTCGCGATAGGCGGGATGGGTGGTCTCCACCAGATAGTCGAATTTGCCGAGGCAGTAGGCGCTGAAGCGCGAACGCACCATGGTGCCGGCATCATCGGGCCAGGCCCTGCCTTCCAGATAGGGACCACAGCATTGATCCAGAGGGCGGCCACTGCCGCAGGGACACAGTTCAGACATCTTGCAGGTTCATCCTTGTTATGACAGCTGCCATGACGGGGGCCACGGCGCCTGACAAGTGTAGCCCATGCCCGCCCCGGCGGCAAGCGGGACAGGGAACGGCGGAACGGGACGCTTTGCGGGGCAGGCGCTGTTCCCGGGCCCGCCGCCCTTCGCCCAGGCCGCTGCCGGACACCCCGGGCGGTGCCTGACCTCCCCGCGCATGGCCCTGCCGGAAAGACCGCCCCGCATATGGCCGCCACACGTCCGGGCCACCACAGGAGACGGAAAAGGGGCCCCCTGCCGGGGAGCCCCTCCATGCGCCCTTCACAAGGGGAAAAACGTCAGTCGCGCGGTGCGGAAAGCCGCACATAGCAGCTTTCCGGGAGGCCGGATGCCGGCAGGTCCCCGGCAGCCAGGCGCCATTCCATGCAGGTGGCGGCCTTTTTCTCCAGTCTGGCCCGGCCCAGCCGCCGTCCGCCGGCATCCACCACCTCGCACAGGGCCCCTTCGGCGGGGCCTTCCTTCCTGGAGCCCGGGCACCAGAGCAGCAGGCTGCCGTCCTTCTGGGGCGCCGTGCGGAAGACCTCGCTGAAGCCCGCCTGCCAGAGCAGGCGGACGATGCGCCGGCCGCACAGGAAGGAGAGCAGGCCCGGCACGATGCCGATACAGGCCAGGATGCCGGACAGCCAGAAGGGGTTGAACCCCAGCAGGGACACGGTCAGGGAAAAGGAGCCCTGGCGCAGGCTGGCGGTGTCGCTCCAGACAGTGATCTCGTAGCGCTGCGTGGCGCTGGCCGGTGTGCCGCGCACCCGGACGCTCAGCGTGTAGGTGCCGGGGGCAGCCCCGTGCTCCGCCACGATCTCGCCGCGCCACATGGCGTTGCCGAACCAGTAGCTGGCAAAAAAGCCGTCCAGGCGGAAAGCCAGCGGCGCGCCTTCCGGGGCCACGGAGACCAGCAGGTCGCTGTCCCGCGGCTTGTCGATGCCGATGGGGCCGGAAAGCATGGTGCCCTGCCCGGCAATGATGTCCAGATGGCTGGATCCGGCCCGCATGAGGCCCTGCAGACCGTCCGCAAGGACGAGGACGGCCAGCCCCAGCACAAGGGCGGCCAGCAGGCCCGTGCGGCGCTGGCGTTCTTTGAGGGCCGGCAATGTCTGCCAGAAGGAAAGGGGGGTGTCGCTCATGGGAACAGTCTAGAAGAAGAGGGGCCTTCCGGCAAGCCCGCCGCCTCCGCTTCGGGCCCCGGCCCAAAGCGGCGGGGACGGAGGGCGGCGGGCTTTTCCGGAGGCGAATGTCAGCGAACGATCCCCAGACGGTCCCGGGGCTGTTCCAGCACCCGCCAGTAGACCAGGCTGGCGCCCTGCCGGGGCAGTTCGATGTAGGTGGCGCCTTCATCGGCATACAGCTGGCGGATCTTGCGGATCAGGGCGAACGCCCCCATCCAGACAGGGATGGAGATGCCAAAGAACCAGAGGCAGAACGTGCCCATGGAGGACATGGGAGCACGGGACGCCATGTACATGCCCAGGAAGACAGCGGCGATCATCACCACGTTGGCGGCGATGCGGACGATGCTGCAATACAGGGAACGCTTGTAGCTGCTGGTCATGGCGGGCTCCTTGGCGGGAAGAGGGTCTCTTATCAAAAGACTGCCGGGAAAGGGTCTTCACGGCAGTCTCGTCTGGAGGGAGGGGTGGGGGGCGGAGGGGCCGCCCCCCTGGTTGTGGATGCTGCTGTTGCTTACTTCTTGAAGATGTTGGTGCGGGTGATGTTCATGAACCGCAGGGCCTGATGCTTGGCATTTTCCTTGTAGTACATGCGGACTTCGTCACCGGCTTCCCAGGTGGCCGGGGGCATGTCCAGCTTGTCGGCAGGGATGGTGAAGGTCACCAGGGCCTGCAGGCGGCCGGAGTATTCGGTCACGGTCATCTTGTCCTTGTCGATGATGGGGAAGGTCTTGCCCTGCACCTTGGGATGGGTGCGCTTGATGCCCTTCTCCACATCGGTGAACTGCACGTTCAGGACTTCCAGAGCCTTGGTCGCGGGGTTGTAGATGGTGACGGTGGACTTGTCGAGGTCGAACATCACGCGGCCGCCGGGGACGGGCAGGGGACCGATTTCAGCCGGGTCGGCGGGCAGGGTGTACTCATGGATGCCGCCGGAGTAGTGGGGGTTGAGCTGGTCATGGTTGACGTCCAGCACCACCAGCAGGGTTTTGGTTTCGGGGTTGAAGGCCACGCAGCGGCCCTGTTCCACCTGGCCGAATTCGCACGCGGTCAGACCGAGGCTGAGCGCCAGTACCAGAGTCAGAATTACGTTACGCATTCTCATGTGCTGCCTCCTTAACCCTGGCGCTTCTTGGCTGCGAGTTCAGCCTTGGCGCCCTGCACCATACGGACGGCGATGTAGATGGAGATACCACTCACGAAGCCCAGAACCACCACGGTAGCCACGCCATTGATGAAGCCGGAGTAGGCGGGGAAGTAAGGCTGGATGAGCTTCAGGATCACGGAAGCGAGGCAGCCCAGCACGGCGGTACCGAAGGCGACGCGGATGCCGTAACCCTTGATGTACTTGGTGGCAACGGCGCCGATCTGGGCACCCACGGCGGCCCCGATCAGCATGATGAGGGCGGCCACGAGTTCAACACGACCCTTGTAGGTGAACGAAGCGGCGCCGTACAGGCCGGAGATGGCCACTTCGAAGAGGTCCGTACCCACGGCCACGTGGGTGGGGCAACCGACCAGGTACACGAGGGCGGGCATGCGGATCAGACCGCCGCCGATACCGAGGATACCGGCCAGCCAGCCAGTGGCGAGGGACATCACGACGGGCAGCCACATGGAGCAGTAGATGCCGGCGGCGTGGTAGTGGACCATGGGGGGAATGCGGATGGCGTGCAGCTTGGAGGCCCAGTCGATACCGGTAGCGGTCTTGGACAGTTCCTCACCGCGGGCAGCGGCTTCGCGTTCCTTCTTCTTGCGCAGGGCCACGTCATGGAAGACCATCCAGGCCATGGCGATCAGCAGCACCACGTACAGCCAGCGCACGACCTGGTCGACGGAACCCAGGCGTTCCAGCCACATGAGCATCTGGGCGCCCAGTTCCACGCCCACGATGGTACCGACCAGCATGGTCAGACCGAGCTTGTAGTCAACGTTGCCGAACTTGCCGTGCCGCAAGGTCGAGATCAGGGATTTGCCGGCCATGTGGGCCATGTCGGTGCCCACGGCGAAGGCCATGGGGAAGCCGAGGATGTTCAGACCGGGGGTAACCATCCAGGCACCGCCCATACCAAAGAAACCACCGATGATGCCGACGCCGAGGCCCAGAATGATCAGACCGGGCCAGAAAATCGTCACGCCGGAAATGGGCATCAAAACATACAACCAATCCATGTTTTCCTCCCTTCCGGCCTAGTGTTCAGCCAGCTCGCGGTGCTTGAGGTCGATGCCGATGTGCGACATGACGAGGTCGGCCAGGATGCCGAAGATACAACCGGTCACAGGAATGATGATGATGGTCAGGATGGTGAAGTACAGATGGCTGTCATTGTACATCTGCGCCCACCACAGCATGAGCCCATCCAGGCGACGGGTATCGGCCACGATGACCACGTTCGCCGCGGCCTTCTTGGCAGCCAGGGCCAGGGAAGGCATCATGACCAGCAGCATGACGAAGCTGCCCGCAATGGCTGTCCAGAGCTTGCGCATCATTTTCATGTTCTCCTCCGGGTCTTGGGGTTGTTACATCCAGATCCTGCGTCCCACGGCAGGACCATTCGTCCCAAACTTCACATGCTCTTTTTAAGCAACACCCGTGCCAGTTTCACTAAAAATGCCGAAAATCGTTGACTGGCAACACTCCGAAGTTTTTTTCCCCTTGCGAAAACTGCGCATTGCGGATAGATTTTCGGGAAAGTTGCACGCTTTTTGCGTTATCGGGAGGATGTATGCGCAGCTGGACCAGACCCGTCCTGGGAAATTCGCTGGATACCACCCGCTTCTTCGTCAACCGCAGCATGACAGGCCGGGTGCTTTTGCTTGGTTTGCCGCTTTTGACGCTGATTTTATTGCTTGTTTTCCTCGCAACGGGACGCAGTATCGAGACCCTCGTCAACCGCGCAATAGCCCGCAATGCCCAGTTGCAGGCCCAGGCCATGAGCCTTTCGCTTGAGCAAATTCTCACAGAGACCAGGAACCAGCTCCTCATCCTGGCCGCGGGCTCCATGGAACCCAAGGACATGGTGCGGCGCCTCCAGTTCCGCGTGCGCGCCGAGGGCCTGCGCTACCGCGAGGTGGCCTTCATGGGCACGGATCCTTCCCAGCGCTATCTGCTGCTCAGCTACGGCGGCGAGATCATCTCCATCCCTCCCGACATCGCCTCCGCCACCGTGGGCAACCCCTTCACCAGTCTGAGCGCGGCCCAGCGGCCCGGTCATGTGCAGGTCAGCCAGCCCCTGGAAGTGGTCTATTCCATGGTCCCGCTCAACGATTCCGTGCAAAGCATCCCCCTTTACGTCATCCGCTTCTCCACGCCCATCTATGACGCCCAGGGCGTCTTCCAGGGCATGCTCATCCTCTCCCTGGACCTGACCGTCCTGCGTGACGCCATCAGCATGTTCTCCTCGTCGGCCGCGCCCCTGCGCACCGCCGATGACGAGACCCGCATCCGCAGCATCTTTTTCGACAACCAGGGCTGGATGCTCTTCCAGTCCGAGAACCTGGACGCGGACGAGGCCAGCGGCCGCCTCAACAGCGATTCGCTGCGCGCGGGCTTCCAGGGCGAGTTCGGCCGCGCCGGCTTCAGCACCGCCTTCCGGCCCGGCCCCAACCACGTCAACTACTGGGCCATGGTCTCCAGCGTCCAGGGCGGGCATTCCGGCCAGATCTTCCTGGACAACAGCGATGCCTGGGGGCACGAGAACAGCCCCGTGGAAGGCGTCAGCTTCGCGCCCGTGACCTTTGCCGCCAACCCCGACAGCCCGCGCACCATCATGGGCGGCCTGGCCGTGCTGGACACCAGCTTCACCGCCACGCGCACCGGCATCCAGATCGTCGGCATCTACGGCATCTGCCTGCTGGCCGGCATCTGCCTGCTGGGCCTGGGCCTGGCCTGGCTGGCACGCGGCACCACCAAACGCCTGCGCCGCCTGTCCAATGAAGTGAACCTGCGCATCGACAGCCACAGCTCCAACCCGCTGGTGCTGCCGCCCATGCCCCGCGAGCTGGAGCAGCTCAAGGACGCCATCAACGCCCTGCTCCACCGCCTGCGCCGCAGCGAGGAGGAACAGCTCAACCAGCAGCTCATGCAGGACGCCCGCTGGGCCCGCGAGCCCGCCGAGAACATGCCGGAACTGGACGACATCCCCGAGAACGGCCTCGTGGGCACCTCCGCCGCCATGCAGGACCTGCGCGCCAACATCCTCAAGGCCGCGCCCACCATGGCCGACGTCCTCGTCATCGGCGAGACGGGCACCGGCAAGGAGCTGGTCTCGGCGGCCATCCACCAGGCCAGCCCCCGGGCCAACGGCCCCTTCATCACCATCAATTGCGGGGCCCTGGACGAGAACCTGCTCATGGACACCCTGTTCGGCCACGTCAAGGGCGCCTTCACCGAAGCGCGCCAGCCCCGCAAGGGCGCCTTTCTCACGGCCGAGGGCGGCACCCTGATGCTGGACGAGATCGGCAACGCGGCCCCCAAGGTCCAGCAGGCCCTGCTGCGGGCCCTTTCCACCCGCATGATCCGTCCCCTGGGCAGTGACGAGGACGTGCCCTTCGACACCCGCATCATCGCCGCCACCAATGCGGAACTGCTGCAGGACGCCCAGGAAGGCTCCTTCCGCGAGGACCTCTATTACCGCCTGGCCGTCATCACCATCCGCACGCCCCCCCTGCGCCGGCGCAAGTCCGACCTGCCCCTGCTGGCCGTCTTCTTCCTGACCCGGGCCGCGGAATCCCAGGGCCTGCCCACGCCGCGCCTCAGCCGCGGCGCCCTGCGCAAGCTCCAGGAATACCACTGGCCGGGCAACGTGCGCGAACTGCAGAACTGCCTGACCCGGGCCCTGGCTTTTTGCGAAAATGGCCTCATTTTTGCAGAGAACATCCAGTTGGGACCGGACACCCTTCCCGGGGACATTGCGCGACCGGAACGCGGCAAGCTCTCCTGCCCGCCCGCGCGGGCCGACAACAGGCAGCCCTCCGGCGACGCCGCGGAAACGGCGGAACCGCCCGCCGTCCAGCCCGCTCCGGCCGGGAACGGGGAACAGCCGCCCGCCGCGGAAGACGCCCCGCCGCGCCTCAATGCCCGCCTTGCCCGGCTGCTGCCCCGCCTTGTGGAGCTCGGCAGCATCAGCCGGCAGGAATACCAGGACATGGCAGGCAAGGACATCTCCATGCGCACCGCCCAGTACGACCTGCAGATCCTGGTCCGCCTGGGTCTTGTCCGCAGGGAAGGACGCGGCCCGGCCCAGCGCTATATAGTGTTGCCAGCAGCACGCGGGTTCCGTGCCTGAGGCGGCCCTTCCGGGACATGACGGCACGGCGGTACGGCCGCCTGCCGGATGCCCGGCGGTCTGTCCCGGGCGGTCCCGGCCTCCAGAACAGGCCGGGCCTCCCCGCGCCGCCTGCCTTCCACTGCCCTGCCGGGGGAAGCAAAAGGACGTTCCATGACCACGACCATCAAGACCCTCAAACGCCTGTTAGGCATGGGGCCGCGCATCAGCCGCGAGCAGGCCATGGCCGCTTTCGGCCGCCGCTACGCCTCCTTCAACGAACTGCTCCAGTCCAACGCGGACCTGGCCGCCATCCTGGCCAAGCTGGACGCGGCCCAGCGGGGCGACAAACATCTGGAGACCCATCAGGTACGCCGCATCGCCCGCAAGGCCATCTTCCATTGCGAGCGCATGGCGGCCTGCCTCAACGACATGTCGCGCGGCCACTACAAGGAACTGGAAAGCAGCGTGGCCGCCATCGGCCAGCGCATCGAGAACGAGCTGGAAAAGCACACCCGCGGCGACGTCAACGCGCTCATCCTGCCCCTGACGGAAGTGGACGCCAGCATGGGCTACAGCGTGGGCGGCAAGAACGCCAACCTGGGCGAACTGAGCAACATGCTGGACATGCCCGTGCCCCCCGGCTTCGCCGTGACCATCCAGGCCAGCAGCCTGGCCCTGCTGCGCCCCAGCGGCCTGTTCAAGAAGATCCACAGCACCCTGTGCAAGGTGGACGCCGACGTGCCCCACAGCCTGCAGGACGCCGCCCGTACCGTGCAGAACCTGATCCTGGAGGCTCCCCTGCCCGAAGACGTGGAAAAAGCCCTGCTCGACGGCTGGGACGAGGCCTTCGGCAAGGACAGCCAGGTGCAGGCCGCCCTGCGCTCCAGCGCCGTGGACGAGGACGGGGTGCAGTCCTTCGCCGGCCAGTACCTGAGCATCCTCGGCGTCACGCGCGAGAGCCTGCCCTCGGCCTTCAAGCGTGTGCTGGCCAGTCTGTTCTCGCCCCGGGCCCTGGCCTACCGCGCCCGCAACGGCTACCCCCTGGACGCCACCAGCATGGGCATGTGCTGCCTCAAGATGGTGCAGGCCAAGGCGGCGGGCGTGGCCTTCTCCCGGCATCCCGTGGACCTGCGCTCCAACTGCGTCATGATCCAGGGCACCTGGGGCCTGGGCGAGATGGTGGTGGACGGCACGGCCACCCCGGACAACTGGCTGGTCTCGCGCGCCAACCTGCGCATCCAGCAGGAGACCATCGCCCACAAGGAGGTCCGCCTCGTGCTGGCCCCCGGACGCCACGGCGTGGAGAGCCAGGAAGAGGACGTGCCCGAAAGCCTGCGCAACGTGCCCAGCCTGTCGCACGAACAGGCGCAGCGGCTGGCCGCCATGGCCCTGGAGCTGGAGCGGCACTACCAGTACCCGCAGGACGTGGAATGGGCCGTGGACGAGGACGACCAGATCATCCTGCTCCAGACCCGGCCCATGGGCCTGGACGCCTCGGTCAGCGAAGTGACGGCCCCGGCGCTCGCACACCTGCGGCCCCTGCTCAGCGGCGGCGAGGTGGCGGCCAAGGGCGTAGGCTGCGGCCCGGTCGTCCATGTGCAGCCCTCGCAGGACCTCACCCACTTCCCCGAGGGCGCGGTCATGCTCCTGCAGCACACCTCGCCCGATGCCATGGTGGCCATGCAGCGGGCCTCGGCCATCATCGCCGAGACCGGCAGCCTTACCGGGCACATGGCCTCCGTCTGCCGCGAGTTCGGCATGCCCACGGTCATCAACCTGCCCGGTGCCACCAGCCTGCTGGAAGAGGGCGAGGTCGTCACCGTGGACGCCATCGGCGGCCGCGTCTTCAAGGGCGAGATCCCCGAGCTGCTGGCCCTGCGCCTGCAGCCCCGCCGTCCCGCCGCGGACACCCCGGCCCTGATCCTGCTGCGCCGCATCGCCAGCTACATCATGCCCCTGCACCTGGTGGACCCGCATTCCGAGCTCTTCAGCCCGGCCAACTGCACCTCGCTGCACGATGTCATGCGCTACGCCCATGAAAAAAGCTACAGCGAGATGTTCCTCATCTCCGACAGCGTCACCGAAGGCAGCATGGGCGCGGCCAGCCAGCTGGTCTGCCCGGTGCCTCTGGACCTGTACATCATCGACCTCGGCGGCGGCCTCAGGAACCCCGAATCCCGCCGCGTCACGCCCGGGGACGTCATCAGCGAGCCCTTTGCCGAAGTGCTGTCCGGCATGCTCAACCCCGCCGTCCAGGCCCGCGGCCCCCGCCCCGTCAACATGCGGGGCTTCCTGTCGGTCATGAGCCAGAACATGAGCGGCGGCAACCAGCAGGGCGGCCAGCGTTTCGGGGACCGCAGCTACGCCATCGTCTCGGACCGCTATGTGAACTTCTCCTCGCGCGTGGGCTACCACTACGCCATCCTGGACAGCTGGTGCGGCGAGACCCTGAGCAAGAACTACATCCGCTTCGAATTCGCCGGCGGGGCCGCCGGCAGCGTGCAGCGCGAACGGCGCGTGCGCTGCATCGGGATCATCCTGACGGAGCTGGGCTTCACCGTGGAAGTGGTGGGCGACCGCATCCGCGCCCGTTACCAGAAGTACCCCCGGCTGGAGATCCTTTCGCGCCTGGACCAGCTGGGCCGTCTGCTCATCATGACCCGCCAGATGGACATGCTCATGACCTCCGATGCGGCCGTGCACGGCTATGCCATGAAATTCCTCAACGGCGAATATCACTGATCCCCTGCGAGGACCCCTTAATTGCTGCCGCGCGCGAGCGCATGACTGTTATGGAAGCCCCTCCCCTCGGAGGGGCTTTCCCGTTCCGCTCCCTTCCGCCAGAGTAACCATTTTTTTGGCGGGTCGGGTTGCGGACGCAACCAAATGGCCTTAGATTGTCTCGTCCCCTCCCCTCCCTTTTCAGCAAGGCGGTCTTTCTTCCATGCTCCCCACGCTGCCCGGAAACGAAAAAACGCAGACGCTCTTCAGCCGTGATTTCATCCTGCTTTTCTGCATGGCCATGTGCAACAACAGCTATATGGCCGTCTTCTACTGCTTCGAACAATGGCTGGAAGGCCTGCAGGTCAGCCCCAACTGGCGCGGCATACTGCTCTCGGCCCTGTTCGCCATGGTCCTGCTCTGGCGGCCCCTGGCCAGCATCGTGCTGCTCTCGCGCAGCAAGCTGCCCGCCCTGCTGGTCACCATCTGCCTTTCCAGCTGCATCATGCTGGCCTATCCCTTCATCCACGGGCCCGACAGCATCTGGCTGATCCTGGCCCTGCGCATCGCCCAGGGCATCTCGCTGGCGGTCTATTCCAGCTGTGTGGTGGCCGTGCTGGTCAGCTGCATCCCCAAGGGCCAGAGCGCCCGGGGCTTCGCCATCTTCTCCCTGACCACCCTGCTGCCCTATTCCATCATCCCGGCCGTGGGCGAGCAGATACTGCCCCTGCTGGGCGGCGAGCCCCGCCTGTTCGCCCTCATGGCCGTGCTGGCCATCCCCGCCCTGTGCATGCTCGTGCCCCTGGCCCCCAAGCTGCGCAGGCCCGAGATATCCGCCGCCACGGCCAAAAACCAGATGACGCCGCGGGCCGTCCTCCATGCCATGACCCATTCCGGTCTGGCCTGCATCTATCTGGCCTGCCTTTCCTTCAGCATCATGACGGCCCTGGCCATCTACTTCATGAAGGGCCTGTGCGTGACCACCGGCGCCACTCCGGCCATGTTCTTCATGGGCTACACCATCACCATCATCCTGGTGCGCCTGTTCGGCGGCCATGTGCTGGACACCCTGCCCCGCTACCGCATCGTGCCCCTTTGCGCCGTGGCGCTGGCCATCAGCATGACCGGCCTGGCCTGGGGCCCCCTCTGGGCCTTCCTGCCCCTGACCATCCTGTACGGCCTGGGCCTGGGCCTGCTCTATCCCTTGCTGGCGGCCACCATCTACGACCGCTCCACCGATGCCACGCGCTCCATCAACTCCAATGTGATGATGCTCACCTTCGATGCCAGCGGCATGCTGGGGCCCCTGCTGGGCGGCGCCGTGATCCATGCCGGTTTCGGCTACCGGGGCGTCTTCATGGCGGCGGCCTTCATGGTGCTGTGCAGCGGCGCTTTCATGGTCCTCGACCGCCTGCGCCTGGCCCTCTGGGATCGCAGGGAACAGCAAAGGCGCTGATCCCCCGGCGCCTCCCGTTTTATCCGGCGGCGGGGAGACCCTCCGGCGCCCCCCCTCACAACGCAGAAAACCACCCGGCATACGGGTGGTTTTCTGTTTTTGCCCTTTTGAAAAAAAAGGGGGCCAGTCCCCGGCGGGCCTGCCGGGATGGAGGACGGGCCTGCCCCGCGTCGCGAAACGGATCCTTCCGGCTTTCGCCCGGCGTCGTTCCGCTGCCTTCCGGGCCAGGGCCGCACGCCGCTCAGAGCGCCTGGCTTTCCAGCTCCCGGGCCTCCTTGCCCAGGATGACGAACAGCTGGCGCAGATTCTCCACGGCCACCACGCGCGGGCTGCCCCCGGCGTCGCTCACCCGCGCACGCACGGCATAGCTGTTGCCGTTGCCGTGGTCGCGCAGCACAAAGGGCACGATCCAGTCCTGGCCCTGCCGCACGGGCGTGCCCACGTTGCGGATCTCCTTGCGGCCCCTGGACACGGACTCGAACAGGGGGGCCACCCATCCTTCCGCTTCGTAGCCCTGCACGCTCTTCCCGGCAAAGGCCCCGGAGGCGATGCCGTTGTGCACGAAGGCCCGGGCCTCGGAGACCAGCAGCGTGCGCACGCCCAGGCCGTTGTCCTCGGCCAGGGCGGCCCCGGAGAACATCAGGGCCAGCATGGGCGGCAGCAGGGAGGAGTTTTCCGGTTTGGCGGCCTCCTTCATGAACAGGTCCACGGCCTCGTGGAGGATGGCATCCATGTCCACCAGCTGCTCGAAGCAGGCCGCGTCCGCGTTGTCCACGGCCCCGCCCGCCTCCACCACGCAGGCGCGGGCCGCATCGGCCGAAAGGGCGCGGGCACAGGCAGGCCAGAGACACAGACAGCCGAGGAGCAGCAGGCAGCACAGGACACTGCCGCGGCAGGAAAAGTCTTTGGGGAACACCGCGCGCATGGCACGCCTCCTTGCGGGCACGGGCCCGCCGTTAGGGCCGGGACATCCCGGCAGACCGGGAGGGGACGCTGCGGCGCCCTTGCCCGGCGTGTGAAAAAGGGGAGCCGCCCGCAGGCACTCCCCCTCTTTGCCTTTGAAATGTGAAGATCGTGGAGCTGCCGGAGTCCCCGGCCGGATCCGGCCTGCCGCGGACATCCTTCCCGCCTGGCCGTATGGCCGGGTGCAGCGGCGCATCCCGCCATGCCTCTGCCCTTCCCGCTCCTGTTCACGGGGACAGGGCCGGTGCGTCGCCGCCCTAACGGGACGGGGCCGGTGCGGGCAGCACGGGACCACCGGCCGATGTGCCTCCCGTGGCCGGCGGCATGGCCGCGGGCACGGGCACAGGCGCGGGCGCCGCAGGTGGTTGCGGGACCGCGAGGGCCGGAGGCGTGACCGTCCCTCCGACCGCGGGCCCCTGGGCGGGCAGGGCCGCAGGAGCCGTCCCCTGCGGGGAGGATACCGGTGCCGTCACCGGAGCGGCCGGGGCAGCAGGAGCGTTCCCGCCGGCAGCGGCCGGAAGTGCCGGAGCGGCCGCCGGACGGGGCCGGGCCTGCTTGGGGCCGGGCCGCAGGGGCACATCATTGACGGCAGGGGCGGCGGGCTGTTCCACCGCCGCCTTGCCGCTGGCGATCCGGGTACAGCGCCCGGCCATGTCCCGCAGCGCCGCGGAACCGGCGCGGACAGCGGCCAGGGCCTTGCCGTCCTGCTGCAGGCGGCGGCCCACCCACTGGGCCACGAACAGCAGGGTATCGTCATCCAGGGCGGCACCGGCATGACGGCGGATGTCGCCCACCAGGGCATGCTGGGCTGCCGTGCGGGCATCCATGGCCTGGCGGTAGCGGGCCGTGATGTCGTCCACCCGCAGCTGGGCCGTGGCGATGGCGGCGGCATCGTTGCGCTGCCGGGCCTCGTCCAGCTCGAACACCGTGCTGGCCATGCGGCTGTAGATGTCCAGCGATTCCTGCAGCAGGCGCTCGCTCTCGGCCAGACGCGCGTTCAGGTCCGGTACGGCGGCCACGCCGTCCAGAGCGGCGGCCCAGGCGTTCAGGCGCCCGGCAAGGGCCATGTGCAGCTGCCGTTTCTGCAGGTCGCTCCAGTGGCGTTCCGCGCACTGGCGGTCAAGGCTGTCCAGGAAGCGGTCGGCATAGATGGTGTACAGGCTGCGCAGCATGTCGGGATGGAAGGCATAACGCAGCACGGCGGCACGGCTGCCGCCGGCCAGGCCTGTCAGCCTGACGCCGTAACGCTGGTTGAGGGACGGCAGGCTCACATCCAGGCCGCTGCCCTGGAAGCGTTCCAGCACATGCCCGGCAAGGTCATCCACGAAAGCGGGCTGCACACGGCTGTCCGCAGGGTACTGGCGCTTTGGCGCCTCCTGTCCGGCCGGGGCAGGCATGGCGGCCCCGGGCGACACGAAATCCGTCCTGACCAGGGCACTGACCGTGCCCTGCACCACGGGCCCGGCCAGCGTGCCCGGCTCCGTGGCGGGCGTGGCCACCGAGGGCGGGGGCGGCGGGGGCGTCTCGCGCAGCAGGTTCATGAGGGGCGCCAGGGCCGTGCCTTCCAGCTGCGCATCCAGCCAGGTCACGGCCTCCGTGCGCCAGGCATCGCGGGTGGCGTCGTCGCGGCTCAGCCAGACGGCGGCCCCGGCCACCAGCAAAAGGAGCAGCAGGGCCAGGCAGCCCAGCCTGTGGCCGCCGCGCGGCGTCCTGGGGGCGGGCAGGTCATCCAGCCGTCCGCCGGACGGGGACGCGGAGGCAAGGGGAGCAAACCGGTTTTGGGCCGGTGCCTTGGTTTCCAGTTTCATGCAGGACCTCCGGGCGGCAGGAAGGCACGCCCAAAAAACTCGCTGCCGCTGCACGGCAGGCTGGGGGCATGCTAGCATCCCGGCACACGGCTGTGAAGGCATTTTGCGGGCTTCTCCCCGCCGCAGCCCTCGCGGGGCGGCCGCCCTTCCGGTCCCGGAGCCGCCCGATGACGCTGTCCCTGCGTTGCTGCGGCCCGCCCTCCGGCACGGGCACAGCCCACAGGCCCCATGCCAACTGCCTGTTTTTGCGCGGGAACGTCCTCCTGGCCCGGCGGGCAGGAAGGCCTTCCCGGCCGCACCGGCAGCGGAAAAAAAGCATTTCCCTCTGTTGACGCCCCCCCTGCGCCATGCTAATCACGAACCCCTACTAACAAGGGCAGCCAGATGCCACAGGCCCGGCCGCCGCTTTCACCTTTTAACCGGAATAGCCGCAGAGGGAGCGGATACTATGCCGAATTACGTTTACTTTCTTCTTGCCGTAGCCGGCCTCATCCTGGGCTACATCGTCTACGGCTCCATCGTCGCGAAGATCTTCGGTGCGGACGAGAACCGTCCCACCCCCGCCAAGACCATGGCCGACGGCGTCGACTACGTCGAGATGCCCATGTGGAAGGTCTGGCTCATCCAGCTGCTGAACATCGCCGGCGTGGGCCCCGTCTTCGGCCCCATCCTGGGCGCCCTGTACGGCCCCAGCGCCCTGCTGTGGATCGTCATCGGCACCATCTTTGCCGGTGCCGTGCATGACTACTTCTCCGGCATGCTCTCCGTGCGTTACAAGGGCGCCAACGTGCCCACCATCGTGGGCTACAACCTGGGCAACGCGGCCAAGCAGGTGATGCGCGTGTTCGCCGTCATCCTGCTGCTGCTCGTGGGCGTGGTCTTCGTGGCCGCCCCCGCCGGCCTGCTGGCCAAGCTGACCCCCGACTACATGGACCAGATGTTCTGGGTCGCCGTCATCTTCGCCTACTACTTCCTGGCCACCATCCTGCCCATCGACAAGATCATCGGCCGCCTCTACCCCCTGTTCGGCGCCGTGCTCATCATCATGGCCGTGGGCATGACCGTGACCATGTTCACCAGCGGTTGCGAGTTCTACAACTGGGCCGCCTTCCCCAACACCCATCCCCAGCAGCTGCCCATCTTCCCGCTGGTGTTCATCACCATCGCCTGCGGCGCCCTGTCCGGCTTCCACGCCACCCAGTCGCCCCTGATGTCCCGCTGCCTGGGCAATGAAAAGCAGGGCAAGGCCGTGTTCTACGGCGGCATGGTGGCCGAAGGCTTCATCGGCCTCGTGTGGGCCACCGTGGGCATGACCTTCTACACCAGCCCCGAAGCCCTGGCCGCCGCGGGCGGCCCCGCCAACGTGGTCAACGAGACCGCCCGCGCCCTCATGGGCCCCATCGGCGGCGTGCTGGCCATCCTGGGCGTGGTGGCCCTGCCCGTCACCTCCGGTGACACGGCCTTCCGCGCCGCCCGCCTGACCATCGCCGAAATGTTCAACTTCAAGCAGTCCGCCATCCCGGCCCGTCTGGCCATCGCCATCCCGATCTTCGCCATCGGCGTGGTGCTGAACTTCGTGGACTTCAACGTGATCTGGCGCTACTTCGGCTTCGCCAACCAGGCCCTGGCCGCCATCATGCTCTGGGCCGCCGCCGCCTACCTGTACCGCAAGCACCGCCTGCACTGGATCTGCACCGTGCCCGCCACCTTCATGACGGCCGTGTGCACCTCCTACATCTGCTATGAGCCCAAGATGGGCTTCGGCATGGGCATCCAGACCGCCGACATCATCGGCGTGATCGCGGCCGCCATCTGCCTGGTCGCCTTCCTGGCCCTGGCCCGCAAGCCCATCGCCGGCGCGCCCAGCATCGACGAAGTGTAGCGCTCGCCGCTCCACCCGCAGTCACGCACAAGGGCAGGGATCTTCCCTGCCCTTTTTTCGTGCCCCGGCACGGCGCCGCGCCCTGGCCGCCGGCATTGCGCCGCTCCCGGAGGCAGCGTATAACCCTGCTGTCCGGCCGCCTGTTCCCACGGCCGCCGGACCGCCATCACAGAACAGGAGATATCCATGCGCACCCCCAACATCCTGACCATCGCCGGTTCCGACTCCGGCGGCGGTGCCGGCATCCAGGCCGACCTCAAGACCATCATGGCCCTGGGCGGCTACGGCATGAGCGTCATCACGGCCCTGACCGCCCAGAACGGCCTGGGCGTCACCGGCATCCACGCGCCCGGGCCCGAATTCGTCGTGCTGCAGCTGCGCGCCGTGCTGGACGGTTTTCCCGTGCACGCCGCCAAGACCGGCATGCTCTTCTCGGCCGGCATCATCAACGCCCTGGCCGACGCCCTGCGCGACCGCAGCTTCCCGCTGGTGGTGGACCCTGTTTCCGTGAGCCAGAGCGGCAGCCGCCTGCTGCGTGAGGATGCCGTGGAGGCCCTCAGGGAACGCATGATCCCCGGCTGCGACCTGCTGACCCCCAACCGCCCCGAAGCCGAGATGCTCACCGGCATGACCATCAGCTGCGCCGATGACGCCGCTGCCGCCGGTGAGGCGCTCATCAGGATGGGCGCCAAGGCCGTGCTCATCAAGGGCGGGCATATGGAAAGCTCCATCGTGGTCACGGACTGCCTCTGCCAGGCCGGACAGGCGCCCAAATTCCTGCCCCAGCCCAAGGTGGAGACCACCAACAACCACGGCACCGGCTGCACCCTGTCGGCGGCCATCGCCACCGGTCTCGGCCACGGCCTGCCCCTGCAGGTGGCCGTGACCCGCGCCCAGGAATTCCTCAACCTCGCCCTGCGCCAGAGCTACGCGCCCGGCAAGGGCTGCGGGCCCGTCAACCACGCCGCCCGCCGCTAGACGCAAGACATGCCGCGGGGAGAGGACCGCGGGGAGAGGGAGCTTCTTTGCTGAGGCAAGGAAGGGCCCTTTCCCCGGCTCCCGGCCCCCGCTCATGCGCCGCATCCCGGAAGGGGCGTCCGGTAACGGCCCCGGCAGGCAATGGCTTTCCACCACGGGCAGGGCATGGAAAAACGCCCCTCCCCGGCATCGAGCCCAAGAATTGCGGATGCCGGTCCCTCCCCTGCGGGAAAAGGCCTTCGTACGGCACCTGACCATCACCAGGCCGGGCTGCGGGCCGCCGACCCCCTTTCCTTCCACATCAACCCCAGATCCTCCATGCCGGACATTTCTTCCCCCATGCGTCTCAGGCTCTTGCTGGCCTATGACGGCAGCCGTTACTGCGGCTGGCAGATCCAGGACATCCCCACCCCGCCGCCCACCGTGCAGGCCGCCGTGGAAGCCGCCGTGGGCCGCATCGCCGGGCGGCCCGTGCGCGTGTTCGGCTCCGGCCGCACCGATGCGGGCGTCCATGCCCACGGTCAGGTGGCCCATTGCGACGTGCCCCGCCGCCCCGGTCTGGACTGGCGCCACGCCCTCAACGCCCTGCTGCCCGCGGACGTGCGCGTCCTGCACTGGCAGGAGGCCGCCCCCGGCTTCCATGCCCGCATCAGCGCCCTGCGCAAGACCTATGTATATGACTTCTGGCAGGAGAAAGGCTTCGTCCCGCCCCGGCTGGCGCCCTTCGTCTGGCGCAGCGGGCCCCTGGATGCCGGGGCCATGCGCGCGGCCCTGCCCTTTTTGCTGGGCAGGCACGACTTCGCCAGCCTCCAGAACGCCGGCACCGAGATGGAGAGCACCGTACGCGAGCTCCAGGCGGCCACGCTGACGGAGCTGCCGCCCGTGGAGTTCATGCCGCCCTGCCTGCCCTGCCTGCGCCTGACCGTCACGGCCAACGGTTTTTTGAAGCAGATGGTCCGCAACATGGCCGGGCTGCTGGCCGCCTGCGGCCGCCGCAAGCTGCGCCCCGACCGGATCCCCGCCATCCTCGAGGCCGCCGACCGCCGCGCCCTGCCCAGCCCCACGGCCCCGCCGCAGGGCCTGGCCCTGGCCCATGTGGAATACTCGGACTAAGACTGTTATACTGAGCGCGGCCTGCCCATCGCCAGCGTCAGTATATCCCCGTTTTTCGTATCGTCCATACTTCTCTGCGGCGACGGTCCCCTATTCATGGAGTATGTCATGAGTGATATAAAACTGTTCAGATTTTCTTCCGAAGGCGCCTCCGCACTCCCGGCACGTACGGCCCTGGTGGAACGCGAGCTGCATGATCTGATGGAAAAGCATATGCAATGCTTTTTGGGGATACGCTTCGTGGCGCATGAATTCAGTACGGGAAAAATCCATCGCGGCCGCATAGATTCCCTAGGACTGGATGAGAACAATTGTCCCGTCATCCTGGAGTACAAACGCCACACCAATGAGAACGTTATCAATCAGGGCCTCTATTACCTCGACTGGCTGCTCGACCACCAGGCAGATTTCAAATTGCTGGTCCTTGAACGCTATGGTCAGGAAATCGCCAATGCCATTGAATGGCGGGGAACCCGTGTACTTTGCATAGCCGGGGATTTCACCAAGTTCGATGAACATGCCGTTGCCCAGATCGGCCGCAATATCGAATTGATACGCTACAAATATTTCGGTGATGACCTCCTGATGCTGGAATGGTTGAATCCGGTACAATCGAGTATCGAGCCTGTCAGTACCGGAAAGCAGTCCATCGAAGCTGCGGGAAAAAACTCCCAGTCCGACGCCTGTCCAGAAAGCCCGGACGAAAGTGTCGGCTGCCTGACCTCCCAGCTGGCGACCATGCCGGACGAGCAGCGTACCTTGTACGAGGAACTGTATCGCTTCGTCACCTCGCTGGGGGATGACGTCAACAGCAAGGAATTGCAGCTCTATGTGGCCTTTACCCGACTGAAAAACTTTGCTTGTCTGGTTCCCATGAAGGGCTGGTTCAAAGTCTACCTGCACCTTTCCCCGGACAGCATCCACCTGGAAAAAGGCTTCAGCCGCGATGTCAGGAATATAGGCCACTGGGCCACCGGGGATCTTGAGATCAGCCTGCGTACCCTGACCGATCTCGACAAACTCAAGCCTCTACTGGAGCGCGCCTATCAGGAAAGCTGATCCCGCGCCGTACTCACCACCATAAAAAAAGGACGCTCCAGAGGCGTCCTCTTTTCATCCGGTCCCTACCTTTCCACCGGCAGGAAAGACTATTTTTTTACCGCATCCCGCCTGTTATGGGCCTCCACGAACGCATTATAGGCTTCCTGGGCCTCCTGCAAGGCAAGATTGAGCTGGCGGCGCGTCGCATTGCTGAACGCGTCCTCCTGCCCCTGGGCCACGGTACGGGGGAAGAGGTCGGCCTTGTCCAGAAAAGCCTGCCAGAGGCGCCGCTCTTCGTCCGTCATGCCCCGGGTCTGGCCACGGGCCGCGGCCAGGGCTTCTTCCATCTCCTTGCGCCAGCCCGCCACGGCCACGGCATCGGGATTGCCCTCGCGCAGCAGGACGCTGCCCAGCAGGAAACGGCTGAACAGGAAGCGGGCCGAGCTGATGGCGTCTTTCAGCGGATCGCCCCGCAGCAGCACGTCCTCGGCCTGGCGGCTGCGGTCACGCACCAGCACCAGCAGGGCGTCACGGGCCCTGGAAAACTCGGCATGCGCGTCCTGCAGGCGGCGCAGCAGCTTCTTGCCCTGCGCCCCGTCATCCACGATGCTGTCGTCCAGAGCGTACTTGCGGAACGCCGTGACCAGCTTTTCCATGCTGGCCAGCGTCCGCCGCATGGTGGCCACCAGATCCCGCAGACGGGCAGCGTCGGCCTCGCCCCACACGGCCTTTTCCACAGCGGGCCTGTCGTCCAGCTCCGCAGGACGCCGGGGCGCCTTGCCCAGCAGCCAGGTACGCATATAGTCCTCGGCCTGCCGCAGCAGGTGGCCGGCGTGGATGCCCGCCACATCGGCCCAGCGCCAGAAGGCATTGCCCGCATCCAGCACCCCGGCGGCCGCTGCCGCCTCTCCGGCCGGGGCCGGAGCCTCCGGCACATGCAGGCCGGCGGCGGCCTTCGCCACCACGGCGGACGCGCTCTCCTTGTCCAGAACCGCCTTGGGGGCGCTCTCCTCCCGGCAGGCACACAGGCCCAAAGCCAGCGCCATGAGACACGCCAGCCACAGGAAACGAACAGGACGCTGCATCATGCCACATGCTCCGCGATCCAGGCATCGAGCCCGGTCAGGTCGGGCCCCCAGGGAAAATCCCCGCCCCTGAGCTCCGGCCCGGTGCCGTAGAACAGGGTGCCCACCTCCTCGGCGGCATCACGGTCCGTGGAGGCATCGCCCACCATGAGCACCTCGTCAGGCAGGACGCCCGCCTTGTCCACGATCATGGCCAGCAGCCTGGCCTTGGCCGGCGGCGAGCCGTAGATGCCCGTGAAGCAGCGGTCCAGGCCGCGTTCCTTGAGGATGAAGTTCAGTTCCTCGTGCGGTGCGCCGGAGCAGACATAGAGCGGCAGTCTGCCCCGCCAGTGCTCCAGCACCGGGGCGATGCCGGGGATGAGCCCGCAGCGGCGCACTTCGTCCAGGGCGTATTCGGCAAAGCGCCTGCCCCACTCCCCGGACTCGGCGGGCGTGATCTCCCTGTCCAGGATCTCGCGGAAGAACCATTCGAATTTTTTGTAACGGCTCACGCCGCCGTGCACGGTATGGTACATGACGAAGCGGTCGCGGGCCTCCTCGCCGTAGGGCTCGGCCAGGCGGGCAAAGGCGCGCGTCTTGACGGGCACGCTGTCGAGGATCACGCCGTCACAGTCGAAAACAAGACATTTCAGGGCCATGCAGACTCCTTGTTCGCGCCGTCAGGGACGGCGCCGTACAGGAAGGATACGGGGACAGGCCCGCGCCCCGCCGCCAAAGCGGACGAAGCCCTGCGGGCCGGAGCCGGAAGGCGGTCCAGGCCGCCTGTCCGGTCAGGAAAAATGCCGGGGATGCGGGACAGTCATCCGTTCCCGCCAGCCTTACGGCCGCGACGGGCACCGGCTGCGGCCGCGGTGGCCGATGGGGCGTGCCGGGACACCGCCCACAATGGTGAACGGGGGCACGTCACGGGTGACCACGGCGCCCGCGCCCACCACGGCGCCCCGGCCGATGCGCACGTCGGGCGTGATGACGCAGTTGGCCCCGATCCAGACATCGTCCCCGATGACGATCTCGCCCGGATGGTGCCCCTGCTGCAGGATGGGCACATCGTGCCGGGAAAAACAGTGATTGGCGGCCCGCAGCACCGTGCCGGGGCCCACGGCCACATGCCTGCCCATGACGATGCGCCCGCCGTCGGCCGCCACATGGGCATAGGGAGAGATGGACACGCGGTCGCCCAGGACCAGTTCGCCGTCCCCGGCCGTGATGATGCAGCCCCGTCCCAGCCTGACGGCATCGCCCAGCCGCATGTGGCGGCACCCCACGAAGCCCAGGCCCGTGCCGAAGCGTACCGAACCGCAGCGGGCAAAGAGCCAGCGCCAGGCCAGCCAGCGCAGGGCCAGGCCCAGCGGCGTGGGTATCCAGGCGAAGCAGGCTATCCAGAGCTCTTCCCAGGCAGAGCGGAGGCGGGACAGCGGCCCCATCTACTTCGCGTACTCCCGCATGAGGGCATCCCCTTCCATGAGCCGCGTCACGCGGGCCAGGTCTTCAGGGGTATCCACGCTCCAGGTGCGGGCATCGGTGGGCACCATGCGGACCTTTTCCCCGTGTTCGAGGATGCGCAGCATGTCCACGGACTCGCAGATCTCCAGCGGGCTTTCCTCCATCTCGTTGAAGCGGAGCAGATAGTCACGGCGGAAGGGGATGATGCAGACCTGCTTGCGCATGGGCACCGTGTCGGCCCCCTTCTTGCGGGAGGGGATGGGCTCGCGCGAGAAATAGAGGGCATCGTTGTTGCGGTCCACCACGACCTTCACCTCGTTGGGGTCCTCGAACTCTTCCGGGGTGTCCATGTCGGCCATGAGGTTGACCACGTTGATGGAAGGGTCCCTGAGCATGGGGCCCACGGCGGCGTCGATCATGCCGGGCAGCACCATGGGCTCGTCCCCCTGCACCATGACCACGATGTCGGCCTTCCGGCCCGTGGCCGCCTCGATCTTGAGCAGGGCCTCGGCGGTGCGGGTGGAGCAGCGCACATGATGGTCGCCGGTCATGACGCATGCAAGGCCCGCGCCCTTGCAGTAGTCCTCGATGACCGTGTCGCAGGTGGCCACATAGGTGGCGGAAAGGCAGCGGCTCATGGCCGTGCGGAAGGCCACATGGCCCACCATGGGCACACCGTGGATCAGGGCCAGCGGTTTGCCGGGAAAGCGGCTGGAGCCCATGCGGGCGGGGATGATGGCGATGATGTTCATGACTTCTCCCTGGGCAGGGACTGCCCGGCAAGGGGATGACGGGAAGACGGGGCGCAGCCGGACCGGAGGCCGGGAAAGCCCGTGCGCCGCGGGGGAAAGGGCCCGGGGGCCGGGGCGTCCGCCGCACAGGGGCTGCCGGCGCGGAACGAACGGACCTCAGTCGCCGGTGGGCACCAGATAGCCGCCCTCGCACCGCAGTTCCGGATGGAGCCGCCGGTGCTCCTCCTCCATGACGCGCAGGATGCCCTGCCCCAGGTCAACGGTCAGGGGCGGCACCAGCTTGCGGCCCATCCGGGGCATGAAGGCGTAGGGCGTCACCTGATAATGGCCGCTGTCGGGATCGTTCTGGTATCTGATCTCCAGTTCCCTGCCCAGCATCTCGCCGATCATCCTGAACAGGTCGGCCACGCGCATGGGCTGGTTGCCGGAGATGATGATGTTCCGGTTGGCGAACTCCGGTCCCAGGACCTGCAGGGTGGCCGTGGAGGCATCCTCCACATGCACGTATTCGCGCAGGGCCGTGGGCGTCCCGTAATAGGTGATGCCGCCCGTGGTCAGGGCCTCGTGCACGAAGCGGTGGATGGCATTGCGCATGTCGGCGCGGGGACCGTACAGGGAGCCGTAGCGCAGGATGGTATACGGCAGGCCGTACATGGCCTGGTAGTTCTCGATGTAGATCTCGCAGGCCTGCTTGCTGCACCGGTAGAAGCCGCCGGACTTGCCGTAGACGTAGAGCGAGCTGGCAAAGACATAGCGTCCGGTGCCGGCCCGGCGGCAGGCCTCCAGGACCATGACGTTGCCCACCACGTTGAGGCGGGCCGTATCCACGGGGCGCTCGTTGGCTTCGCCGATGTCGGCGATGCCCGCATAATTGAAGACCGCGTCGGCCCCCGCCACCGCATCCCGCACGCAGGCCTCGTCCAGGATGCTGCCCACCACCATCTTCTGGTCGTCGCGCAGCCAGGGAGAAGGGCGCACGTCCACGATGGTCACGTCATGGCCGGCAGCGGAGAGCTTGTCACAGATGTGCGATCCCAAAAAACCGGAACCGCCGAAAACGGTCACCTTCACGGTCTTCCTCCCTCCAGTGCCCCGGCCTACACGCCGGCGGGCCGTGCCGCCGCCTGCCAGAGGAAGACCGAATCGATGCCGTAGGCGATGAAACGGCTGCCCGCCGCCACCTGACGGCGCAGTTCCCCGGGATCGGGCTGCACCACATGCAGGCCCATGCGGGCATGGTGGCGCCGGCAGGCCTCATGGATGCGCGCCATGACGGCCTTGAAATCGGGATGGTCGAACTGCCCCGTCAGGCCCATGGAACCGGAAAGGTCATAGGGGCCCACCATGATGGCATCCAGACGCGGCTGGTCAAGGATGGCGTCCAGATCCTCCACGGCGCGGATGTGCTCGATCTGGGCCACCAGAAAGATCCGGGGCGCCGTGTCCCGCATGTAGGCATCGAAATCCCTGCCGAAGGCGTTGGCCCGGCAAAAGCCCACGCCGCGGTTCTCGCGCGGGGGCTCCCCGTCCCGGCGGCCGTCGTCATGCCCGGGATAGGTGGCCCAGCTGATGGCCTGGTCCAGCTGTTCCCGGCTCTCGATCATGGGAAAGATCAGGCCCTGCGCGCCCGCCTCCAGCGCGGCCTTGACGGCGGTCTTGGAAGCCACGGGCAAGCGGGCGAAGGGCGCGGCCCCGCCGCACTGGATGGCACGGAAGATGTCGGGCAGGCCGGTGCGGCCGAAGGAACCGTGCTCCATGTCCACGGCCACCCAGTCATAGCCGGCACGGGCCATCAGTTCCGCCACATCGGCGGAAGGCAGTTGCAGCCAGGTGCCGATGGTGGGCTCATCCTGTGCCAGTCTGGCGCGAATAGCATGAATATCCATAAAAAAACGGCTTGCCGCCGCCGGGCTCGGGTTATGCCGGAAAGCGGGGCCAGCATAGCGCGTGGCCGCACAGGGCGCAAGCGGGCCCGGCGAAGGGGGACGGGGAGGCAGGCATAATAAAAAACCCGCCCGGAACCGGGCGGGGGAGCGCCGGGCCTTGAGGAGGAAGGGCCACGGCTGCGTGGTGCGCTCTGGAAGCATGCGTCGCCAGCGGGGGGAAATGCGGCACGGAGTCTGGCGGACCGTGCCGCACCGGAGAAAATACTGTTTGACCAAACAAACAGCCACGCACGATACGAGATTACGCAGAGCGTGCTCTGCCGTCAAGTCTTTGCTCCAAAATTCACGAAGATTTTTCTTCGCCAATCCCGGAAAAGGGCAGTCCGTTGGGCTGGCTATTTTTTATGAAATTTTTTATGAAAAATCCACTCTTTTTTTTGCAGAAAGAACGGATTTTACCATTTTTCTGTAAGTGCCCATCTTCATGCATCTTTTTTAAACTACCCCGGGACGTTCCCCCGAAAGGGACCGTTGTGTCCAAGGGGTTTTACCGCATGTTGCTGTCGCAACTAGCACGGAACATGCCCTCTGTACAGAGAAAGACGCCGTGCCCCCAGTTTTGTTATTTTTTTCACAATATATGCCCCCATCCAGCGGATGACAAGTCCCCTGCCCTGACCTATACTGCCCATGCCGCCCCCGCATCCGGGAGGCCTGCCCCGAACACAACCATCCTGTCCTACAAGGAGTCATCCCATGAAAGAGATCAGAGCTGCCGCGCGCGAGCGCATGAAGGGTCACTGCCGCGTTTGTCCCGTTTGCGACGGCAAGGCCTGTGCCGGTGAAGTGCCCGGCATGGGCGGCCTGGGCACCGGTGCCAGCTTCCGCAACAACCGCGAGGCCCTCAATGCCTGCAAACTCAACATGACGGCCCTGCACGACGCCCGCGAGCCCCGCACCGGCTGCACCATCCTGGGCATCGACCTGAGCTTCCCCGTCATGGCGGCCCCCATCGGCGGCGTCTCTTTCAACATGAGCGATGCCATGAGCGAAGACGACTACATCTTCGCCATCCTGGAAGGCAGCCGCGCCGCCGGTGTCATCGGCTGTACCGGTGACGGCGTGCCGCCCTTCATCATCGACGCCGCCGTCAAGGCCCTGAAGGCCTGCAACGGCCACGGCATCCCCTTCATCAAGCCCTGGGAAGGCAAGGAACTGTTCGAAAAGATCGACCGCGTGCTGGCCGACGGCAGCCCCATCCTGGGCGTGGACGTGGACGCCGCCGGTCTCATCACCCTGCGCAAGATGGGCCGCCCGGTCATGCCCATGTCCGTGACGGAACTGGAGACCGTGGTGCGCTATGTGCATGACATGGGCCGCAAGTTCATCGTCAAGGGCATCATGACCCCCGATGACGCCCATCGCGCCATCGACGCCGGCTGCGACGCCATCGTGGTCTCCAACCACGGCGGCCGCGTGCTGGACCACTGCCCCGGCACCGCCACCGTGCTGCCCGCCATCGCCGATGCCGTGCGCGGCAGGATCACCATCCTGGCCGACGGCGCCGTGCGTGACGGTGTGGACGTGCTCAAGATGCTGGCCCTGGGCGCCGACGCCGTGCTGGTGGGCCGCCCGCTCTGCATCGCGGCCATCGGCGGCGGTGTGGAAGGCGTGACCAGGTACTGGCAGCAGATGCAGGGCCAGCTGGTGCAGGCCATGCTGCTCACCGGCTGCGCTTCCCTGGCCGACGTGCGCGAGCACATCATCTACCGCGGCTAGTTGCTGACGCATCTCAGGGAGGGGCGGCCGCCCCTCCCTGTTTCCGTTTGCCCCGGCAAGGTGCCGCCCTCTGCGGGGCCCGGCACCGGCGGCCTCCCCTGCCTGCCCCCGCGGCAGGTTCTTTTTTTCAAAGGACAGCATCATGCAGTTTTCCGTGGATACCGACCGCTGTGTCTCCTACGGCCTGTGCCTTTCCGACTGTCTGCCCCGCGCGCTGGGCATGGACGAGGAAGGGCACCCCTACATCAAGGACGAACGCCTGTGCATGCACTGCCACCACTGCCTGGCCCTCTGCCCCACGGGCGCCATCAGTGTGGACGGGCACAGCCCCGACGCCTCCCGGCGTCTCCTCAATGCCTGGCCCCGGCCCGAACAGCTGGAGACCCTCATCAAGGGCCGCCGCTCCGTGCGCCAGTACCGGCCGGAAAACGTGGACCCGGCCCTGCTGCGGCAGGTGCTGGACGTGAGCGCCCACGCCCCCACCGGCGTCAATGCCCGCAAGCTCTGGGTGGGCGTCATGGACGACATGGACCGCATGCAGGCCTTCCGTGAAGACGTCTATGCCCGTCTGGCGGACAAGGCCCTCCACAATGCCCTGCCCCAGTGCCGCCGCACGGCCTTCTTCGCCGCGGCGCCGCGCCTGTGGAAGGAACAGGGCATCGACGGCATCTTCCGCGGCGCGCCCCACTTCGTGCTGGTGGGCAATGCCAAGGACGCTCCCTGCCAGGAGCAGGATCCGCTCATCTACCTTTCGTACCTGGAGCTCTACGCCCAGAGCCTGGGCCTGGGCACCACCTGGTGCGGCCTGCTCTACTGGTGCCTGCAGCTCATGCTGCCCGAGCTCCTGCCCGAGCTGGGCCTGCCCGAGACCCACAGCTTCCAGTATGCCATGCTGCTGGGCGAGCCCGCCATCCGCTACGCGCGCACGGTGGAATACGGCCCGGCCACCGTGCACCGCATCCAGTGGAAGTAAGCCTTTTCCAGCCTGGCCGGAGCGGAGGGCAAGACCTCCCCGCCCGGCCATGACGGACGGCGGCATGCGGGATCCTTTCCGTACGGCCGCCGTCTCTTTATCCGGCCCTGTCGCCATGATTGCCGCCTTCGGGCCGTCCGTCGGCGTTGACCCGGGCGCGTCTTTCCTGCACCATCTTGACAGTACGGCCATCAAAGACTATTTTGCCAAATGACCAAATAAAGGGACAGCATGCAGCACAACAAGGAATTCATCGCGGCACAGGCCCGGATCTTCAAAGCCCTGGGGCACCCCAGCCGCCTGCTGATGGTGGATGCCCTGCGCGACGGTGAAAAATGCGTCTGTGACCTGCAGGCCCTGGTGGGGGACGACATGTCCACCGTCTCCAAGCATCTGGCTGTCCTGCGTGACGCCGGTGTGGTCACCCGGCGCAAGCAGGGCGTGAACATCTATTACAGCCTTGCCCTCTGCTGCCTGGACCAGTTCCTGGCCTGTACCGGCCAGTTGCTGGAAAAACGCATCCTGAGCCAGATGGACATGCTGCGAAACCACTAGGCAGGCCCGCTGCGGCGGGATTTTTTTACCTTTAAATTTGGCAATTTTGCCAATAAGGAATATTTTATGGACCAGACCCCTTCCGCGCCACGTCCTCTTTCCGCCCCGCGTTACGCCCTGACATTCCTGGCCGTGCTGCTGGCCTGGACGGGCCTGTATGTGTCCATCCAGCCTCTGGCCGCCTGGCTGACCTTCGACCTGCTCTCCCTGGCGCCCGGCGGGGCTCCGGGCCTGGCCCTGGAATTTTTCCTCTATGACAGCGCCAAGATCCTGCTTTTGCTGGTGCTGATGGTCTATTGCATCGGCTGGCTGCGGGCCGGGCTGCATGTGGAGCGGGTGCGCGACTATCTTTCCGGCAAGGGCCGGGGCATCGGCTATCTGCTGGGGGCCATGTTCGGCGCCATCACGCCCTTCTGTTCCTGCTCCAGCATCCCGCTCTTCCTGGGCTTCACCATGGCCCGCATCCCGCTGGGCATCACCATGGCCTTCCTCATCACCTCGCCGCTCATCAACGAGATCGCCGTGGTCCTGCTCTGGGGCCTGCTGGGCTGGAAGTTCACCGTGGTCTATGTGGTCGTCGGCATGGCGGCTGGCATGCTGGGAGGCTGGCTGCTGGACCTGCTCTGCGCCGAGCGCTGGTTGCAGCCCTTCCTGCGCGGCATGCTGGGTGTCTCCGGCCAGGCGGCACGGGATGAGCGCGAGACCCGTCTGGGGCTGGAAGAGCGGCACCGTTTCGCCTGGGACGAGATGACGGGCATCTTCCGCCGCGTCTGGCGCTGGGTCATCATCGGCGTGGGCCTGGGGGCGCTCCTGCACGGCTTCGTACCGCAGGACTGGTTCGCCGCCCATCTGGGACAGGGCCAGTGGTGGTCCGTCCCGGTGGCCGTGCTGGTGGGCATCCCCCTGTACAGCAATGTCACGGGCGTGGTGCCCATCATGGAGAGCCTGCTGCTCAAGGGCCTGCCCGTAGGCACCACCCTGGCCTTCTGCATGAGCACGGTGGCCGCCAGCCTGCCCGAGATACTCATGCTCAAGCAGGTCATGCGCTGGCAGCTGCTGGCCCTTTTCCTGGGCCTGCTGCTGGTCATCTTCACCCTGGTGGGCTGGCTGTTCAACAGCCTGCAGCTCACGCTGTTCTAGGCAGACCGGGCCCGTGCCTGAACGCAGCACGGGCCCTTCCCGGCATCGGCGGGAACGGCAGGGACGGGGGCGGCCCTTCCCCAGCCGTATGCGGAGAGCAGCCCCCGCACAGCCCGTTCCCGCACTTCCTCTCAATATCCTGAAGGAGACAGCATCATGATCATCAAAGTCCTTGGTCCCGGTTGCTCCAAATGTGTCGAAGCCTACGAGATCGTCAGCAAGGCGGTGGCTGCTTCCGGCAGCGACGCCACGGTGGAAAAAGTCACCGACCTGCGGGAGATCATGGCCCTGGGCGTGCTGGCCACCCCTGCGGTGGTCATCGATGGCGGCATCATGTGCACGGGGCGCGTCCCCGGTGCGGAAGAAGTCCGGGGCTGGCTCGGCGCCTGAGGCTTCCGGCGGTCATCACGCCATACCCATGCAAGTGCCGGTCGCGCAATACCCGGTGAGGCCTGGTTGCGCGACCGGTGCCACACATTCACGGGGCCCGGGCTGCGGGCGCAGGCGCCCCCCTGTCCGCTGCCCTGATGCCCGGTATCCAGACCGCCCTTTCCCGGACCACATCCTGCCGGTCACCCGTCCCCCCCACGAGCCGTGCAGCCCGCATGCTCCGCCCTCCGGCTCCCTGGCCTTCGGCCTTTGCCCCTCCGGCCCCGCGCGCTGTCCTGCTTCTGCACGGCAGGGCCCTCGGCCTGTCCGATCCCGGCAGGGCCAGACCTCCGCCCCTCCTGAAACAAAAATCCCCTGCCGCCCAAAAGCGACAGGGGACAACGCGTCAAACGTTTATGGCTGGTTAGACCATGCGGGCAATGATGTCCATGCGTTCACCGCGCAGCAGGGCGATGGGCGGCACTTCGATGAGCGTATGGCAACCGGCCTGCATGCGGGTCGTGGCGCGGGCGCAGGAGACCAGCACCTGGGCGGTCAGGGCGGGGTTGTTGATGCGCATGTCGAACTTGAGGATCTGGTTGTCGGTCATGCCGGAGGCACCGGTGCGCTCCATGAGCACGCCGTGGGACTGGTCGGCCACGAAAGCCAGTTCTTCCCGGTCACGGCACTGGCGCACGTCCAGCGGATCGTGGGCAAAGTAATCGTCGGCCTTGATGCGGGCCGTCACGTCAGCCAGGTTCTCGCCTTCCTCCAGCACCACGTAGACCAGGCGCGAATGACGGCCGCCCCCCACGGGGATGGTGATGGACACGGCATCGGCCACGCCCTTGATGGCACGGGCGGCCACGGAATGGCCCATGGAACGGCCACGGCCGAAGTTGGTGAAGGTGGTGCCGCGGGGCACCATGGCTTCGAACAGGGCACGCAGCACGGAGTCCGTGCCGGGGTCCCAGCCGGCGGCGGTGATGCTGACGCTGTTGCCGGCCTTGGCGGCGGCATCCAGACGCGCCACGGTGGCGGGGATCTCGGTGTGGATATCGAAGCTGTCCACGCAATTGTAACCCTGCTTCAGAAACGCTTCCGCCGTGTCCGGGATGCTGCGCGAAGGCCCGCACAGGGCGATGACGTCAGGGCGGCCCTGGGCAGCTTCCAGGCTGGCCAGATCGGCGAATTCGGGCAGGCCGCGCAGGGCCTGGCCCTGCGTACCCAGGGATTCGGCACGACGGATCACGCCGAGGCACTGGCAATCAGGAGTGGCAAGGGCCGCTTCCACCACACGGGTACCGATATTGCCGAGACTGTGGACGGCAAGGGTAAACTTTTTCATATGCATTCCTTTGGCAAAAAAACAGGAGCGGCCTTCTGGCCACTCGCAAGACTTTCCTGACCTGGTCAGTAGGCCATTTTTTTAGATGGAAGTGCCGCCCGTCGTCAAGGGCAAGGCGGTCTCCCCCATGCCCCGCTGCCTGCCGCAAAGCGCAGGGCGGTCCTTTTGCCGCTCTCCCTTCTGGCACAAAAGGGGTCCCCCCACTCAGCGTAGCACGCAAAATATGTTCCAACCTTCCGCAACCCTTGATTTTTCAAAAAACAGCCGGAACTTGCCCCATGGCAAGTGATAATGGGTTGCCTGCTGCCGGCAAGTGTGCTTAGGTAACACGACCCATATGGGAATCAACCGACAGCCCCGCTGTCCAACGCATCGAGGTATGTATGAAAAAAATTTCGTTCCTGCTGGCCTGCGCCCTGCTCCTGTCCACCGCCTCCCTCGCGTCGGCTGCCTGCTCTCCTGAGGAAGCTCAGAAGAAGGCCAACGAATTCGCCGCTGCCGTTCAGAAAAAATCCCAGGCCGATCCGCAAGGCTATGCCAAAATCATGCAGGAGTTGCAGCCCCAGCTGCTGAAAGTCCAGCAGGAACAGAATCTGGAAAATATGTGCAAGTTCTATGACGATGCTCTGGAAAAGCTGAAGTAAATCATTGCCTGCCCAGGAGGTGGCCGAAGCCACCTCCTTTTTTTTAATGAAGAAGACCTCCTGCGTGGCAGGAGGTCTTCTTCATTGAAACCGGCAAAGCGGCGGGATAGAGGTCCGGCCGCTGGGGGATCGGGCAGGCGCGCCATACAAAAAAGACCCCCTCGCGCTGAAAGCGGCAAGGGGGTCTCGAACGATCTTTGGCAGCGGCCTACTTTCCCACATGACGTTATGCAGTATCATCGGCGATGGAGAGCTTAACTTCCGAGTTCGGAATGGGGTCGGGTGTACCCTCTCCTCTATGGCTACCAAAGAAATTTGTCAAAATATTGAAACAGGGATGGAAGGTTTTTCGAGAAACAAGACGCACGGGCTATTAGTACTGGTCAGCTCCACCCCTCACAGGGCTTCCACCTCCAGCCTATCGACGAGGTCGTCTACCTCGGCCCTTCAGGACTTGCGTCAGGGAGAACTTATCTTAAGGCAGGCTTCCCGCTTAGATGCTTTCAGCGGTTATCCCTTCCACACATAGCTACCCTGCTGTGCCGTTGGCACGACAACAGGTCCACCAGTGGTGTGTCCATCCCGGTCCTCTCGTACTAGGGACAGGCCCTTTCAATTCTCCTACGCCCACAGAAGATAGGGACCAAACTGTCTCACGACGTTTTAAACCCAGCTCGCGTACCACTTTAAACGGCGAACAGCCGTACCCTTGGGACCTGCTTCAGCCCCAGGATGTGATGAGCCGACATCGAGGTGCCAAACCGCATCGTCGATGTGAACTCTTGGATGCGATCAGCCTGTTATCCCCGGCGTACCTTTTATCCAATGAGCGATGACCCTTCCATTCGGGATCACCGGATCACTAACACCTACTTTCGTACCTGCTCGAGATGTCTCTCTTGCAGTCAAGCTCCCTTCTGCGTTTGCACTCGACGGCTGGTTTCCAATCAGCCTGAGGGAACCTTTGCATGCCTCCGTTACATTTTGGGAGGCGACCGCCCCAGTCAAACTACCCACCAGACACTGTCCTCTTACCGGGTAACGGCGAAGAGTTAGGGACCTGAACAAACAAGGGTGGTATTTCAACGTTGCCTCCCCCCATACTGGCGTACAGGGTTCACAGGCTCCCACCTATGCTACACATGCAGGCTCAAATCCCAATGTCAAGCTATAGTAAAGGTGCACAGGGTCTTTCCGTCTTTCTGCGGGTACACGGCATTTTCACCGCGACTTCAATTTCACCGAGTCTCTGGCCGAGACAGTGTGGAGATCGTTACGCCATTCGTGCAGGTCGGAACTTACCCGACAAGGAATTTCGCTACCTTAGGACCGTTATAGTTACGGCCGCCGTTTACTGGGGCTTCAATTCGGAGCTTCGCTTGCGCTGACTCCTCCTTTTAACCTTCCAGCACCGGGCAGGCGTCAGTCCGTATACGTCGTCTATACGACTTGGCACAG